>JAFXUU010000091.1 GCA_017524845.1 Oscillospiraceae bacterium
AAATGTACACGTCGATGGCGTTGTCCCGGTCGGGACGGCGGATGCCGTCGACAAACTGGAGCCCGAGCACCTTGGGATGCCGCCGGAGATACCAGTTGTCCGCCTTCTGCCCGGCCAGGCGGGTGCAGTGGATGCGGCTTTGCTGCCCGGCGCCCACGCCGATGGCCTGCCCGTCCTTCACGTAGCAGACGGAGTTCGACTGGGTGTATTTCAGGGTGATGAGGGCCACGATGAGATCGGTCACCGCCTCCGGGGACAGGTCCTTGTTCTTCGTGACGATGTTTTCAAAGAGGGCGGGGCCGATCTTCGAGTTGTTGTGCCCCTGCTCGAAGCTGACGCCGTAAACGTCCTTCGTCTCCTGGGGGGCGGGCTCATAGGCGGGGTCGATCTCCACCACGTTGTAGCCGCCCTTTTTCTTGGCCTTCAGGATCGCCAGCGCCTCCTCCGTGTAGCCGGGGGCGATCACCCCGTCGGAGACCTCGTTTTTCAGATAGCGGGCCGTGGCCGCGTCGCAGACGTCGCTGAGGGCGGCCCAGTCCCCGTAGGAGCTGAGCCGGTCGGCTCCCCGGGCCCGGATGTAGGCGCAGGCGATGGGGCTGAGCTCCGCTTTTTTATCCACAAAGTAGATCGCCCGGTCCGTGTCGCTGAGGAGCTTGCCCACGGCGGCCCCGGCGGGGGATACGTGCTTGAAAGAAGCGGCGGCGGGCAGGCCCGTGGCCGCCTTCAGCTCCTTCACCAGCTGCCAGGAATTGAGCGCGTCCAGAAAATTGATGTAGCCGGGCCGCCCGGAGAGCACCTTCACCGGCAGCTCGCTCCCGTCCCGCATGAAAATGCGCGCGGGCTTCTGGCTGGGATTGCAGCCGTATTTCAGTTCCAGTTCGTTCATACTCATCTGCCTTTCTGCCTTCCCCTGCGGAAGGCGGCCCGGCATCTGCCGGAGCCGGATCGGATTTCAGTCCCCCAGATTCTTGTTGAAGAGGCGGACCTCGCCGCCCACGTTCGTGTAGAGGGAAACCTTGTTGTCGCGGTTCAGCGCCGCCCAGACCTCCTCCGGCGCGGGCATGGAGACCTCGACGGGCTCCCCGGCGAAGGAGGGCAGGGGTGACCCGTCCCCCCGGTAGGTGCTGAGAAACCAGCCCCGGCCCTCGCTGCAGCCCTCGTAGCAGAAGAACTCCCGCAGGCAGCGGCCGTCCTTCCGCTTGAGGATGCTGAGCTCGAAGGCCCCGCCGTCGTAGAGGATGGCGGAGATGCGGGGGGTGAAGTTGGGCTCGTCCGGCTCATACTCTCTCGTCATCAGGGCCTTCCGGAAATCCCCGAGGTCCCGGATCGTGTCCGTCTGGTCCCCGTTGGTGACGACGAGGGCGCCCGGGATCCTCCGCACGGGATGGTAGATGATGAGGCTGGGGTCCTTCAGCTTCGCGGGGTCGAAGGCCTCGGTGCGGATGCCGTCCTCCGTGGGGACGAAGATGCGGTTGCGGCTGTTTTCGCTGCGGCCCATGATGAAATAATACACCCGGTTCTGCCCGACCGCGATGCCCCGGCCGGGATAGGGATTGTTTTTCAGAAGCTCCAGAAGATCGGTCACGTTGCACTCTCCTTTTCGTTCGCGAGCCTTGCGGCCACCAGCTCCGCCGCTCTGGGCAGGAGCACCCATTCCGCCTGTTCCATGACCCGGCGCTGCAGGGTCTCCGGGGTGTCCTCCGGGAGGACGTCCACGGCCTTCTGCAGGAGGATCTCCCCGCCGTCGGGGATCTCGTTTACGTAATGCACCGTCGCCCCCGTGACCTTCACGCCGTATTTCAGGGCCTCCTCGTGGACCTTCAGGCCGTAGAAGCCCTTGCCGCAGAAGGAGGGGATGAGGGCGGGGTGGATGTTGATGATGCGCCTGGGCCACCTGGCGGCAAAATCGCCGCTGAGGATGCTGAGGAAGCCCGCCAGGACGAGCATGTCGATGCCCCGGCTCTCCAGCTCCGCCTGGAGGGCTTTTTCGAAGCCCGCCTGGCCGCCGCAGGCCTTCTTCGTGAGGGTGAGGGCGGGGATGCCCGCCTTTTCCGCCCTCGCGAGGGCGTAGGCCCCCTTCACGTTGGAGACCACCAGGGAGAGCCTGCCGTGGGGCAGCTCGCCCCGGGAGGCCGCGTCGATGAGGGCCTGGAGATTGGTGCCGCCGCCGGAGACGAGCACCGCGATGCGGATCGGTTCCATGCCGTTCCTCCCTTCAGCAGAAGACGACCTTGTCTTCGCTCTGCACGATCTCGCCCATGACGTATGCCTCCAGGCCCTGCTCCCGAAGGGCGGCCAGAGCCCGGTCCGCCGTGTCCTTCGACACGGTGAGACTCATGCCCACGCCCATGTTGTAGGTGTTGAACATGTCCCGTTCGGGGATGTGTCCCGTCTCCTGCAGGAGACGGAAGACGGGGGGTGTGCGGAGGGCGGCCTTCTCGATCCTCGCCCCCAGGCCCGCGGGCAGGGAGCGGGGGATGTTCTCATAGAAGCCGCCGCCGGTGATGTGGCTGACGCCCCGCACCTCGGCTTTTTCCATGGTCGCCAGCACGGGCTTCACGTAGATCTCCGTGGGGATCAGCAGGGCGTCCCCCAGGCTCATGCCCAGCTCCGGCACGGGCTTTCCCAGGTCGGCATGCTCCACGTCGAAGACCTTGCGCACCAGGGAATAGCCGTTGGAATGGAGGCCGCTGCTGGGAAGGGCGATCATTACGTCGCCGGGCCGGGTGCGGCTGTTGTCCAGCACCTTTTTCCTGTCCACGATGCCCACGGAAAAGCCCGCCAGATCGTAGTCCTCCGGGGCCATGGTGCCGGGGTGCTCCGCCGTCTCCCCGCCGATGAGGGCGCAGCAGGCCCGGACGCAGCCCTCGGCCACGCCCGCCACCAGGGCCGCTACCTTCTCCGGCAGGTTTTTGCCGATGGCGATATAGTCCAGGAAAAAGAGAGGCTTCGCCCCGCAGCAGACGATATCGTTTACGCACATGGCCACGCAGTCGATGCCCACGGTGTCGTGCCTGTCCATGAGCTGGGCGATGCGCTGCTTCGTACCCACCCCGTCGGTGCCGGAGACCAGCACCGGCTCCTCCATGCCGGAAAGGTCGGGCCGGAAGAGGCCGCCGAAGCCCCCCAGGTCGGAGACGACGCCGGGGATGAAGGTGCGTTCCACGTGCTTTTTCATGAGCTGCACGCCCCTGTAGCCGGCCTCGATGTCCACGCCGGCGGCGGCGTAGGCCGCGCTGTGAGACTGTTCCATCACCTTTACTCCTTTCCCGTCCAGCAATAGGTGCAGACGCGGCTGCGGTCGATGCCGATGGCCTCCAGCAGCCCGTCCAGGGACTGGTAGCCCAGAGAGTCGAAGCCCAGCTCCTCGCAGATGGTCTTCAGCAGGCATTTTCCCCGCTGGGTGGAGGCGTCGGCGTATTCCTCGATGTGCTTATCCCCGTCCTCGCCCTCCAGCTTGCGGATGGTGCGCCGGGCCAGGAGCTCGTCGTCGGAGTATTCCCGGGAGAAATTCAGGAACTTGCAGGTATACATGAGGGGGGGACAGGCGGCGCGCATGTGCAGCTCCTCCGCCCCGGCCTCGGTGAGGAATTCCACCGTCTCCCGCAGCTGGGTGCCCCGGACGATGGAATCATCCACGATGAGGAGCTTCTTCCCGTCGATGAGCTCCGGCACGGGAATCTGCTTCATCTTCGCCACCTGGTTACGCACGTTCTGGCTGCTGGGCATGAAGGAGCGGGGCCAGGTGGGGGTGTATTTCACGAAGGGGCGGGCGAAGGGCTTGCCGCTGCGGTTGGCGTAGCCGATGGCGTGGGGCACGCCGGAATCCGGCATCCCCGCCACGTAGTCCACCTTGGGCAGACTGCCCCGGATGATCTCGTCCCGGGCCATGATCTCCCCGTTGCGGTAGCGCATGACCTCCACGTTCACGCCCTCGTAGTTGGAGTTGGGGTAGCCGTAGTAGGTCCAGAGGAAGGCGCAGATCTTCATGTCCTTCCCGGCGGGGGAGATGGTCTCGCAGCCCTCCGCCGTGATGCGCACGATCTCGCCGGGGCCCAGCTCGTATTCGTTCCGGTAGTCCAGCTTCTGGTAGGCGAAGGACTCGAAGGAGACGCAGCAGCCCTCGCTGTTCCTGCCCACCAGCACGGGCAGGCGGCCCAGGGTGTCCCTGGCGGCGATGATCTCGTCCGGCCCCGTCATGAGCAGGATGGTCATGGAGCCGTCGATCAGCGCCTGGGCGTTGCGGATGCCCTCCACCAGATTCTCCTTCTGGTTGATGAGGGCGGCCACCATCTCCGTGGTGTTCACCTTGCCGGAGCTCATGGCCATGAACTGATGGCCGTGGTCGGAGAAATACTTGGCGATCAACGCCTCGGCGTTGTTGATGATGCCCACGGTGGTGATGGCGTAGAGCCCCAGGTGGGAGCGGACCATAAGGGGCTGGGGATCCGTGTCGCTGATGCAGCCGAAGCCGCAGCAGCCGCTGAAGGTGCCGAGGTCGTCTTCGAATTTGGTGCGGAAGGGCGTGTTGGCGATGGAGTGGATCTGCCGGCTGCAGCCCTTTTCCCGGCCCCACACGGCCATGCCCGCGTTCCGGGTGCCCAGGTGGCTGTGGTAGTCTGTG
>JAFXUU010000092.1 GCA_017524845.1 Oscillospiraceae bacterium
CCGGAGCCGACCCCCGAGCCTACGCCGGAGCCGACCCCCGAGCCCCAGGAGACGGAAGAGCCTCAGGCGCCGGACAAGCCGGAGGAGACGGAAGAACCGGAGGCGCCGGACAAGCCCGAGGAGACCCCCGGGCCGGAGGAAACGCCGGAGCCGGAGCCCGAACCGGATGACGAGGACGAGTACGAGTGGGACGACGAGGACGATTGGGAAGACGAATACGAGTGGGACGACGAGGACGAAGGGGACGGGACCGAGCCGGAGCCGGAGCCGGAGGGCGAGACCGAGGAAGGCCCCGCTGAACAAGACGAAAACGCGCCGGACGAAGAGCCGGACGAAGAACCCGAGCCTGAGCCGGAACCCGAGCCGGAGCCGGACGAGGAGACCGAGGATTACGGCGAGGAAGAGCTTTGAACCCGCACATATAAGAATACGGCGGACAGCTTCGGCTGCCCGCCGTGTTTTTCGGTCCTATACCTTCATTCCCGCAGCTCCGGGAGCCGCTTCCGGACGCGATGGGCGACCCGCTCCGCCAGGATCAGCTTCGCCAGGTCCGGCAGGAGATAGGGCAGGACGCAGAGGGTCAGCGCGGTGAGAAAGCCCGTCCCCCCGCCCTTCGTGCGGCTGACGGCCGTGAACCAGAGGGTGCCGACGAGGTAGCAGGGGAGCAGGCAGCATTCCAGCAGGAGGATGCGCAGGACATAGGGCTTCTCCGGCAGTACCGGCTCCAGCAGGAGAAAGGCCAGGCCGGTGAAAAGAAAGCCCAGGATATAGCCCCCCGTGGGTCCCAGCAGATGGCCGAGCCCGCCCCGGAAGCCGGAGAACACCGGCAGGCCCACGATGCCCAGCAGGACGTAGAGGCCGATGGCCGCGAGGCCCCGCCTGCCTCCCAGCAGCAGAAGGGCGCAGGCCACGGCGAAGGTCTGCATGGTGAAGGGCACGGTGAAGGGCACGGTGATCCAGCTGCATACGCAGAGGATCACCGCCGCCATGGCGATGAGGGCGATGCTTCTGGCGGACACGGAGGTCCCCCCCTTTTTTCCTCCCGGCAGCCCCGGGAAGGCGGGGACGCCGGGCTTATGTTCGTCTGAAATTCCGGTCCAGCTGCTTCTTCGTGAGGCGCAGGGTGACGGGCCGGCCGTGGGGGCAGTATTTCACCTCGCCCCGGAGCACCGCCTCCGCCACCGGCGTCCACTCCCGGGGCTCGGAGGGCGTCCCGGCCTTGACGGCGGCCTTGCAGGCCATGGCCGCCAGGGTCTCGTCCCGCACGCCCAGGGTGCCGGGCCTCCGTCCCAGCTGCAGGGCGGCGGCCAGCTCCGTCAGCAGGCCCTCCGCCTCCTCCGGCGCGAAGCCCAGGGGCAGCTGCCGGACCATCACTGCCCCGCCGCCGAAGTCCTCCGCCTCCACGCCCAGCTCGCGGAGGAGGGGCAGGTTTTCCAGCAGCAGGGCCTTGGCCTCCGGCTCCAGGCCGCAGACCTGGGGGCTCAGGAGGAGCTGTCCGGCCTCCGGCCGGTCCCGCTGCTGCAGCCGGTCGAAGATCATGCGCTCGTGGGCGGCGTGCTTGTCGATGAGGATGAGCTCCTCCCCGCTTTCCACCAGGATGTATTCGGCGAAGACCTCCCCCAGGATGCGGTAGGGAGGCAGGGGAGCGCCCGGCGCGGGCTCCGGCTCCGAAACCGCCGGTTCCGGCGCGGCCGGCTTTGCCTTTTCCGCTTCCACCGGCGCTTTCGGGATTTCGTAGGAGCCGTGCTTCGGCTCCGGCGGCGGCTCCGAATCGCCCGGCGGCGCGTTGTAGGGGGTGCGGGAGCCGCGGAACACCAGCTGCTCCACGATCTCCGGCATGTTGGCGGGAAGGGACTCCCGGCTTCGCCCGGCCGGAGCCGGAGAGGCTTCCGCCCGCCGGGGCGTCTCCGCCGGGGGATCGGTCCGTCCCGGGGGCGTTTCCGCCTGCTCCCGCATCTGCTCCAGCCGGAGCTCGGGCAGGGTCTCCTCGCTCCGGAGGGCGGCCAGCACCGTGCGGTACACCGCGTCGAACACCGCCCGCTCCTGCAGGAAGCGGACCTCCGTCTTGGCGGGGTGGACGTTCACGTCCACCAGGTTGGGCTTCATGGTGAGGAAGAGCACGCAGGCGGGGAAGCGTCCGGTGAAGAGGGAATTCCGGTAGGCCTGCTCCAGGGCGGCCTGAAGGAGCTGGGAGCGGATGCAGCGGCCGTTGAGGAAGAAATACTGGGCGCTGCGGTTCCCCCGGGCGTTGGCCGGGGGCGAGACGTAGCCCTCCACCCGCAGGCTTTCGCCGCTGCCGGCGGCGGGGAGCATGGTTTTCGCGAAGTCCCGGCCCAGCACCGTGTAGATGCAGGCGTCCTTCCGCCCGTCTCCGGCGGTGTGGAATTCCTCCTTCCCGTCCCGCAGGTAGCGGAGGGAGACCTCCGGGTGGCTCAGGGCGCAGCGGACGACGGCGGCGCCGACGCCGGCGGCCTCCGCCGAATCCTTTTTCATGAATTTCAGCCGGGCGGGCGTGTTGTAAAAGAGGTCGCGCACCACGATGGTGGTGCCCTCGGGGCAGCCCGCGGGATCCCGGCCCAGCTCCTCGCCCCCCTCCAGCAGGAGGGATACCCCCTCCGGAGCGCCCCTTTCCCTCGTCAGCAGCTGCACGCGGCTGACGGCGGCGATGGCCGCCAGGGCCTCGCCCCGGAAGCCCAGGGTGCCGATGGCCTCCAGCCCGTATTCGTCCCGCAGCTTGCTGGTGGCGTGGCGAAGGAAGCAGGTCCCGGCGTCCTCCGGGGACATGCCGCAGCCGTCGTCCGTCACACGGATGAGGCCCATGCCGCCCCGCTGGATCTCCACGGTCACCTTTTTCGCCCCGGCGTCGAAGCTGTTTTCCAGCAGCTCCTTCACGACGGAGGCCGGGCGCTCCACCACCTCCCCGGCGGCGATCAGGTCGGCCACGTGGGGGGAGAGCTTTTTTATCACGTTCATTCCCGCATCTCCACGGGCAGGAAGCGCACCATCCGGGGGTCCGCGTCCAGCACGGCCATGTCCCTGGGGGCGCATTCGCATTTCGTCACGTCCAGGGTGAGGGCGGTCATCCCCGTCTGCCCCAGCACGGGCACCCGCTTCCCGGCGACCTTCACCACCGGCTCGAAGCGGTCCCCCGGCTCCAGGAGGCCCCGCAGCCGCTTCAGCAGGGGCAGCTCCTGCCGCTCGGTGCGGCGGAGGATGCCGATGCCGTTGGCCCAGCCCAGGTCCAGCACGGCCACTCTCGTGGGCTTTTTCAGGGTCCTGCCCTTCCCCAGGCCGATCACGCTGCCCTCCGGCAGCCACTTGATCTCCTCCAGGGTGGCTTCGATGCTGCCCACCTTCGTCAGTCCCGCCCCGGTCTTCACCGGCGTGCGGCCGATGAGGGCGGAGCCCACCAGCACCGAGCCCTGCCCGGCGGCGTCCAGCCGGAAGAGACTGCAGGAATCCAGCGCCATGAGGTTCCCCACGTCCACGCCCTGGCTCCGGAGGGCCTCCGCGGCCCCCAGGAAGGCCCGATACTGGGCCTCCGCGGCGCTTTTCAGGTTCACCCCGGACATGCGGGCGTACATGCCCGTGATGGCCAGGCCCGGCATGTGCCGGTAGAGGTTCAGCATCTTGTCCGTTTCCGAGGGAAGGAAGCCGTACTGTCCCAGGCCCGTGTCGATGCGGATGCGGGCCTCCGCCACCGTGCGAAGCTCCCCGGCCAGCCCGTTGAGGGCGATGCCCGCCTCGTTGGAGCCGATGGTGAAGGTCACGCTGTTGTCGATGAGGTCCTGCAGCTCCCGCACGTCCGTGATGCTGCGGAGCATCAGGACGTGGGCCTGCTGGAAGCCGCCCTGGCGGAGCTGCAGCGCGTCCCTCGTCTCCGTCACCGCGAAGTGGCCGATGCCCTCGTCGGCGAGGAAGCGGGCCATGCGCAGCAGTCCGAGGCCCTGCCCGTCCGCGCTGAGATCCGCCACGATGTCGGCGTTCCCGGCCCGGGAGCGGATCTCGTTCAGGTTCGCCCGGAGGGCGTTCTTGTCAGCAACGAGTGTCTTCATGGGTTTAAGTCCTTTCTGTTCACCGGGCGCTCAGGGGAGCCGGGCCTTCCGGAAGCCGATCCAGCCCGCGGCGGCGCAGAGGAGGATGCAGAGGAGGCTGAGGAGCACCACCGGGAGCAGGTTCCCGCCCTGGCCCCAGAGGTCCATGTCCGTCTGCACCAGGCCGGTGAAGCGCAGCAGCAGGTCGTAGGCGACGATCACGCCGCCGGAGATCACCGTTTTGCGGATGAGGCAGACCGCCAGCAGGGGCGGGGCCATGAGGGCGCAGTCCATCAGGGCGTGGGCCAGCAGGCGGGACCAGACGTAGCCCCCCGGCAGGCGGGTGAACACGGTCCCGGCGTAGATCCCCGTGAGGGCGCAGATGCCCGCGAGGGAAACGAGGAAGCCGGAAACGAAAAGCAGGATGAGCTTTGCGAAATATACCTGATTTCGGGAAAACCCGGTGTAGAGGGCGTTGTTGAAGCTGCGCCGGTCGAAGTCCAGGGCCAGGAACACGATGGCGAAGATGATGGGGATCGCCAGCATCCCCCGCTTGGCGGCCAGGACCCAGCGGAACTGGAAGGGGTGGATATCCTGGAATACGCCGATCACGTCCGCAGCGTCGGAGCTCTCCAGCTGGCCCCGCTTCCGGAAGAAGGCGGTGGCGGTGGTCACGCTCATGTTGGAGCTCTCCGCGTAGGCGGAAAACTCGCTCATGGTGCAGAGCATGGGCAGCTCCCGCATGTTCGAGGAGGTCACGTCGCAGCGGGAATTGAGGAATACGTCCGCCGCCAGGATCACCAGCAGGGCGATGAGCAGGACGGCGCTGTGGGTCAGGCGGTAAAACCCGCCTCTGAGCAGTCCGGTCATTCCGCAGCCTCCTTTTCCAGCGTCTCCTGCAGGGCGGCCAGCTCCGTGCCGCCGAAGCCCTCGGGCAGCCGCGCCGTCAGCTCTTCCTTCGTGTAGTGTGCCCGGATCCGGCCGCCTTTCATCAGGAGAAAGTCCGTGGCGGGACCCCAGAGATGGGGGAGAAAGCTGCCCGTGAGCAGGGCCGCCATGGGCCGCGCCGCCGTCTCCCCGGCCAGGAGGGCGTCCATGCGCACGGCGTCGTCGCTGTCCAGGCCGGAATACAGCTCGTCCAGCAGCAGGAGCCGGGGCTCGCCCAGCAGGGCCATGGCGGCCCCCAGGCGCATCTTGATGCTCTCCGGGCAGGAGCCCACCCGCCGCCGCCCGGTGTCCCGGGGGAGGATCTCCAGCGCCTTCATGAGCCTGCCCATGCGCTTCCGGTCCGTTTTGCCCAGGATGCGGCCCTGCAGCTCCAGATTGCCCGCCACGCTGAGCTCCCCCCAGAGGGCGGGCTCGTCCACCAGCATGCCGGTCTCCCGGCGGGCGGCGGGGGAGCGGACGTCCTCGCCGCAGATCGCGGCGGAGCCCTCCTGCAGGGGCGCAAGCCCGCCCAGGACGCGCAGCAGGGTGGTCTTGCCGCTGTCCTGGGGCCCCAGCAGGGCGTATACCCGCCCGGCCTCCAGCCGGAGGCTGAGCCCGTCCAGCACCGGCCTCCCGGCTATGGTGTGGCGGAGGCCGCTGACCTCCAGGATCGTTTCGCCCATCCCTTATCCACGCTCCCTCAGCCTGCCCAGGCCGAAGCAGCCCAGCAGGACCAGAATGTTCACGCATACGACGCTGGCCCCCGTGGGGATGGCCAGGGCGTAGGAGATCACGGTGCCGACAATAAAGCAGCAGACCGACAGCACCGACGCACAGATTATAACATGCCGGAATTGCCTGCACAAGCGCATTGCGCTCAGGGCGGGAAAAATCACGAGGCCGGAGATCAGCAGGGAGCCCATCATGCGCATGCCCACCACGACGGTGAGGGCCGTCAGCAGGCTGAGCAGGGCGTTGCAGGCCCCGGCGGGGGTGCCGGTGGCCCGGGCGAAGGTCTCGTCGAAGGTGACGGCGAAAATGGGATTGTAGAAAACGATGAACAGCAGCAGCACCGCCGCCGTGATCCCCAGGCTCAGACGCACGTCCCCCTCGGACATGGCGAGGATGCTGCCGAAAAGATAGTTGCCCGTCTCCGTGTTCATGCCCGTGGAAAGGGAGATGATGATGACGCCCAGGGCCAGGGCGCCGGTGGAGATCATGGCGATGGCCGCGTCGCCCCGGATGCGGCTGGCGGAGCTCAGGCGCAGGAGCAGGAAGGCGGCCGCCACCACGACGGGGATGGCCACCGCCAGGGGCGCGGCGTTCAGGGCGGCCGCGGCGGCCAGGGCGCCGAAGCCCACGTGGCTCAGCCCGTCGCCGATCATGCTGTAGCGCTTCAGCACCAGGGGGACCCCCAGGAGGGCCGAGCAGAGGCTCACCAGCACCCCCACCGTGAGGGCCCGCACCAGGAAGGAATAGGACAGCATTTCCCGGAGGACGCTCATGCCTCTCCGCCCCCTTCCTCCGGCCTGCCCGCCATGAAGCTGCGGCCGATCTCGCTCTGCCGGTATTCCCCCGCGGGGCCCCAGAACAGGGGGACCCGCCGGAGGTGCAGGATGGTCTTGGCCCGCTCGATGGCGCAGTCCACGTCGTGGGAGACCATGACGACGGTCACGCCGGCGTCGTTCAGGTCCTGGATGATGCGGTAGAGCTCCGCGGAGACGGCGGGGTCCAGCCCCGTCACGGGCTCGTCCAGCAGCAGCAGCTTCCGGGTGGCGCAGAGGGCCCGGGCCAGCAGCACCCGCTGCTGCTGGCCCCCGGAGGGGTCCCGGTAGCAGGCGCCCTGCAGCTCCGTCAGCCCCAGCTTTTCCATGTTCTCCGCCGCCCGGCGCTTTTCCCCCGGGGCGAAGAAGGGGGAAGCCCGGCAGCCGGAGAGCACCACCTCCCGCACGGAGGCGGGAAAGTCCTTCTGGGCCGGGGTCTGCTGGGGCAGGTAGCCGATCTCCCGGCGGTTCAGCCCGTCGCCGTAGGCGATGCTGCCGCTCCGGGGCTTTTTCAGGCCCAGCAGGGCCTTGATGAGGGTGCTCTTGCCGCTGCCGTTTTCCCCCACGATGCAGAGGTAGTCCCCCGCGGGCACGTCGAAGCTGAGCCCCTCCACGGCGGTCTTCCCCTCGTAGGCCAGGCAAAGGTCCCGGCAGGTGATCAGTGCCATGCTAGTTCAGCGCCTCCCTCAGTGCTTCCGCGTTTTTTTCCATGAGAGCGAGATAACCCGTCCCGGCCTCGAAGTCGTCTTTGGAAACGGTGTGGACGGAATACAGGGTGAGGACCTTCGCCCCCGCGGCCTCGGCTATGGTGTCCGCCAGCTTCCCGGCGGAGAGGTCGCATTTGAACACGACGGGGATGCCCGCCTCCCGCACCGTGTCGATCAGGTGGGCCACGGTGGCGGGGTTCGCGTCCGTCTCCCCGGAGCAGCCGGGGAAGGCGGCGGCGTACTCGAGGCCGTATTCCCGCACGAGGTAGAGGAAGGGAAAGCGGTCCCCGAAGACCAGCAGCTTCCGCTTCGAGGTCTCCGCCAGCTCCCGCAGCCTCCCGTCCAGGGCTTCCAGCTGCCCGATATAGCCTTCGCAGAGCGCCCCGTAATCCTCCGCGTTCGCCGGGTCCAGCTCCGCGAGGGCGTCCCGCACGGCCTCCGCCAGGAGGATCATGTTTTTGGGGCTGGTCCAGACGTGCTCGTCGTATTCGTCCCCCGCCTCCTCCGCTTCCTCCACGGTCATATATTCCTGGGTCTCCTCCTTCCGCAGCAGGGCGTGGTCCATGAGGGCCAGGACCTTCGTATCCCCCAGGTCCCCCGCCTCCAGCAGCCGGTCGACCCACACGTCGCTCTCGCCGCCGCCATAGATAAAGAGCTGCGCGCCGCGGATGGCGAGGATGTCCTGGGGCGTCGGCTCGTAGGAGTGGGGCTCCATGCCGGGCTTCAGCAGCAGGGTCACCTCCGCGTGCCCGCCGCCGACGGACTTCGCCAGGTCGTATTCCGGGAACGCGGAGACCACCACCCGCAGCCTTTCGCCCTCCGGCGTCTTCCGGGTCCCGCAGGCGGCGAGGGAAAACAGAAGGCCGGCCAGGAGCAGCAGCGCGCAGAGCCTTTTCATCGATCCGCCGCCTCCTTCTTCAGACAGTCGGCGCAGACGCCGTAGAAGGCGGAGCGCGTCAGGTCCGTCCGGAAGCCGTGCTCCCGGAAGATGTGCTCCGTCAGCCGGTCCATCTCCCCGCATTCCAAGTGGATGAGGGCGCCGCAGGAGGCGCACTTCAGATGGAAGTGGCGGGCGCAGGCCTCGCCCCCCTCCGCCACGTACTGATAGCAGGCGGGTCCGCCGTCGTTCACGTATTTCTGCACCAGGCCCTGCCCGGCCAGCTTGTCCAGCTGCCGGTAGATGGTGGCGGTGCCGATGCGCTCCGGCAGGCTCTCCGCGATCTCCGGCACGGAAACGTGCCGCGTCCCCTGGGTGCGGAGATAGTCCAGCAGGAGCTTTCCCTGTCTCGTCTGATAAGCCATGCTGCGCCTCACAAATTGAAATTGATTTTCATTTTCAGATTATAGCGCGGATCCCGCCGATGTCAAGAAAAAACCGTTGACAAACGGGAAGGATATGCTATAATTCGTTGATAGCGGCGCAAGCCGCCGAAAACTGAACAGCCTTATCAAGAGTGGCGGAGGGAACGGCCCTGTGAAGCCACGACAACCTCCCGGCCTCCGGCCGCGAAAGGTGCCAATTCCGACGGTGACGAAAGATAAGGTAAGGGAAAAGCCCTGCTGCGCTCCGTCGGAAGACGAAGCGTTTTTTGTTTTTTGCCGATCCTGAGAGGAGGTACCATGAGTATCGTAAAAGACATGTCCCTGGCGGAGAGCGGCCGCCGGAAGATCGACTGGGTGCGTTCCTTCATGCCGGCCCTCGGCGGCATCGAGCGGCGCTTCGAGGCCGAGCAGCCCTTCCGGGGGAAGCGGATCGCGGTCTCCGTGCACCTGGAGGCCAAAACGGCCAATTTGGCCCTGGTGCTGCAGAAGGGCGGGGCGGAGGTCTTCCTCACCGGCTCCAACCCCCTCTCCACCCAGGACGACGTGGCCGCCGGGGCGGCCAGCCTGGGCATCGAGACCTTCGGCGTCCACGGGGTGGACGCGGAGGGCTACACCGCCCTGCTGAAGGAGACGCTGAAATGCCGCCCCCACGTCATCATCGACGACGGGGGGGACCTGGTGGACCTCCTGGCGGGGGACTGCGCCGACTGCGCCTCCGAGCTGCTGGGCGGCTGCGAGGAGACCACCACCGGCATCCTGCGGCTGAAGGCCCGGGAGAAGGCGGGGGCCCTGCCCTGCCCCATGGTGGCGGTGAACGACGCCAAGAGCAAGCATTACTACGACAACAAATACGGCACCGGCCAGAGCGTCTGGGACGGGATCATGCACACCACGAACCTCGTCGTGGCGGGGAAGACCGTGGTCGTGGCGGGGTACGGCTGGTGCGGCCAGGGCGTGGCCCTGCGGGCCAGGGGCATGGGGGCCGACGTGATCGTCACGGAGGTGGACCCCTTCAAGGCGCTGGACGCCACCATGAACGGCTTCCGGGTCATGCCCATGGACGAGGCGGCCCCGCTGGGGGACGTGTTCGTCACCGTCACCGGCTGCCGGGACGTGATCACCCCCCGCCATTTCGCCGTGATGAAGGACAACGTCCTCCTGGCCAACGCCGGCCACTTCGACGTGGAGGTGGACGCGGCGGGCCTCCGGGCCATGGCCGTGCGCCATTACACCCGGCGGGAGAACATCGAGGGCTACGTCCTGGCCGACGGGCGCACCCTCAACCTCCTGGGGGAGGGGCGGCTGGTGAACCTGGCCTGCGGGAACGGCCACCCGGCGGAGATCATGGACATGTCCTTCGCCGTCCAGGCGCTGACGGCGGAGTGGATCGTCCGCCACCCCTGGCTGGAAACGAAGCTCTACAAGGTCCCGGCGGAGATCGACGACCGGATCGCGGCGGTGAAGCTGGCGGCCATGGGCCTGAAGATCGACACCCTGACCCCCGGCCAGGAGGAATACCTCAGCGGCTGGAAGGTCTGATACGAGTAAAGGAGAATTGATATGAGCAAGAGACTGTTTACTTCCGAATCCGTCACCGAGGGGCATCCCGATAAGCTCTGCGACCAGATCTCCGACGCGGTGCTGGACGCCATCCTGGCCCAGGACCCCACCGGCCGCGTGGCCTGCGAGTGCACCGCCACCACCGGCGTCATCTACATCATGGGAGAGATCACCACCAGCTGCTATGTGGACATCCCCTCCATCGCCCGCCGGGTGGTGCGGGAGGTGGGCTACACCGACAGCGCCTTCGGTTTCGACGCGGAGACCTGCGCCGTGCTCACCAGCATCCACGAGCAGTCCGCGGACATCGCCCTGGGGGTGGACAAGTCCCTGGAGGCCAAGGCCGCGGGCACGGACGAGCTGCAGAACGGGGCCGGGGATCAGGGCATGATGTTCGGCTTCGCCTGCACGGAGACCCCGGAGCTGATGCCCCTGCCCATCGCCCTCAGTCACCGGCTGGCCATGAAGCTGGCCCAGGTGCGGAAGGAGGGCCTGGTGGACTACCTCCGGCCCGACGGGAAGACCCAGGTCACCGTGGAATACGTGGACGGGAAGCCCGCGCGGGTGGACACCGTCGTCCTCTCCACCCAGCACAGCCCCGACGTCTCCCTGGAGACCATCCGGAAGGATATGATCGAGTTGGTGGTGAAGCCCATCATTCCCGCGGAGCTGCTGGACGAAAAGACGAAGTATTATGTCAATCCCACCGGCCGCTTCGTCATCGGCGGCCCCCATGGGGACAGCGGCCTCACCGGACGGAAGATCATCGTCGATACTTA
>JAFXUU010000093.1 GCA_017524845.1 Oscillospiraceae bacterium
CCGCGCGGGGAGGGACCGCTCCCGCTCGTCCCTGCCCTGCTGCCGGGCCTGATTTCAATCCACCCTCCCCGCGCGGGGAGGGACCTGCCCGCCGTGCCCATGCGGTGAAACGCTGCAGATTTCAATCCACCCTCCCCGCGCGGGGAGGGACAGCAAAAATGCACAAGTTTACCCTGGCATTTTTGTCAACAAACGATAGTTTTCGCCGATAACGCCAGCGTACGGGCTGTTTAACAGACCCGTGCAGCAAATACGGCGCTGTGTTTCCCGACGGTTTCCGGTGCGAACTCTTCCGCGTTTTCGCGTCAGCTTTCCGTTCGCACCGTCAAACCATCAGGACGCCTTCGGGATCATACGTCTCTCGGGTCCCAAAGTGCTCGATCCTGGTCTGGTATTTGTTTCCCAAATAATAAAACCTCAGGCTGTCCGTGTTTTCATCCATCAGTCCCAGCAGCTTTGCCTGGAGCTGTTTGCACTGGGTAGGATCCAATACGCATTCAAACACAGAATTCTGCACCCGCTGCCCATAATTGACGCAGGTCTTTGCGATCTGACGAAGCCTCTTTCGTCCTGCCGCCGTCTCCGTATTCACGTCATAGGTGATCAGCACCATCATATGCCTGCCTCATTTCCACAAAAAGGGCGGATAAGCGTCCATATCTCCGCGGATATAGCGGGCCAGCAGAAGAGCCTGCGCATACGGGACCATTCCCCAGGGCAGCTTCTCCTGCAGGAACGGATGGGTGAGCTGTTCCTGCTTTTTCTCCTGCCATGCCTTCAAAAAAGCCTTCCGCGCCCGATCCGTCAGCGTAACCGCACCGCTGCCGGAGAACTCAAAGTCAGAAGGCTCAACGATGCGGTTGTTCACCGCGGTCAGAACGAAGCGATCTGCCAGGCAGGGTCTCAGTTCTTCCATCAGATCCAGCGCAAGAGATCTCCTGCCCGGCCGATCCCGATGAAGAAAGCCCACGTAAGGGTCCAGTCCAACGCTTTCCAGCGCAGACGCGCAATCGGAGGCGAGCAGCGAATAGGCAAAGGACAGCAGGGCATTGACGCGGTCCAAAGGCGGGCGGCGGTTCCTTCCGTGAAAAAAGAAATCCTCCCTGCTGCGAAGCAGCATATCGTCGAAAACGTCGAAATACGCCTTTGCGCCGACGCCCTCATATCCCCGAAGCGCTTCCGGATCGCTCTCCGCCGCGGTTTTCGGCAGCTGTTCCTTCAAAACCGAGATCGCCTCTCTGAACCGTCCTTCGTCTAGACGCTGCCCGTGGTCCCGCAAAGCGCGTTCGAGACTCCAGCGGGCATTGTACAGCTTTCCAAACACCATTTTCCCGGCGATCGCGCAGCTCCGCGCCGGATCGTCTGCGATCCGGTACTGTTCCCGCCGCAGCAGCACGTTTCCGCCCACGATCCCCGCCGTCCGCGCCAGGAATCTGCCCCGCGGCGTGCAAAAGACCATGTCGACGTCCCGCTCTGCGCAGGCGCCCATAAGTGCCGGCGATGCTCCGGCATAAGAAAAGCTGACGATGCTCTGAAGCGTATGGAGCGGGTAGCGGGCCACGACCTGTTTATCCCGGTTTGCCAGCACGTTTTCCCCATCCAGGGACAAGTATACGTCTTCCGAAGTTACGAACAGTGTGTTGAGCAGCTTTTTCATCCGCTTTCCTCCAGCGCTGCCGCCAGATAGCCGGAGGCGCTCCGCGTCTTCATCAATCCGGGCAGACAGAGGGACTTCAGAGAGCAGGCGCCGCAGGATTTTGACGGTTTCACCTTCGGCGTATGCCCCCGCCTGTACAGCTCGTGCATTTCAGCCAGGTTTTCCCTGACCATGCGCCGCAGCTCGTCCGCAAACGGAACCGGCTCTCTCCTGCGCGGCTCCCCGTAGTAAAGCGCGCCTTCCGGAATGTCGCAGCACAGCATCTCCTCCAGGCACATGGCCTGGGCGCAAAGCTGAAGCCTGTCCGCGGGGTTTTCCTTGGGTCTGCCGCGTTTGTACTCCACGGGGTAGGGCAGCCAGGTTCCGTCTGTTTCCGGCAGCGGGATCCCTTTCGGATGGGCGTGAAACTCCAGAACGTCGCATTTTCCCGTCACGCCCAGGGTGGGCGAGCTGATGCTGACGCTGCGCACGGTGATCACGTTCCCGCGCCGCTCCCGCAGCGAAGAATCATGCGCACGCGCGTGCATCAGCTCGCCCTCCGTCGTGCGGACATCCTCCGCCCACTGGTTTTCGATATGGATCAGCGCCCACTGCCTGCGGCAGAAGGCAAAATGCTGGAGCCCGGAGAGCTGGAGATAGTCGTCCTCTGCAAAGCTCATGCCATGCGGGTACAGGTCACGCCCGCGGGAAGACGGCCTTCGTCCACGCTGACGGTATAATCTGCATACGTTCTGGGGGCGGCGACGCCGTCCTTTTTCCCAACGCTGACCAGCTCGAACAGCTTGTGCGCCGGGGCGCTGCCCAGTTCTGAATCGTGCTTGAACACGATCAGTTCCCGCACGGCCATTTTCCCTCGGGCGGCGGCACGGTCATTTTCGAACATATTGAGGATCGCCTCCCATAGAAGCGCGAGATCGTCCTCGGAAAAGCCCGTGGTCTTTCTGGCGAGGTTGGCGGAGATATAGCCCTCGCAGCGGTAAAGCGCATAAGGCACGATATACTTGCGTCCCATTTCCGTGTCCTTCTTCTCCGCGTCCGCCTCCGTCGTGATGGCAGTGCGGGTGATGGTCACCTCCTGGGGCAGAATAGGGTCGATGCTGCGGGAAAAGCCGAGCTGCACGGGGCCGCGAACCTGTCCACAGTTCAGCGCACCTTTCATAAAGGTCGTCATCACCGCGCCGAAGGTACGGATGTCGAAATAGTTTTCGCACATAAAATCGCGGAGCTTCGCATCCAGATTATCGTCCTTTTTCTTGGCTTCCTTGAGCTTGTCGGCGTCCACGCCCACATACTCGCAGGCCTCTCTGTCGCTGCGGTTCAGGGGTACGCCGTCCTTGATATAGATCCGATAGCCGGTGCTGTCCTCCTTCACAGTCTCCACATAGTTGCGGATCTTGCGTTTGAGACAGACGTCGGTCACCAGGCCGTAGCCGGATTCGGGGTCGATGCGGGGCATGTTGCCTGCGTCGGGATCGCCGTTGGGGTTTCCGTTTTCCACGTCGAAAAGAATGACAAATTCATAGCGGTTTTTGATGGGCTTCATTTCATTTCTCCTCCTTTTTCTCGTAGCGCTTCTGCGTCTGATGATAGTAGCCGAGGTTGAACGATCCCTGCTGCGGCAGGGTCAGCCGGGACGGGTATTCTTCTCCCAGCACGCCGGTCAGGGCCATGATCTGCTTCTCATACCAAATGCGGCTCCCTGCGTTCAGCTTCCGAAGATGCTTTTGGCAGAGGTTGTCCAGCAGCGGAAAGATCGTCGCCGGAGTGGAGGCAGCCGAATTGAAATATTTGTCCTTGATCGTTGTGTTTATGCCGGGATTTGCCGCCTCCTGCACCGCTTCAAAAATGGAAAAAAGTCGTCCCAGCGTATAAGCCGGATTGGTGCTTGCTTCGTTCAGTGCCACCGTCAATACCTCCTTCGGGCAGCCGTCATTGGTATTCTTCAAATAATACGCCTTGATGATCGCAGCTTTCCCGCGATTGACGTTCCGTTCCGAGCGGATGCGCAGCATGGTCTGCTCCAGCAACGCCGCCGGATAAAGCCCGCCGGTGAAGATCGCGCGGGCGACCGCGCCCGCCAGAAGCGGGCTGGCGCTCTTGTCGCGGGAGTTGGGGTTGACCGTCTCCCGCAGCATCGCCCACAGCGGGATCGTCGCAAAGTCGTCATATGCGGGACGGACGATCTCCATCCGTTCATGATGGGCATTCACGTTTTTCATCAGGTTCCCGAACGTATCCCGATAGAAAAAGCGGACGGAGAGCCTGGCGGCATTGGGAGACAGGCCCAGGATGTAAAATGGCCGCGCCGGATCCAGCTTCCGCTCCGGGACCGGCTTTCCCTGTGCCAGCTTCCGGACGGCGTCCCGAAGATCGGCTTCGCTGAGCTCGGCTTCCTGTTTTCCGAACAGGGCCGCGAAGGTCAGCGCCTGATACTGAGGTTCCCCGCCCTCTGCCCAGCAGACCACGGTGGTATCCCCGATCTTCTGCACGTTCTCCCGATCGGCCAACAGGTAATTCAATGCGGCGGTATAGGCAAAGGCGGCGTATTTCCCCACGGGGGCGTTGTAGCTCTGCTCCTGACCGTAGGAGCAAAAGGCCGGCGCATTGAAGGATACGATGGCCGCGCCGCTGGATTGAGCGCCGTCCACGCCTTTAATGGAAGGATGCACCTGCTCTATTACGGCCTCCTGCCCGGTGACGAGGCATTGCTGAAGTTGACCCTCCGCCCGATCATAGGCAGTCTGCCATGCCTGCCGGATCAGCTCATCCTCGTGAGCGAAAACCCCGTTCACGCGGAACAGGAGATTGCCTCCCGACGTTATTTCGTCAAAGCAGGCTTGCAGAGCGGGGTTTCCGGCGGCTTCGGCGGGCTTCCAGCGATCGAAAAAGCACATAAGGCTCTTTGCCGCGCGGCTGTTGCTCCCATCCAGCAGAGCATGATGGAAATCCCGGCAGGCTTCAAAACACCTGACGCTCCGTTCCGGTTTTCCTTTCGTATCGACGCCCAACAGGTAGCTGCTGTTGTCCCACAGAAAATTCGGGGCGATGCCGACCGTCCTCTTGACCGGCGCCGGAAGCGATATCCGCTGCGGCTGGGGCTTTTTCCCGCCGACCTCCTCCAGCAGGGGGATCACCTGCTCCAGCTCGCCGCTCGCATTGATGCACAGCGCATAGCTTACCTTTTGCTTTGCCCAGCCGGGCCGCGCGATCTTGTCCTGTTTTACCAGGTCCTCATAATACTGCGTCAGCGCCTGCAGAATCATCCCTTCACCCCCTCTTTCCGCGGATCGGGCGCTTTGATAACGCCGTCCTGCATAACGGCGCGGAAGAAGATCGGCCGGATATCGGCGGGGTCGCTGTAATCCATATCCAGCAGCATCCAGCCCAGGTCCTTCTCCCCCTTCAGCTCGTCAGGACAGGGAGGTCGTTCTCCGCAGGGCCGAAAATGGGCAGGAAACTCTCTGGTCCCGAAACAGGGCTGATGATAAAACTGCCCTCTTTCGATGCGCCGCCGCGTCATCTCCTGAAACTTCCCGGCATTGTCGCCCGGCGCTGCCTTATCCGTCAGTTCGAAATGCGCGTCGATGATATAGCGGACGTCCTTCAGGATCATGGCCGCACGCTGCTGGATGCTGTCCGGCGTGGAAAGGTACAGTTCTCCAACGCCTTTCTCTATCACAGTTTTTACGTTGCGTGCGGAAATCACGTCCTTCACCTCATTTCGACGGACGTTGGTAAAGCGGATGGGATTGCAAACCTGAATCCGGTCAATGACCCATCGCATCCCGGGATGCCAAAAAACCGCTTCGATCAGGCCACGGGCAGCGGAGGGCGTGATCACGTCGTAACTCACGCGTTCCACCTTCATCTCTGGCCGGGAAAAACACGCGTAGTCTCCCCAGACCTCCAACGCTATCGACAAGCCAAATCACCCCTTTCTCATATAGTCTCAAATTATTGATGGCTGAAGTATAACACGAGAATCACGCATCGTCTAGTTTTAGAGTGTTATGTATGAAAAGATTTCTTGACAGGTGTGGTATACTTGTTTTGATATCGTCAGGCATCATGTCTGTGGGTTGAAATTAGAGTGTTATCAATGATACTCCGGGTGGGGCAGGGACCGACGGTCCCTGCCCCACCGCTTTATACAGACAGGAATCCCAGCGTCATTTGATCGTCGAAAACCTTTAACCCGATCCGAGGATCATACCGTTCGACCTCCGTCAAAACGGCGCAGCCATCTTCCGGCAGTTCCAGCGCTCCGCTGCCGAGAAGCGAACGAAACTGCGCGTCGTAGACGTTAACCGCATACTGCCCGAGTTTCCTGAACAGGCTGCGGGATCGCTCTCCCTCCCGAAGGCGGCAGACCAGCTCCGCTCCTTCTCCCAAAGGCACGTAAACCGTTTTCGTGGCGTCGTCGATCATATGAAACCGTTCGGCCACTGTGCGGAACGGGAGCCTCCGTCCCTGCACGCCTTCTGCAAATGCTTTGACGACTCCATCCTTATCCGTCGTTTCTGCCAAAGAACGGTAGGTTTCGAAATAGCGGGTGATCGTCTCCCGTGCAGCTGGATCGGCGCCGCCTGCCAATGCTTCCCTTGCTGCACCGACATTGACCTGAAGAAGCTGCGGCGTTGCGGAGACACCGTCGAACACCGTTACCATGCTCTCCTCCGGTGGGTTTCTGTCCTCCCGGTTGCAGCGGCCGGCCGATTGCAGGATCGAATCCAGACCCGCCATCTCGCGATAGACCGCTGGGAAATCCACGTCAACGCCCGCTTCGATCAGGGAAGTGGATACCACCCGGCAGGGCAGACCGCTGCGGAGGCGGGTTCGTATCTCTTCCAGGATCTCCCGACGATGGGCGGGATACATCAGCGTCGACAGATGAAAACTGCCATCCGCAGGGAGCTGTGCAAATACCTCCTGCGCGCTTTTTCGGCTGTTGACGATGCAGAGGACCTGAGGCAGCGCCTTCAATTTAGCTGACAGTGTTTCGACATTTACTGTGCCCATGTCGGCAAAGGTCACGCGGCGGAATGCGTCGTACACAGCGGTGACGTCTGGATAAAGCTCTTTGGGGCTGAACCCCGGAGCAAATCGTGCGAAGAGGTCGTTCAGGGACGGCTGCGTCGCCGTACAAAGTACGGCGGTGGAGCCAAAGTGCGTCACCAGCGAACTGATGGCGGCAACGCAGGGCTGAAGCTGGGCGGACGGAAGCATTTGTGCTTCATCAAAAATAATGACGCTGTTGGCGACGTTGTGGAGCTTCCGGCACTTCGACGGGCGATTCGCATACAGGGACTCGAAAAACTGCACCGCCGTCGTCACGATGATCGGAGCATCCCAGTTTTCCGTCGCTTTGATGTTCCGGTATTGGCCGGTCTCCCCGCCCTCGGCGACTTCAAAGAGGGCGCCGGAATGATGCTCCACGACATTTCTTTCGCCGAAGACTTCCCGGAAGACCGCCGCTGTCTGCTCGATGATGGACGTATATGGGATCACATAGATCACGCGAGTCATGCCGTGCCGTACCGCGTGATTCAGCGCAAATGCCATGGAAGCGATCGTTTTTCCGCCCCCGGTGGGAACGGTCAGCGTATAAAGGCCCTTCTCCCGTGCGCTTCCGTCGATGCAGGCGCGCAGTATCTCGTTTCTTTTTTGGTTGAGTTCATTCGACGGTTTCCACCATGGCGCGATATACCGGTCCAGCTTCTCCAGCAAAGTGGGGAGCGGCTCTCCAGGTTCCCGATCAACCGCTCCGCCGGACATAAAGCATTCCGTATCAAGATAGTCTGCATCCACAAGGCAAGAGAACAGCATCCGAATGATGAAGGAATCTGTCAGGAGATCCTTGCCATAGCCTTCCGGCGCAGAGGTATATAATAATTCGAAAGGCATTTCGTAGGCTGGGATGCCTCTTTTGATCGCTTTTTGAAGGCGGCCAAACAAAGTGGGATCGTCCGCTGTGTCGTTGCGGATGTTTCCGAAGTCCGGCAGACCCCCGTGGTGTCCCGCAGCGCAGCAGGCGGCCCAGAACGCATCCAGCTTCGCACATTCGAATGCGCCTGCCGCGGCATGGTCGACCACGCGGCCGCCTCTGAGCCTTTCCTGAAACGCCTTGGAACACTTACCGATATCATGCGCGAGGCCGATCAGTCTCCCCTGCTCGGCCATGCCGAACGGCTCTGCAAACCGGCTGCTCAGTTGTGCCGTGTTCATTATGTGTTCTAAAACAGTCTGTGCTTTGCTTCCGTCTCTTGCTATATGTGCCAGAAAAACCTCCTTCAAGCTGTTCCCTCCCAGCAAAGCTCTGCGGTCAAACCAAGAGCAATTCTTTTGCGTTGATTCCGATCAGACGAAACGACCACGCAAAAGCGCAGCCCGGCTTGCGCTTCACTGACGGATGCGGCCGTGCCGGTTTTTGCTAGCCGATATGCACCAGTCGGAAATATCACAAACAATATTATATAGTGGGATTCATAACGTTTCAATCGTACAAAAGCGATACCGACAGCATACTCAGATAAGCGGGGATTGCAGAGTATAAACAGGCTGACGCTTCCGGCTGCCGGGCACACCGCAAAAACCGATGGAGAACCAGGTTCCCCATCGGTTTTATATTCTGTCATCCATGCTGCCGAGCCCGGTTGCACATTGAAGACCTCATGCTGCTATATGAGACCCGCCGGACCTGACCGCTGCGCTTCAGAGTCTGGGGTCGACGGGTTCGCTTTCGAAGGCGAGAACGCCGAACACGCATTCGTGCACGCGGTAGAGCGGTTCCCTGTTCACGAAGCGCTCCAGCGCCTCCAGGCCCAGGGAGAACTCCCGCATGAACACGTCTCCGCTTCGCCCGTCCTTATGATATCGCGGGGAACTGTCCCATAATACGGATAGTTCCCCGCGTTGCCGCATTTTCTCCGGGAGTCCTGCACAGCTTGTCAGGCTTTCACAGCCGTCGGGACCGGGCGGATCACCGCTTTCAGCCGCCGTCTTCGTCTTTATTCTTCGGCCTCACGATCCGCCGGTACAGTCCCAGGACCCGGTCCTGGAATTTCCACATGACGATCACGATGCTCAGCATGACCACGAAATAGACGATGCTCAGAAGCCAGTCGCCCCGGATCAGCCGGTTGCCGATGGCGCAGCAGAGAAAGATGTTCGGCAGACTTCCCAGGCCGACCCAGAGAGCAAAATCCCAGACCGTGATCTCCATTTTCGTCGCCAGCAGGGGGATGAGCCCGTTGGGCAGGACCGGGATCATACCCGCGAGAAAGACGGTATAGCGGGGCGGCGTCCCCGAATCTCGCAGCCGCTGGATCACGCGCAGCTGTTTTCCCTCCACGGGAAACCACTGCGCCATGCGCTTTCCCATTCGCGTCCACAGCAGGAAGGCCAGCATCTGCGCGACGGAGGAGGCGAGCAGACAGATGAGCATCGCGTAAAACGAACCGTATACCACGCCCGCGGCGACCTGGATCGGCACGCCGCTGATGACAAGGGAAAAGACCTGCAGCATCTGCAGCAGCGCCGTGCACAGCACGCCCTTCCACGTGCCGCTGCTGCGGAGATACGCCTGGATCTCGTCCACGTCTCCGTGCTTCAGCAGGGGCAGCAGATCGGGAACGGTCTCCCTGAAGGCGAAATATACGAGGGCAAAGGCGACCGCGAGAAAGACGAGAACAAACAGGATCCGCCTAACGGAGTTTCTGTTCACCGGCAGCCGCCCTCCTTTCCGAAGCGATACGTCAAATTGTCTCACTCATCGGAGATTTAACCCATAAGATTTGTGGAATATAAATGAATCATAGCAGTTTTCTCCGGTGTATTCAACGGGATAAGAAAAAAACGCGGGGTTTTTCCGGGACCGCACGGGATCTGTCCTTCGAATCCAAGGCGCCGCAGGCGGCGAAGACTCTCTGTCGGCCGTTCGCCGGCACCAGGACACGCCCAGTATAGGCGCCGTATAGATTCTCTTTAATCAGGCGCATTGACAAAGGCGGCTCGCGGTGATACTTTTTAAGTGGGATATTATAGGGATCATTCGCAGGCGGCCCGCAAGGGCCTTCTCCCCTCCCGCCCGTACCGGGGATACGGACGGGACCGGACGATTCGGAATTACGTCGGCCTCCGGCCGAAGGATATAAGGAGTTGTTTCAAATGCTCAAGGACTTTACCCGGGCCGACGACGGCCTGGATAAGGAAAGCAGGAAGGCGGAGGCAAAGCGGCTGCAGAAGGAGCTCATCGCCCTGCAGCCCGCCCTCCGGGAAGCCGGTCTCCCCGTGGTGGTGCTGGTGGAGGGCTGGGCCGCCGCCGGGAAGGGCAGCCTGATCAACACCCTCATCAGCGACGTCGACCCCCGTTTTTTCAGCGTGTTTTCCGTCGACAGCGGCAGAAAAGAAGCCGACCGTTACCCCTTCCTCTACCCCTTCTTCTCCGCCCTTCCGGAGAATGGGAAGCTCCTGTTCATGGACGGAGGCTGGATGGAGGCCACCGTCCGCGAGCGCCTCCGCGGAAAGCTTGGCAAGGAAGCCTACCGGCAGCGCATCCGCTCCGTCAACCGCTTCGAGCGGCAGCTCCGGGACAACGGCTACCTGGTGCTGAAGCTGTTTATCCACATTTCCAAAGACGAACAGAAGAAGCGCCAGAAGGAGCTCTGCGGAGCATCCGACACCCGGTGGCGGGTTTCGGATTACGACCTGTATCAGAACGATCATTACGCCGACTTCCGGGACGCCTACAACGATTTCATGGCCAAAACCGGTGACGTCACCCCCTGGCATGTGCTGGACGGCAGCAAGAAAAACCTGCGGGAATACGAGGCCTTCCGGCTGGTGACGGAAACCGTCTCCGCCGGGCTGGCGGCGGGGAGGGTCCACGGTCTGCCCTTTGAGGAAGCCTTCCCCATGACGGAAACGCCCCTGCTGGCGGACGCGGACCTGGACGCGAAGATCGGGGAAGCGGAATACCGCAGCGAGCTGAAGGTTCTGCAGAAGCGCATCGCCGAGCTGCACAACGTCATCTACCGCAAGCGCATCCCCGTGGTGATCTGCTACGAGGGCTGGGACGCCGCGGGCAAGGGCGGCAACATCCGCAGGCTGGCCTATCCTTTGGATCCCCGGGGCTTCGACACCTACCCCATCTCCTCCCCGGAGCCTCACGAGCTGGCCAGGCATTACCTCTGGCGCTTCTGGACCCGTCTGCCCCGCACCGGCCACGTGGCCATCTTCGACCGCACCTGGTATGGCCGGGTCATGGTGGAGCGGATCGAGGGCTTTTGCACGGAGGAGGACTGGCAGCGGGCCTACACCGAGATCAACGAGTTTGAGGAGGAGCTGCACGATTGGGGCGCAGTGATCCTGAAATTCTGGATCCACATCGACCAGGAGACCCAGCTGCAGCGCTTCACCGAGCGGCAGAACACGCCGGAGAAGCAGTGGAAGATCACAGAGGAGGACTGGCGCAATCGGGAGAAATGGCCGCAGTATGAGGAAGCGGTCTCCGAAATGCTGGCGAAGACCTCCACGGACTTCGCCCCCTGGCACATCATCGAATCCAACGACAAGCTCTATGCCCGGATCAAGGTCCTGCGCATCGTTGCGGAGGCCCTGGAAGCCGCTGCGGAAGAAAAGGACCGCTGAACCGACCCATGGATGAGACCGCGCTCTCCCCAAACGTGCCGGAGGAACCGGCGCTCCCTCCCCGGAGCCGGGCGTGCTTCACGGACCGGGAGCTGAGCTGGCTGCAGTTCAACCTGCGGGTGCTGATGGAAGCAGGGGATCCTTCCGTTCCCCTGCTGGAACGGCTGAAATTCCTCTCCATCTATCAAAGCAACCTGGACGAATTTTTCATGGTGCGGGTGGGGGCCCTTCTCCACCGCAGTCTGCTGCTGCCGGATTACGTGGACGAAAAGACCGGCTGGACGACGCCGACCCAGCTGAAGTGGATCGCCCGGGAGGTGGAACGGCAGCAGGAGACGGCGGAGGACGTTTACCGGCGGCTCCTGCAGGACCTGAAGGCCGCCTCCGTGGAGCTCGTGGATTTTCGCCGCATCTCCAAGGTGGACGAGAGCATGACCCGCAAGTTTTTCGCGGAGTCCCGTTATCTGATCTCGCCCCGGGTGGTGGACGGAAAGCACCCCGTCCCCTTCCTGGACAACACCCAATCGTATATTGCGGTTCTGCTGAAAAAGCGGGACCGCTATCAGCTGGGCCTCGTGTCCCTCTCCCGCCTGCCGGCATATCGGATCTATGAGGTGGAGGGGCGGCAGAAAGTGGTGCTGACGGACGATCTGCTGCGGCATTTCGCGCCTCTGCTCTTCAAGCGCTTCGACGTGAAGGACAGCTGCGTGTTTCGGATCACGCGGAACGCCGACGTGTTCATCGAGGACAACGCCATGGCGGAGGACGAGGATTTCCGGGTCAGCATGGAAAAGCTCCTGCGGAAGCGGAAACGGATGCAGATCGTGCGTCTGCAGCTCCGGGGCAAGCCGGACCGGCATCTCCGGGAGCTGCTGAAAAAGAACCTGAAAGTACAGGACCGGCAGATCTACCAGACCGCCGTCCCCTTCCAGCTGGGCTTCGGCGGCGCGGTGTCCGGCGGCGAAGCGCTGCGGTACCCGGAAAAGCGCAGCGTTCGCACGGTGCAGCTGCGCAAGGGCGATTATTTCCGCTACCTGGCCAAGAAGGACATCCTCCTCAGCTTCCCCTACCAGAGCATGACCCCTTTTATCGATATGCTCTACGAGGCGGCGGACGATCCGGAGGTCGTTTCCATCCGCATCACCCTCTACCGGCTGGCGGCCAGCAGCAAGCTGGCGGCCGCGCTGGCCTACGCGGCTGACCAGGGCAAGGACGTGCTCTGTCTGCTGGAGCTCCGGGCGCGCTTTGACGAGAAGAACAACATCGACTACAGCGAAATGCTGGAGGAGGCCGGCTGCTCCGTGATCTACGGTCTCCCGGAGCACAAGGTGCACTCCAAGCTCTGCCTCATCACCCGCAAAAGCGGGGATACCCTGCGCTTCATCACCCAGATCGGCACCGGCAATTACAACGAGGTTACCAGCGAGCAATACTGCGACCTCTCTCTCATCACCGCCGACCGGCAGATCGGACTGGACGCCGCCGCCGTCTTTGAGGCCCTCGCCATGGGACACCCACCCGAGCCGACCGAGGCCCTCATCACCTCCCCCCTGGGCTTCCGGCCCCGGCTCCTGGAGGCGCTGGACGGGGAGATCGCCAAGGGGAGCGAGGGCTTTGTTTCCATCAAGGCCAATTCCCTCAACGACATCACCGTGATGAACAAGCTCATCGAATGCTCCCGGGCGGGGGTGACGGTGGAGCTCTTCCTCCGGGGGATCTGCTGCCTCCTGCCCGGCATCCCCGGGACGACGGAGAACGTCCGGGTGCGCAGCGTGGTGGGCCGCTATCTGGAGCACTCCCGCATCTACGCCTTCGGCCGCGGGGAGGCGCAGCGGGTGTGGATCGGCTCCGGCGATCTGCTGAACCGCAACACCCAGCGCCGGGTGGAGGCTTTCGTGGAGGTTTCCGACCCGGAGATCCGGACCCAGGTGCTGGAGGTGCTGGAGGCTCTCCGGCAGGACGACGTGAAGGGCTGGGACATGCAGCCCGACGGCAGCTACCGCAAGGCGGACAATCCCCGGGGCTCGGACAGCCAGGAGCGGCTGAGCCGCTATTTCGCCGCCCAGCGGATCAGCGCGCCGACGCGGCGGCGCAGCCTTTCCGAGCTTTTCTCCGCTTTCTTCCGGCGGCATTGAGCGTCGGAGCTTGTACGCTGCCCTTTCGTCCCCTGCGCTGCGGTCTCCGGACCCGGCGCAGGGTTTTCCTTTATTCCGGCAGCCTTGCGGGCCGCCCGCAGGGGTGGTATACTAATTTTCCGTTGAAACTAGACAAAGAATTGCGAGCATGATTTGTGTCAGCCGAGGCGAAGGACGCAGGCGGGCTGTCGCCCGCCAAGGACGACAACGAAGGATGGCGCAAATCAGGCCGCAAGGATTGTCGTATTTTAATGGAAGATTAGTATTATACTCGTTCAAAAACCGGGGAGGCAAAAGCATGGTCGTTACCGTATTGGTCGAAAACACGTCCCCGGGCGCGCTGCGCTGCGCCCACGGCCTGAGTCTGCACGTCCGCACGGGAGACCGCTCGATCCTCTTCGATTTCGGCCCCGACGGAGAACTGCTCGCGGAAAACGCCGGGAAGCTGGGCGCCGATCTGGCGGCAGTGGATGCCGCCGTCCTCTCCCACGGACACAACGACCACGCGGGCGGCCTTGAGGCCTTTCTCCGCCTGAACGGCCATGCTCCCGTCTATGCCCACAAGCTGGCCTTCGGGAAGCACTCGGCGCAGCGCCCCTACGGGCGGAAGGACATCGGCGCGGACCCTTCCCTCCCGGAGAAGTATCCCGGCCGCTTCCGGCTGACGGAGGGAACGGTCTCCGCCGACGGCGGCGTGACGCTGTTTTCCGACGTCGCCGGGACGGCGCTGATCTCAGGCTCCAACGGCACGCTTTACGAGGGGGAGGGCGACGGGCTGCAGCGCGACCGCTTCCTCCATGAACAGAATATGCTGCTGGAGGCGGAGGGCAAGCTCATCCTGATCGCGGGCTGCGCACACCGGGGCATCGTCAACATCCTCCGGCGGGCGGAAGAAATCAAAGGCCGGGCGCCGGACGCCGTCTTTTCCGGCTTCCACCTCACGAATCCCGGCTTGGGAACGGACGAGCCGGAAGCCTTCGTGCGTGCCGTGGGAGAAGCGCTGCTGGCCTGTCCCTCCGTTTATTACACCGGCCACTGCACCGGGGAAGGACCCTTCCGGCTCCTGCGGGAGATCCTGGGGCCGCGGCTGCTTTCCCTTTCCTGCGGCGCACGGTTCGAGATCTGAACACTCCGTAAATCATGCATCCGGGGCAGCGGCTGTCAAAACGCCGCTGCCCCGGATCTGTATGCAGGCTTGTTTCCACGCGCGGGGATCAGCCGATCCGGCCGATATTTCTTGCCGCGTTGTAGGCTTCGGTGGTGGCGGCCAGGATGTTCCGCGCCGCCGTGCAGTCCCCCACCATGTAAAACTCGGGGGCGCAGGCGCTGAGGGCTGCGGCCGCGGCGCTGTTGGGCTTCTGTCCCACCGCGTAGACCACCGTGTCCGCCGGGAAGAAGACCTCCCCTCCGGGACCCTCCGCCCGCACGCCGCCCTCACCGATGGCGAGGGCTTTCGTGTTCAGGGCGACCCGGAGCTTCTTTTCCTCGATCTGGACCCGGAGATTGTTCATATGCACCAGGTTGCCCCCGTCGTTCAGGTCGGGCAGCATCTCCATGAGCGTGATCTCCCGGCCCAGCCCCGCCAGAAAGATACCCAGCTCAATGCCCACCAGGCCGCCGCCCAGGATCAGCACCCGCTGTCCGGCGGCTTCCGGGTGCGTATACATATACTCCGCGCCGAAAACGCCCGCTCCGTCGATGCCGGGAATGGCGGGCTTCACCGATCTGGCCCCCAGCGCGGCTATGATGGCGTCCGGCCCCAGGCTCCCGGCCAGCTCCGGCGTCACCTCGGTACCCAGGCGAACTTCCACCCCGGCGTCGGCGACCCTGCGGGCCTGCCGGAGCAGGTATTCCCCGAGGGACTTCTTGAAGGGTACCAGCGCCTCGCACTTCAGCACGCCTCCCAGCTCATCTCCCGCTTCGCAGAGGACGACCTCATGGCCCCGGCGAGCCGCCGTCAGGGCAGCTTCCATGCCGGCGATGCCCCCTCCGGCCACCAGTACCTTCTTTCTGGACGCGGGCGGGAGGGCATAGCGTTCCTCCAGCTCGTGGCCGATGACGGGATTGATGGCGCAGGCCCGGCGGCGGGTGCGGGTGCTGTTGGAGAAGCAGACGCAGCAGCGCATGCAGCGGTCGATATCCGCCTCCCTGCCCAGCCGCGCTTTCAGAGGCAGGTCGGGATCGGCCAGGCTCTGGCGGCCCAGGGACACGATATCCGCCGTGCCGGAGGCGATGATCTCCTCCAGCATGGCCACGTCCGTCAGCGCGCCGACCGTGGCTACCGGCGTGCGTACGTGCTTTTTGATCTCGGCGGCGTACTTCACGTTGCACCCGTCCTCCTGGAACATGCCGGGATGGGTGATGGTGGCGGCATAGGAGGATTCGTGATGTCCGGCGGATACGTGGATGATGTCCGCCTTTCCGTCCAGCAGCTTTGCGATGGCGATGCCCTCGTCGATATCATAGCCGGTGTCGATGCATTCCGCGCCGCTGATACGCACCTCGATGGGGAAGCCGGGACCCACGGCCCGGCGAACGCTGTCGATCACCGCCAGGGGGAGGCGCATGCGGTTTTCCAGCTCGGGACCGCCCCAGCGGTCGCGCCGGGTGTTCACCGTTTTGGACATGAACTGCGCGAGGCCCCAGCCGTGGCCGGCGTGGATCATCACCATGCCGTAGCCGCACTGCTTCACGAAGGCGGCCGCCTTCCCGAAGGCGCGGATCAGCTGCTCGATCTCCTCCTCCGTCATGCCCCGGACGTACCGCAGTCCGTCCGGCGAAGGAGTGACCTCGTGCCCGTCGTTGTTGGTGTTGTGCACGTCGGGAATGGCTGCGTCCACCGGTCCCAGCAGCTGCCCGCCCCGCTCGTAGACCAGGTGGGAATACATGCCGCAGTGCTGCAGCTGCACGGAGGCCACGGCCCCGTGGCGGGATATGGCCGTCGCCATGGCGGAGAAGCCGGGCAGATTGCGGGGCTTGTCCAGCAGGGCCTGATAGGCGTGGGCCTGTCCGGTTTTGGAATCCACGATGCACTCTCCCACGGTCACCGCCGCGAAGCCTCCCAGGGCCTTTCGCTCATAAAAGGCGACTCCCTCCTGCGTAGGCGCGCCTTCGCCGTCCAGATACTGGCAGCCGTTGGGAGCGGCAAAGATTCGGTTTCGGAAAAGCGTATTGCCGATGCGGATCGGCTCAAAGAGATGGGGATATTTTTCGACGCCCAAGGTCTTCTCCTCCTTCCCGGTTTTTCCGGGTTTTTTATCATTATACCGCAGCGCCGTTTCTTTTCCAACCGTTTGAGCAATGACGCAGAAAATTTCAAAATACCTCTTGACACATCATACTATGCGTTGTATAGTATTACGCGAAAGGAGGCATCGTATGGACATTCAATTGAAGCGCGGACTCCTGGAGGTCTGCGTGCTGGCTTCCATCAAAAACGCGGACTCCTACGGTTACCGGATGATCAAGGACATGAAGCCCTACGTGGAGATCTCGGAATCGACCCTGTATCCGATCCTGCGGCGGCTGGAGGAGGGCAGGCTGCTGACGGTGCGCAGCGCGGAGCACAACGGCAGGCTGCGAAAATACTACAGCATCACGGAAGCGGGACGGCAGCGGATCGAGAGCTTCCTGGAGGACTGGAAGGAGCTCCTGGCGATCTATGAATTTATCCGAAAAGGCGGTGGGACCGATGAATAAGGAAGCATTCCTTCTCCGGCTGCGGGAGGCCATGGCCGGTTTCCCCGAGGATGCGGCGGAAAGCTCGCTGGAATACTACGGGGAGATGATCGACGACAAGATGGAGGACGGGCTCAGCGAGGAGGAGGCCGTCGCCGCCCTGGGCAGCGTGGAGGAGATCACGGCGGAGATTCTCCGGGAGCTGCCCCTGCCCAGGCTGATCCGGGCCCGGGTGAAACCGAAGCGCCGCCTGCGGGGCTGGGAGCTCACCCTGCTGATCCTGGGCTTTCCTCTGTGGTTTCCCCTGCTTCTGGCGGCGGCGTCGGTGGTCCTGGCCGTATACATCGTGCTCTGGGCCGTTGTGATCTCCCTTTTTGCGGTGGACCTCAGCCTGGCCGCGGCCGGTCTGGCGGCCGTGATCTACGGCGCCCTGCAGTTTGTCCTTCTGAAGCTCTCCCAGGGGGCCTTCTGCGCCGGCGCCGGCCTGGTGCTGATCGGCCTGGCGATCCTCTTCTTCTTTGTCTGCAGGGCCTCGGCCGCGGGGGCCGTCGCCGCGGGCAGGAATCTCCTGCTGGGCATCAAATCGATTTTCGTGAGAAAGGCGGATAAGAATGAAAGCATCGACTAAAAGGGCAATGATTGTTGCCGCCGGGATGCTGCTCCTGGGCGTGATCCTGGCCGCGGCCGGATTCTTCGGCATGGGCGCTTCCTTCCGGCCGCTGGAGACCGTCAGCTTCAGCACCCGGGAATACGCGCCGGAGGAGCCCTTCGACGCAGTCAGCATCCGGGGCGGATCCTGTGACGTGAAGCTGCTTCCCTCGGAGGACGGGACCTGCCGGGTCGTCTGCCGGGAGGAAGACGGGCGGCCCTTCCGGGTAGCCGTGGAAAAGGGCGTGCTCTCCATCGAAGAGACGAATACCGACAAATATCAGCTCTTTCGCTTCTCTGCCGAAAGCCCGGAGATCACGGTTTATCTCCCGATAAGGGATTACGAGCGCTTTTATGCGGAGCTGAGCACCGGCGACCTCCGGCTGCAGGGCTCCCTGCGATTCGACAGCTTTTCCGTGGAAGGCAGCACCGGGGACGTGACCGTCGACGGAGCGTCCATCGGCGCCCTCACCGTGAAGCGCAGCACCGGCAGCATCCGGCTCCTGGCGGCCACGGTCGGTTCTGCGGAGGTCACCGCCTCGTCCGGAGGCGTCTCCCTCCGCGATATGACGGCGACGGAAGGCCTCGTCCTGCAGGTCACCACCGGGGACATTCATCTGGAGAACGTTACCTGCGGCAGCCTGAACGCAAAAGCCGGCACCGGGGACATCGAGCTGAAGGACAGCGTCGCCCGCGGAGAGATCTCCCTTCGCAGCGGCACCGGTCATCTTCTGCTGGCGGACTGCGACGCCGCCTCCCTCCGGCTGAGCACCAATACGGGGGACGTCTCGGGCCATCTGCTCTCGGACAAGATCTACACCGCGAAGGCGAATACGGGCAGCGTCAGTGTCCCCTCTTCCCGCACCGGCGGGGAGTGCAGCATCGAAACGAACACGGGGGATATCCGCTTCGACTGATACTCAGCTTCCGTTGAAACCGGACAGGGAACGGCGGGAATGATTTGTGCCAACCGCGGCGAAGGACGGCGCAAATCCGGCTGCAAGTCAATGGAAGATGAGCATGAAGGCGGCAAACACGCCGACGAAAGAACCGCTGCCAAAACAAAACCTCCGGCCGGGGCCGGAGGTTTTGTCGTCGTTATTTCGCTGCGCTCAGCTGCGGCCCTTGACCCCGATGCCGACGACGGGTCCCTCAGGCTCCGCGAACAGCTTGGCAAGGCGGTTGAAGATGGCGGCCGCCTGGGCGCGGGTAGCCGTACCCTTGGGATCCAGCTGCTGCTTCTCATTGCCCCTGAGGATGCCGTTCGCGCAGCTCCAGGACATGGCCTCGGCGGCCCAGGAGGATACGAAGTCTTTGTCCGCGAAGCCCTGCAGGCTGTTCTGCGGCTCGTTCGCGAGGCCGCGATAGCAGGCGTAACGGTAGATGATGGCGGTGAACTGCTCGCGGGTGATCTCCAGATCGGGTCCGAACTCAGTGTCGCTCATGCCGTAGACGATGCCGTTGGCGCCGGCCCAGGCCACCGCGTCGGCGTAGTAGGCGCCGGGGGCCACATCCGGGAAGGGCGCGGGACTATCCACCTTATGCCGGCCGTCCAGCCGGTAGAGGATGGTGACGATCTGGGCGCGGGTGACGTTGTTATAGGGGCTGAAGGTGGTGTCGCTGGTGCCAATGAACAAGCCGGCCCTGCAGGTATCGTATACGTCCCGATAGAACCAGTCGCTCTCCCTGACGTCGGTGAAGGGGAAGATGAAGCTTTCTTCCGGCCCGGCGTCGACGGTTCCGGCGGTCTCTTCCCGCTTGTCATCCGTTTTGTCCTCTGCCTCTTCGCCGGTCTCTTCATCCTCGCCGTCGGTCCAGTCGGCTTCGGGCGCCTCAAAGGGGACGGCGACCTCCTGCGTATCCGTATAGGTCTGATCCAGGAACTCGGCGACCGCAGTGTATTCGATCTTGCCATCGGCCTCCCCGGTAGCCTCCGCAGTCTCGGAGCTGACCGTGGCTTCGACGGTCTGTTTTACGTTTTCATCCTCGATGGCGGTGAAGACGGCCGTGGCCGCGCTGAAGTCCTCCGCCCAGGTCCACGCCGGTTCGCCGAAGGTGTAGCCCAGGGGCGCCTCCTCCACGGTACCGGGCGTCTCGTCGTTCAGCTCTTTCGCGGTGACGGTGACGATCGTCCGGGGGTAGTCCAGCAGGTTGAAGGTCAGGGTGAGGAGCACGCTGCCCTCCCTGATCTCATCCAGGGTGGCGAAGCCCAGGGTCACCTTGCCCTCTTTCTTAGCGACGACGCTGTATTTGGCGACGGCGCTTTCAGCGGATACCAGCTCCAGAGCCCCAGCATCGTATTCCACGGTGTAGAGGCCGCTCGTGCAGGCTTCGTCCGCGGTGATCTCCACCTTGCAGACGGCGACCGCTTCGGAATCCCCGGAGATCTCCCTAAGGGTCTGCCCGGCTGCGACTGCGTGCAGGCTGCCGATGGGCTGACGCTCGAGCTTCTCCACGCTGTCCAGCAGCTCCGCGGGCTCAAGCCCGGCGCTCATCTCGATGATCTGATCCAGACGGGAAGCGGCGCCGTTGTCGGAAAGGGGACCCGCAGCGCCGGTCTTCGCGCGCTCGGGCGCACCGCTGCCGACGCCTTCGAGCTCGACCAGGCCGACGACCGGCCAGATCTCCTCGCCGAAGGTTCCGAGATAGTAGACGTCGCCGGTCTTGTAGATATCTTCCACCATGTACAGGTCCACGATGCCGTCCTTGAAGGAGCCGAAGCGGGCCCAGAAGAGGTTTGTGCCGTCATAATAGAGGGAGTTGTAGTAATCGACGTACACGGGGTCGTTGAAGCTGAGGAGCTTGGCACAGTCGATATAGAGTTCTCCCAAATACACGTATATATCCAGACAGTACAGGTTGGAATCGGTGTCCACGATGAAATACCTGTCATAGTCTGTCAGACCGGGATAGCTGAAGCTGTTTTTATGATCGTAGGCGATGCCGACGAGTTCATCTCCGTCGATATACTCAGAGAAGTCCAGCACGCCGCTGTAGGCGCCGGTCTCCGTATCGATGCCCAACAGGTAGGGGCCGTAGAGGCTGACCATGCTGACGGAATCGCTGCCGGTGACGCCGGGGAATGCCAGGGAGGGCGCTATGCCCAGGAAGAGGAGCCGGTCCTCGGTGCCGATCTCGTTCAGCGCCAGGGTATCGGGATCCATGGTATAGAGGGTGGAGGTATAATCCCCGTTGAGCGTGACGGCGTAGAGCGTTTCCAGATCCCCGCTCCAGCAGAGATCCGCCAGATCCGCGTCGACATAGCCGAGCACCTCGGGCTCCTCGCCCTTCATCACGTCCTTCGTATTGAAGCCGATGATCCCGGCTTCCCCGTCCGCGCCGTAAGCCACGGCGTTCAGCTCGATCTCGGGATAGCAGACCAGCACCGGGACGGTCGCGGAGACTTCGGGGTTTGCCACCGAGGCGGCGGTGACATAGGCAACGCCCTCGTCCACGCCGGTGACTACGCCGTTCTCATCCACCACAGCGATGTTTTCATCGTCCACGGACCAGGTGACCTCGTCGCCGGCGCCCCAGGGCTCGGCTTCCACGGTGAAGCTAATGCTGTTGCCGGGGACGGTATGACCGAACTCGGGATCGATGCACAGGGACCGGACGCCGCCCGCAACCTCTTCCGTATTGAGGTTCAGCTTGTACGTCGTGCAGTTGGCGGCATAGTCGCAGACCTCGACCATCAGATGCGTATTGGCGGCGTCCGTGAAGTCCACGGCGCCTTTATCCGTGCCGTTGGGGATGAAGATGGTGATGCCCGCTCCTTCCTCCGCCTTCGGGTCGAAGCCAGCCGTCATGAGCGGCTCGCCGGAGCTGTCCCTCCAGCCGTCCTCGGTCCACACGGCGGCGTATGCGATATAGCGGTTCTCGCCGATCATCACGGTGAGTCCCTCAGTCTCCGCTTCCCCGCCGTAGGACGCCGAAAGGATCTCGGGGGCGGTGCTGTCCACCACCAGAGGCAGAGTGATGGCGGATTCGTCGGACACGCTGTCCCAGTCGATGCTGCCGTCCTCCATCCGGTAATATTCCGGCGCGAGCTTCAGGGTCACCTCCAAAGCGGTCCCGTCCTCCAGGCCCGCAGGCGAGAAGCCGAAGGGGAGGCTGAGCACGGTGTTTTGCCATGCCTGGCCCTCAAGATAGTAGTACGCGGCATACCGGCTTCCGCCTTCTCTCCGGGCCAGGAGCTCGCCGGTCCCGGCGTCGGCGACGGTGAGAAGGCTGCCGGCCGCGTTGCGGATGAGGGAGAGCCAGGCCGAGGAGATCACGCTGCTGCCAGCGATGGAATTGCGCTCGGGCATATAGACGTCGTCCCACGTCACGGGATTGCCGCCGAGGACGTAGACCGTGTCGTCCCAGTCGTATACGACGGCGAAGGTCTCCGTACTGTAGGGGTCCTTCCTGGCGGCCGCCATGTAGGGCTCCCGCTCTTCCGTGCCGTAGACGTACTCCAGGAGGGAGCCCTTGTCGTGCATGGCGGGCTCGGACCAGCTGCCGTAGTAGCCCAGCACGGGGATGGAATGGGCGGTGCCCACGGCACCGTCGGCGCTGTCCAGCTCGGTGGCGAAGACGTAGCCCTCCACGTAGGCGCCGCAGTCGTCATAGTCCGCGATGTCGTTCAGCGCCACGGTCACGCCGATCTCCACGGAACCGTCCGCCGGGACGGTCACGCTGGCACGGTCAAAGGAGGCCAGGGCAAGATAGGCGTCGTAGGTATTGATCTCGCCGTCGCCGTTCATGTCGGCGCCGGTATCGTCGATCAGAGGCGTGCCGTTGACGGCGCAGTTCAGGATCGCCCGGGCGTCCTTCACGTCAAAGAAGCCGTCGCCGTTGAAGTCCAGCTTGGGCGCTTCGGCAGGGTCGCAGGGCTTCCCGTCCGCAGTCCAGCTGACGTCGGCGTCCAGAAGGGCGACCGACTGATTCAGGTAGTCGGCGACCAGCGGCTGCCCTTCCCCGTCCTTCGCGGCGGTGAGATTCCCGCTGTCGTCCCTGGTGAGCACATAGTATGTGAAAATACCCTGGGTGAAGAAATCCGCGCTGAGGGTATAGTAGAGCTCCTTGTCCGTGAGGTTGTTGAGGGTAAAGGTGAAGGAATAGGTCCCGCTGCGCTCCGGATCGTCCCCCAGCTCCGCCTTTACTTTGCCGTCGGCGTAAGCGGGGGTGGCGTCCTCGCCCATGAGGACGTAGGTATCGGCGTTCATTGCCGCTTCCGCGTCCACCAGGCCGGCGCCCTGCCGGATCACGGGATAATAGAGACCGCCGGGCTTCTCCAGCAGGGGACGGGCGGTGGACATGAGCAGGGAGCTGATGAGCGCGCGCCGGGTGAGGCCCGTCTTTTCCTGCAGGCCGTTCTCCCGGATGTACTGGGCCAGCAGAGCGGAGATGCCTGCGATCTGCGGCGCGGCCATGGAGGTACCGCTCATGTTCTCGTAGCCATTGCCGCCGGGCACGGAGCCGTCGACGGAATAGATATTGCCGCCGGGGGCGGTGATCTCCGGCTTCAGGCTGAGGTCGCCGGGGACGCCCCAGCTGGAGAAATCGCTCATGGTGCAGTATTCGTCGTCACGGACGGTGACGGTGGGGTCGAACACCACGGAAAGGCTGCCCGTATAGGCGACCGTCTCGTCGCCGTCCGTCACGGCCTCGCCCGCTGCCTTGAGCAGCGCACCCTGCTCCCGGGTGAAGGAAACGACGGGATTGGTATAGGGGTAGCCCGACAGATCCATGCCCAGGGTGCCGGCTGTGTTGTTGACGATGATCGTGGCGACGGCGCCCCGGTTCGCCGCGGCGACGGCCTTCTGAACGAAGGAGGAGCTGCCGCGGTTGCAGACGGCGATCATTCCGGAGAGGTCGAAATCCTCGAATTCGTTGGCAATGACGTTGCCGTTGCTGTCGGCCAGGACGCCGGGGCTGTCGAGATAGAAGTATTCCCGCTCGCCGCTCACGGTGTAGAGGGGCATATTGCCGAAGCCCGTGCTCTCGGTGTAGATGATCGTCTCCCCGTCCAGGAGGATATACGCCGGGAGGGTATCGCCGGCGTTGTCCACGGAGGCGACGGTCAGAGCATTGGTAAAGGTGCCGGGGGAACCGCCGGTATGGTAGCCGACGTCGTCGGAATAGAGATAGTCGAAATCTGTGAAATAGGTCCAGTCATAGCTGTTGCCGGCAGAGATCGAAACGACGGTGTCGCACTCCGTCAGGCTCTCCATGATGGCCTGATAGCCGTCGCTGGTGACGAAGCCGGTGACAGAGGAGCCCAGGGACAGGTTCACACTGTCCGCACCCAGCAGGATGGCGTCTTCGATGGCGACCATGTAGTCGGAATCGTAGGCTCCGCCGCCCTGGCCGAAGACCTTCATGACGATCAGCTGCGCGTCGGGTGCTTCACCCTGGGTGAAGACCTGCTCCAGCGCGTTTATGAAGCCGCCGTTCCCGTCGTCCATAAAGCGGTTGGCCGCGGCGATGCCGGCCACGTGAGAGCCGTGCTCGCCCTGCTTGTCCTTTTCGTGGGTGACCTCCAGGTTCCGGTCGACGTAGTTCACGGCGAAGGGGACCTTGGTATTCAGATATACGCCCTCGGACCCGCCCAGGAATTCCGCGGCATGCAGCTGATCCCACGCGGCTTCCACGTCCGCGGCAGTGAGCGCGGCCTCCTTGCCGTCCTTTTCCAGTGCGTATTCCAGCGCGTCGGGCCGGAAGAGCTCATGGTCCATATCCAGGCCGGTGTCGATGACGGCGACGACGCTGCCCGCGCCGGTATAACCGCTGGCCCACAGCCGGACGCCGCCGGTCATCCCCGCGGCGACGGACATATTGGGCTCGTCCGCGGCAGGCTCATAGCGGGTCTCCAGGATCACGTCCTTCACGCCGGGAAGAGCCTTGATCTTCCCGACGGCGGCGTAGGGCACGTTGGCGGAAATGGCGTCGGCCGCAAGGGTCAGGTTCCAGACCACGTCCAGCTCCTTGCCGTCCAGCACCTTTACGGCGATCATCTCGGCCGCTTCGTCCTGCGCGGCACGGACGGAATCCCGGTAGCGCATGGCTTTTTTATTCTGCGCGATATTGACGGTGGAGAATCTGGCCGCCAGGACGGAGGGCTTATCCAGCACGATCGACACGCGGACGGCGTCGTCGGGACCGTAGAGCGGCTGCTCGTCGATGCCGACGGGCCGCGCCGACCAGCTTCTGGGGGCCGCATCGACCTTTTCCCAGGAGACCCGGATGCCGCCGGGCTGTTCCTCTTCCTCCTCCGGGGCGGCATATCCGGGGACCGCCAGAGCGAGGATGAGGGCCGCTGCCAGCGCCAGGGAAAGGATGCGTTTCCAGCGGTGGTTCATGCGTGTTCTCTCCTCCGGTATGGTTTCTCCGGCTTACGCCGGACGGACGGGGCGCCTCCGCCGGACCGCGGTTTCCGGGCGATAGGCGCAGGATTCCCAATGAAGATTATTACTTCATGCGCGAGCGGATTTCAAGTTTTTTCCCCGAAGATTCCCTTTTCCCTCTGCCGCAGGAGCGAAGAAAAAAACGTTCGCCTCTTTCCAAAGAGCCGGGATTGCTGTATGATGGACAGACTGCGGAGCTTTTCCGCAGCCGCCCGCCCCGTGGCGCGGGCGAAACGGGAGGGATCCGCCGTTGAAGTCCATCGCCGCTTTTCTGAAACGGGAGCCGGTACTGGCTGCCGCAGCCCTGGCCGCTCTCATCAGCTGCTTCTTCGTGCCGCCGGACCGGGGGTATCTGGACTATCCGGACCTGCGGACTCTGGCCCTGCTCTACTGCCTCATGACGGTGGTGGCCGGGCTGCGGGACGCGGGCCTCTTCGACCGTCTGGCCCATGGCCTCTGCGGGAGGGCGGGCAGCGTCCGCCGGCTGGGGACCATGCTGGTGCTGCTGTCCTTCTTCAGCGCCATGCTCATCACAAACGACGTGGCCCTTCTCACCTTCGTCCCCTTCGCCGCGGTAACCTTGGGCATGGCCCGGCGGGAGAAGGCGCTCTGCCGGGTGGTGGTGCTGCAGACGGCGGCGGCCAACCTGGGGAGCATACTGACGCCGGTGGGCAACCCCCAGAATCTCTACCTTTATAATCATTACAAATATGGCATCGGAGGCTTTCTTAAGGAGACCCTTCCCTTCTGGGCGCTTTCCCTCGTTCTGATTGCCGCCGCCTGTCTCCTGCTGGACCGGGCGCACATCTCCGCCGTCCCCGCGGAAGCGCCGCCCCTGGACCGGCGGGCCCTGGGGCTCCACCTGGCGCTTTTCGCGCTTTGCCTGCTGACGGTGATGAAGCTGCTGCCCTGGGGCGCGCTGCTGGGGCTGACGCTCGCAATACTGCTGGTCTTCGATCGGAAGCGGCTGCTGAAGGCCGACTTCATGCTGCTGCTCACCTTCCTGGCCTTTTTCGTCTTCGCCGGGAATCTGGCGAGGATCCCGGCGGCCAGCGCCCTGCTGCGGCGGCTGCTGGAAAAGCGCGCCTATCTCACCGCTCTGCTGGCCAGTCAGGTCATCAGCAACGTGCCCGCCGCCCTGCTTCTGTCCGGCTTCACCGACCGGGCGCGGGATCTCCTGCTGGGCGTGAACATCGGCGGTCTGGGGACCCCCATCGCCAGCCTGGCCAGCCTGATCGGCATGAAGCTCTACGGACGCACGGAGGGTGCGAGGCCCGGGCGCTTCCTTCTTGAATTCACCGCGGTGAACCTGCTCCTGCTCCTGCTGCTGTCTCTGGCGAAGCTGCTCACAGAATAACCGATCCCCTCCGGCCAGACGGTCCGGAGGGGACATCGTATTCCTCAAATCAGAAGATATAGCCTGCGATCAAATACAGGATGAGGGAGACGCCGGAGAAGATAACGCTGTACGTCAGCCGGATATGCAGGATGGTATTGGGATCGCAGCCGATGGCGTTGGCGATGGAGAGGCTGTCGCTGGTGAAGAGGCAGTTCTTTTCCCCGGCGATCCCCGCCGCGCAGACCGCGCCGATGCAGAGGGGCAGGTTGATGCCCAGAGAGGAGGCCATATGGATGGCCACGGGAAAGGCGATGGCGTACATAGCCCAGGAGGAGCCCAGGAGCACGGTGAAAACGGTGGAAACCAGGAAGAGGACGGCCGGCATGAAGTGGGAAACGGGGCTCAGCAGCTCCACCGCCTCGTCGAAATAGGCGCCCATGGCGTGGAGATCCAGAAGGGTGGAAAAGCACATGGTCATGAGATAGAGGATGATGGGCAGGGCCATGCTCTGCACGCCGGTGACCAGATGCTCCACGAACTGCTCCGGGGACATGAGGCCCTGGGCGCAGTAGAGGAAGAACATGAAGACCAGCGTCGCCACCAGGCCGCAGGCGCTGTCCAGCACCAAGCTGCCCGTATAGACGCTGCGGAAGGCCAGGGAGGAGCCCGCCAGGACCACCACGGGCAGGAGCAGATTGATGATCTTGCCCCAGATATCCGTTTCATCCTTCACCAGGTATCGCTCCGAGCCCTCGGGCCAGAGCTCGCCGCCATCCTCCACCCGCTTCTTCGCCGCCTTCAGCTGCCGGGAGCGGGGCAGAAGGCCGAAGCAGAAGGCCAGAAGGGCCAGCGTGACCAGAATGGAGAAGAAATTGAAAGGGATGGAGCGGCAGAAGAGGCCCGCCGCGCTGCCCTCGTAGCCCGCGCCGATGGTACCGACTACGAAGATGCCCCAGAGGGAAAAGGGCAGGAAGGAACAGAGGACGGTGGGCAGGAAGCTCAGGAGCAGGCCGCTGTCCTCTCTGGGGATGCGCTGCTCATCCGCTGCGGACTGGAGGCTGGTGGAGGCGCAGAGCATATTCAGACAGTCGTCGATGGCGGTAACGGCCATGATGCCCACAGAGGCCAGGCGCGCACCGCGGGCTGTGTGCACCTTGCGGTCCGCTAGCTTTTTGAAGGCGGTCACCGCGCCGGAGGCTTCGATCAGAGTCACGACGCTGCCCATGAGGGCCATGACCAGCACCGTGAACACGTTGTCCATGGAGGCCATGGAATCCATCAGGGCGTCGGTATAGCTGGCCGAGAGGCCCTGGCGGAACAGCAGCATGGCGGCCAGCATTCCGCCTACCGCCAGGGATTCCACCGTGCGCCTGGTGAGGATGACGTGCACCGTCATCACCAGCAGAGGCAGAAGGAACACCGGCGCCGTCGAATCCCGGGGCACCAGCACCAGGGACAGGATAAAGACAAGCAGAAGGATGCCGTATTGGACGATCATCCGCAGCGGGGTGATGGGCGTCTTGTTCTGGGGGTGCTGCAGGATGCCCCGCTGCATGCGGGACAGGGCCAGCAGCTGGCTGTGCTTCCGGGAGACCTGACCGTAGACCCGCTTCATCAGGTCGCCGTAGGTGTTGGGGTGCCGCTTGAGCACCTCCATCATATCCTCGTTCCCCAGCCGGAACACCACGGTGCGCCCCAGGGAGCGGACCGTGGAAAGTCTGCGCTGGCCGGCCAGTACGGCGTATTCCCCGAAGTACTGGCCTTCCCGCATGATATTGATCTGCTCTCCGTCCCGGTCCAGCACCACGGCGGTGCCGGATTCCAGGAAATACATCCCGTCAGCCTCGCTGTCGATGGTGCAGATGTCCTGATTGTGGCTGAACTGGATCCGCTCCAGGCGGGATTTGATCTCTGCCAGCTCGGCTCTGCCCTCGTCATCGTCCCCGATCCCGAAGAAGTCGCGCAGATATTCGTCGCTGATCTGTTGTTTCGACATATCACAAGCTCCTTTGGGACAGATCCGGCTCAGCGGCCGGCCTTCATCTCGTCCTTGTTCCGGTACATCTCGTCATCGGCCCGCTTGAAGACCTGCTCCACGGTCTCACCCGCGGTGTAAACGCCCATTCCGGCCGCTGCGGAATAGCGTTCCCAGGGCTGGAACTCCGGGTTCCCGCTCGTCTCGGCGTACTGCCGCTTCAGCTCCGCCAGAAGGGCGTCCCGGTTTACGTAATCCTGTCCCCGCAGGACCACCACGAATTCGTCGCCTCCGAAGCGGTAGACCGGAGAATGCTTGTAGACCTGGCAGATGACCATGCAGGTGCCGATCAGGTAGCGGTCGCCGTACTCGTGGCCGTAGGTATCGTTGGTGAGCTTGAGGAAATTGAGGTCCACCATAACGATGGCGAATTCCGCCTTTCCCGCCGCCACCGCCGCGGAGAGCTCCTCCTCGGCGAGCCTGTAGGCGGCCTTGCTCTTCACGTGGGTCAGGGAATCCTGATAGGCGATGCGGCTCATGTCCTCTGCCTCTTCCTCCGCGCTTTTGGCTCTTGCCTCGGCGTGCAGGACATTGGCCACATAGTCCTCCATATCCTCGGACATTTTCGCCACGGCCTCCGCCAGGGAGGCGAGCTCGTTGTCGGCCCGAAGGTCGGGCATCTCAAAGTCGGGGAAGGGAAGGTCCCTGCGTTCGTGGCTGCTTTCCGCGAAGCGCCGGGCGCTCTGCTCCAGGGCGACGATCGGCCCCGTCACGTTGCGCCGCAGCCACCGGAGGATCAGCAGACAGGCGGCCGCGCCCACCGCCGCGGCGATCAGCACCGTGATGAGGAAGTAGGAGCGAATGATCCGGTGGAGGCTTGCGATGGAAACGTCGGCGCAGATGAGGGCGACCGTCTCTCCGTCGGAGGCGCGGAGGGCCCGGCAGCCGGTGTAGCAGGCGCCGTAATCGGAGCTCTCCTCAAAATAGCAGGTCTCCCGCGAATCCCAGACGGCGGCGTATTTATGCAGCATCTTCGGGGCGTACGCCTCCGATTCCGCCAGCATCGGGATCTCGATCTTCTCTCCTCCCCGCTGGGCCGTATTGGTGGCGGAGACCACGTTCACCATCACGCCCCGCTCCTCCGCCGGGATCACAATGTAGAGGAAGTACAGATCGAAATCGTCTGCGACGTCCTCCAGCAGCTTTTCCAGCAGCCGGTAGGACTCCGAGGGCTGCCCGCTGCGGATGCACTGCCGGAGGTCGTCCGCGTCGGTCCGGTGCTCCACGTAGCGGAGCACGTTGCCCAGCCGCGCATCGTACTGCCGGTAGAGAGCGGAGGAAAAGAGAAGGTAGCAGGGCACGGACAGCAGCACGCACAGAAGCAGGACTGATAAGATGCAGCCCACCGTCACGCTTTTTTGGATCGTTTTCCTGGGTTTCTCCATGCTGTCCTCCTTTTTTCGCCGCTGCGGGCCCCGGCTTCGCCGCCGGAGGAAGTCCCTGCGGGGGCTCCCTCCGGCGGCACTCCGGCCGGTTTACTTCTTGTCCGCCTCCTTCAGCAGGAAGCGAAGCAGCGCGCTGGGACCCTTGGCCTCTGTATAGATCGTATCCCCGAACCATATGCGGCAGGGGTCCTCCACCGTGTAGGGCCGCCAGAGGGGCATGTCCGCCCCGTCCGCGTCCTGGCCGTTGGGATCGCCGGAGCGGATGAAATTGGCCCAGTAGTTGCACATCTGCCGGGCAAGATCGTAATGCTTGCCCTTGAAGGGCCGCCAGCACTTCGCCAGGGTCTCGAAGAAGAACCAGAGATCGCTGGAATGGAAGGTGCCGGGCTGATCCCAGCCGGGCATCTCGGGATCGAAGACCCAATAATACATGGGATGGGTATCCCCCGTCTCGGCCTTCTTCTGGGCCAGGCGGCGGATGGAGAATTCCAGGTGCTGGGCAGACGCCTTGTGGCGCATCTCCGCGAGAGAGCCGGAGGGCGACGCACAGAGGGCCAGGAACTCATCGGCGTCCTCGCCGAAGTTCTTCCGGGCATATTCCTTGAATTCCTCCACCGTCTTCCCCGCCGGGCTGGAGGGGAACTCCGTGGAGGTGTGGCCGAAGAGCATGGGCACCAGGTTGACCTCGTTCTTCATGAACAGCTCGTTGGAGAGGCCGGTGATCATATGCCCGTCCTCCACCACGCCGAAGCGCAGATTGCACTCGTTGGCCTTGTCCCGCACGAAGAAGGCGTCCAGCTTTCTCGCCTCCGCCAGGGTCTTCACGCCCAGGAGCTTGAAGAACTGCTGACCGATCTTCTCGGCCTCCTTCAGGGTGAGGTTCGGACCGAACATGCTGGGGGGATAGGGGCAGAGCTCCAGGCCGCTGTCCACGATGGCCTTCTGGAACAGGCCCTTGTTCAGGGGAGAGGCCACCTGTGCCATGACGCTGCCGCCGCCGGCGGACTGACCGCCGATGGTGATGTTGTCCGGGTCGCCGCCGAAGGCCGCGATGTTGCGCTTGACCCACATGGTGCCGAAGCGCTGGTCCAGATAGCCGAAGTTCGCGGGCGCATCGGGCGCTTCCGCCGTGATCTCCGGATGGGCGAAGAAGCCGAAGACGTTGAGCCGGTAGTTCACGGTGACCACCACGATGCCCCTGCGGGCCAGGCGCTCCCCGTCGAATTCCATCTCCGCCGTGTTCCCTTCCCGAAGACCGCCGCCGAAGTACCAGACGAAGACCGGGAGCTTCTCGTCAGCGCTCCGGGCCGGGGTCCACACGTTGAGCATGAGGCTGTCCTCGGACATCTCGATGGAGGGGTCCACGTTCCATTCCCGGGAATAGATGTTGTCCGGATCCTCGCCGGGGACGTGCTGCATGGAGATGGGGCCGAATTTATAAGCCTTCAGAACGCCTCTCCATTTTTTCGCCGGCTGCGGCGCGCGCCAGCGGTTTTCCCCAACGGGGGGCGCGGCATAGGGGATGCCCTTGAAGGCGGTGATCCGCGGGTCAGCCGCGGGGAGGCCTTCTACCGTTCCGGTTTCCACAGTGACCTTTCTAAGCATAGCTTCCTCCTGAAAACGCAGCGCGGCGCGGCGGGCGCCGGTCGCGGTATTTGCGGTCATAAGCACCCATTTAAGAAATTATATCACAAACATCTCCAATGTTCCACAAGGAAAGTGAAGTTTTCCCCGCTTTCCTCTCCGTTTCGGAAACGCTTGACAATTCTCCGGCGAGGTACTATCGTCAGAGGTATCTAAAGACCGTTAAGGAGGAGCAGAGCATGGACAGGAAAACGATGCGGGCCCTGGTCGTATACGGCAAGGGCGATTACCGTTACGAGCCGGAATACCCGATCCCCGTCTGCGGACCGGACGACATTCTCCTGAAGACCGAAGGCTGCGGCGTCTGCGCCAGCGACGTGAAATGCTGGCACGGGGCCGAGAGCTACTGGGGCAACGGGTCGGACAAGGCCCCCTGGGTCCGCGCGCCCTTCATCCCCGGCCATGAGTTTTTGGGTACCGTCAGCGAGGTTGGCGCCAACGTGAAGGATTACGCCGTGGGCGAGCGGCTGACGGTGGAGCAGATCGCCCCCTGCGGCGAGTGCCGCTTCTGCCGGGACGGGCACTACTGGATGTGTCAGCCCCATTACATCTACGGCTACTTCACGGATTACTGCGGGGCCATGGCGGAATACGTGCGCATCCCCGTGAAGCACGCCCGTATCCACCGGGTGCCGAAGCGTCTGCCCTTGCGCAGCGCCCTGCTCATCGAGCCCTACGGCTGCGCCAAGCACTGCGTGGACCGGGCGCAGATCACGAAGGACGACATCGTGGTGATCTCCGGGGCCGGGACCCTGGGGCTGGGCATGGTGACCTACGCCCACACGAAGAAGCCCAAAAAGCTCATCTCCCTGGACCTGCAGGAGAACCGCCTGGCCAAGGCCCTGGATTTCGGCGCGGACCTGGCCTGGAATCCGGCCAAGGAGGACGTGGTGAAGAGCATCCTGGATATGACCGACGGCTACGGCTGCGACATCTATATCGAGGCCACCGGCCACCCCTCCTCCGTGGTGCAGGGCATGAACATGATCCGGAAGCTGGGGCGCTTCGTGGAATTCTCCGTATTCGGCGAGCCCACCACCCTGGACTGGTCCATCATCGGGGACAAGAAAGAGCTGGACGTGCTTGGAAGCCACCTGAGCCCAGACTGCTATCCCTACGTGATCGAGAACATGGCCTCCGGCGTCCTGCACACGGACGGCGTCGTCACCCGGACCTTCGACCTGGCCGACTGGGAGACCGCCTTCGACCTGGCCGCCGGAAAGCAGGGCAACATCAAGGTGGCCATCACCTTCTGAGCATTCAGCACGGGCATGCCTGGGGACCTTCGGCGCGCCCGCCCCTTCCTGCCGCCGACAGTGATTGAAATACGGCCCCGTCTGTGCTATACTGGTCGAAAAACGGCGGTTTGTGGAATAAGGAGGCATCGGCCATGGCATGCAGATATCCCCACGTGTTCGACCACTTCGAGATCCGCGGCGTCCTCTACAAAAACCACCTGGAGCAGGCGCCTCCCGGCTGTTTCTTCTCCGGCGACGACCGGGGCTTCGTGACCGACGATTTCGTGTCCTACTTCCGGCAGTACGCCCGGGGCGGCGTGGCCGTGTGCAACGTGGGCAACTGCTCCATCGACATCACCGAAAGCAGCGACGAGGCGCGGCAGCTGCAGCTGTCGGACCCGGAATGCGTGATGCCCCTGCGGAAGTTCGCCGAAATGTGCCAGGTCTACGGGGCCCACGGTTCCCTGGAGCTGACCCACAACGGCAAGGACACGACCTTTGAAAACGTGGGCCACGCCCCCTACAGCGCCTCCTCTTTTATCACCAAGGCGGAGGAGCGGCGGGCAAAGATGCTGGGGCGGGAGCCCGTCGCCACCATCGAAATGAGCCGGGAGAAGATCCGGGAGACCGTGGAGAAATACGCCCGGGCCGCCCGCTTCTGCAAGGACGCCGGGATGCAGATGTGCATGATCCACGGCGCCCACGGAAACCTCATCGCCCAGTTCGCCAGCCCCTACTACAACCGGCGCACGGACGAATACGGCGGCTCCCTCCGCAACCGGGCCCGCTTCGCCTGCGAGGTGCTGGAGGCGGTGCGCGGCGCAGTGGGCGAGGATTTCGTCATCGAATACCGCCTGTCCGCGGACGAATTCCACCCGGAACAGATGCGCTTCCCCGAAACCCTGGAGTTCATCCAATACATCAAGGACAGGACGGACATTCTCCACGTTTCCGCCGGTCTCCACGATCTGTACGGCGAACCCTGGTATCTCCGCTATCTCATGACGAACTACACCATGCCCCAGAAGTTCAACGTCGGCTTCTCCGAGGCGGTGAAGCGGTCCTATCCCGAGCTGAAGGTGGCCGTGGTGGGGGCCATCAAGGACCCCGGCCAGGCGGAGGAGATCATCGCTTCCGGCCAGGCGGACCTGGTGGCCATGAACCGGGCGCTCCACGCGGATTACGACATGCCCAGGAAGTACGCCGAGGGGAAGGAATGGCAGCATATGCCCTGCCTTCGCTGTTCCTGCTTCCGGCTGGCCAGCCCCCACACCGCCAAGCTCTGCTCCGTGAACCCCATGTGGGGCCGCTTCCGGGAATACCCGGAGGGCTGCCTCCCTCCCGCCCCCGTCAGGAAAAAAGCGGCCGTCATCGGCGGCGGCCCGGGAGGCGTGGAGGCGGTGAAGTGGCTGCTGCAGCGGGGCCACGACGTGACCCTCTACGAGAAGGCGGAAAACGTCGGCGGACATGTGCGGGACGCGGTGGCGGCGGATTTCAAGACCGACCTGAGAGACTACCTCCGCTACATGGAGGATTTCGCCGCCAACTGCGGCGCCAGGGTCCTCCTGAACACCGAGGCCACGCCGGAGCTGCTGGCGGGCGAGGGCTATGACGTCATCATCGCCGCCGTGGGCTCCGATCCCATCCTGCCCCGGGTCCCCGGCGCAGACAAGCCCCACGTCCACTGGGCGCCGGACGCGGAAAACGGCCGGGTCCCCTGCGGGCAGCGGGTGGTGATCGTCGGCGGCTCCTCCGTGGGTACGGAGGCCTCCATCAGCCTGGCGCAGAAGGGCAAAAGCGTCACGGTGGTGGAAATGGCGGAGCAGGTGGACCTTTTCCGCACCGGCGCCGCCTCCGATCTTCTGGCCCTCAGTGAGGAAAACCACGTGGAGCGGCTCCTGGGCTGGCAGCTGCTGGAGATCACCGACGACGGGGTACGGATCCGGCAGGTGAAGACCGGGGAGGAGAAGGCCCTTCCCGCGGACACGGTGCTCATGGCCGTCGGCGTGAAGCCCCGGCGTTCGGCTGCCCTGCAGTTCGCCCATCTCTGTCCCGAAAGCAGCTTTTACATCATCGGCGACGCCGTGAAATCCGGGGAGATCCGGGACGCGGTGTTCCAGGCCTTCGAGGTCGCACGTACGATTTGAAACAGGGAGCCGTCCGGCTCTCCCGGAGGGAATGCCGCGGCATTCCCGGAAAAGGAGGTACCTCCATGAAAAGAACCCTTGCCATCCTGCTCGCTCTGCTGATGCTGCTGGCCCTGGCGGCCTGCGGCGGCGGGACGAAGGAAACGCCCGCCACTCAGGCCCCCGCTGCCA
>JAFXUU010000094.1 GCA_017524845.1 Oscillospiraceae bacterium
CCTTGTGACTGGAGTTCAGACGTGTGCTCTTCCGATCTGCGAAGGCGGCCGCCGGGGACCTTCCCGGGCTCCGGGACCGCTTCCTCCGTCTCAGGGGGCTGCTGGCGGCGGCCCTGCCGGAGGCTGTGCTCATCGGCCGGGACGGGGGCGTCTGCGCCGGTCACATCTGCTGCGTCTCCTTCCCCGGGGCCCGGGCGGAGGTGCTGCAAAACTGGCTGGACGGGCAGGGCGTCTGCGTCTCCCGGGGCTCCGCCTGCGCCAGAGGCCGCCGCAGCCACGTGCTCACGGCCATGGGCCTCCCTCCCGGGGTGATCGACGGGGCCCTGCGGGTCTCCTTTTCCCGGGAAACCTCGGAGGAAGAGGTGCTGACGTTCTGCCGCCTGGTGAAGGAGGCCCGGGCGCGCTTTTTCCCGTGAGGGCTCTTCGTCCTCCTTTATGATTCTAATGCGCTGAATCGCCGAAGATTTGTTGTATTTCCCTGTTGCATCGGGCAGGATCCTATGCTAACATGGGAAAATAATTCTAAATAGATAAGGGTGATCCGATATGACGTATCTCGCGATCCTTGGCTTCGGCACGGTGGGCTCCGGCGTCGCAAAGGTCCTCACGGAAAATGCTGCGGAGGTCGCCGCAGGAGCGGGAGAGGAAGTGCGCCTCAAATATATCGTGGATATCCGCAACATTCCCGACAGTCCCTTCGCGCCCCTGATGGTGAAAGATTTCGCCGTGGTGGAGCAGGACCCGGAGGTGGGCGTCGTGGTGGAGACCATCGGCGGCTGCGGCGTGGCCCTGGCCTTTACCCGGCGGGCCCTGGCCGCGGGGAAGCACGTGGTCACCTCCAACAAGCAGCTGGTGGCGGAGCACGGCGTGGAGCTCCTGGCCCTGGCCAAGGAGCACGGCGTCAACTATTTCTTCGAGGCCAGCGTGGGCGGCGGCATCCCCCTGCTGCGCCCCCTGTTCAACGACCTGTCCGCCAACAGGATCCTGTCCATGAAGGGCATCCTCAACGGCACCACGAACTATATCCTCACGGCCATGCTGCAGAGCGGCAAGGAGCTGGACGAAGCCCTGAAGGAGGCTCAGTCCCTGGGCTACGCGGAGCTGAATCCCGACAGCGACCTGGACGGGACGGACGCCGTGCGCAAGACCTGCATCCTGGCGGACCTGGCCTGGGGCCGGGAGCTGAAGCCGGAGCTGGTGCCCGTGGAGGGCATCCGGGGCGTGGCCCTGCAGGACATCCGCAGCGCCGCCGCCTCCGGCGGGGCCATCAAGCTCCTCTGCCGCCTCATCCGCGGGGAGGACGGGCTTACCTACGCCTGGGTCGCCCCCCATTACGTGCCCGCAAGCAGCATGCTCTGCCACGTGGATCAGGCCTTCAACGCCCTCATCATCACCGGCAACGCCGTGGGGGACACCATGTTCTACGGCACGGGGGCCGGAAGCGTCCCCACCGCCAGCGCCGTGGCGGGCGACGTGGTGGACGCCGTGCGGCACAAGTCCTCTCCCCGGGGCATAGGCTGGTCTGACGCGCCCCTGCCTCTGGGCGATCCGGACACGCTCCCCTCCCGCTGGTATATCCGCAGCGAAGGCAAGTGGCATTTCACGGAGCCGCTGACGGCAGACCGGATCCCGGCCTGCGAGGCACGGTACCGCGTTTTGGATTGATGAATAAGGCCGGACAAGTCCGGCTGTGACAAGGCGGGATAATTCATGCTGATCGTACAGAAATTCGGCGGCTCCTCCGTGGCCGACGCGGAGAAGCTCCGCCGCGTTGCGGGGATCATCGCCGACGCGAAGAAGGCCGGCAACGACGTGGTGGTGGTTCTGTCCGCCCAGGGCGACACCACCGACGATCTCATCGCCAAGGCGGCCGAGATCACCTCCCACCCCAGCAAGCGGGAGATGGACATGCTCCTGGCCACGGGGGAACAGATCTCCATCGCCCTCTGCGCCATGGCGCTGCAGGAGATGGGCGTCCCCTCCGTTTCCCTTCTGGGCTGGCAGGTGGGGATGAAGACCAATTCCGACTACGGCAACGCCAGGATCAAGACCATGGACCCGGAGCGCATCCGGCGGGAACTGGAGCAGGGCCGCGTGGTGCTGGTGGCGGGGTTCCAGGGCATCAACAAGCACGAGGATATGACCACCCTGGGCCGGGGCGGCAGCGACACCACCGCCGTGGCCATCGCTGCGAAGATGCACGCGGACCTCTGCCAGATCTATACCGACGTGGAGGGCGTGTATACCGCCGATCCCCGGCTGGTGCCCAACGCCAGGAAGCTGAAGGAGATCACCTACGACGAGATGCTGGAGCTGGCTTCCATGGGCGCCCAGGTGCTGCACAACCGCAGCGTGGAGCTGGCGAAGCGCTACGGCGTCCCCATGGAAGTGCTCAGCAGCTACGTCCGCAAGCCCGGCACAATTGTGAAGGAGGTCACGAAAGGGATGGAAGAGACCAAGATCAGCGGCATCGCCCGGGACGACAAGATCGCCCGCATCGCCCTGGTGGGCCTGAAGGATGAGCCCGGCATCGCCTATAAGGTGTTCCGGGTGCTGGCCAGGGAGAAGATCAACGTGGACCTCATCCTCCAGTCCATCGGCCGCAACGATACGCAGGACATCAGCTTCACCCTGGCCAAAACGGAGCTGGAGCACGCCCGGGCCGCCCTGGAGGCGGAACAGGACGCCATCGGCTTCGACCATATTAACGTCAACGACAAGATCTGCAAGCTCAGCGTGGTGGGCGCCGGGATGATCAACCGGCCGGGCGTCGCCGTGCTGCTTTTCGAGGCCCTGGCCTCCGCCCAGGTGAACATCCGCATGATCTCCACCAGCGAGATCAAGATCTCCGTCCTCATCGACGCGGACGCCGCCGACGTGGCCATGCGGGCCGTGCATAAGAAGTTTTTTGAGGAATGAGCCTTGCGTTTTCGCCGCCGGGCAGCCGAAAGGTCTGCCCGGCGGTTTTTCATGCTTCGGCAAATAGGAGAAATCGAAGCGGGTTTTTCCGGAGGCCGGGGGCCGGGCGGGAGAAATTCTCGCTTTTCGTTACAGATTTCTCTTGATTTCCCCGGCGTTTTGTAATAATATGTTACCAATTCCAGCGAGAGCTGTAACCAAGGCGGAGCTATGAGACATTCCATCCTCAGAAACATCCTTCGCGGCGCTTCCGCGCTGCTGATCGCGGCGGCCGTTCTCGTCCCCGCGCTTGCCGTGGGCGCCCGCAGCGCCTCCGCGGCGGCCTCCGTGCCGGTCTCCGGCCGGAGCAGCTTCGACGACGTGGCCTCCGAGGCGGAGGCCTTCCGGGCGGAGCTCGCCCTGAATCAGGAGGACGTGAAGGCTGCCCCGGACGACGGGGAATACTTCCCCCACCTGTGGCCGGTGCGCTTCAGCGAAAGCGGATACGTCAGCTCCGAATTCGGCAACCGTCTCGATCCGGTCACGGAGGAGAAGACGGAGTTCCACGCGGGCATCGACCTGGCGGACAAGCCCAACTCGAAGATCTACGCCGCCGCCGCGGGCACGGTGACGGAGGCCGAGGACTACGGCGGCTACGGGCTCACCATCCTCATCGACCACGGAAACGGCTACGAGACCCGCTATTCCCACTGCTCCAACCTTCTGGTTTCCGAGGGGGACACGGTGGTCCAGGGGCAGATCATCGCCACCATGGGGGCCACCGGCCGGGCGACCGGGGTCCACTGCGATTTCCGCGTCTATCTGGACGGCACGGCCATCGATCCCATGACGGTCCTGGATCCCCCGGAGCGGGGCTGACGGCCTCCGGCGGCTCCAGGCGAAGTATTATGCAAAATTATCGAAATTCACTCTTGTCATTTGGGCAGTATTGTGCTAAACTGCGTTCATAAGCTATAAGCGCGCCTTTTCTGAGAATGTATGGAGGTCTTTCGATCATGGAAATGGATGCCAAGAGAATCGGAATCCTGAAAAGAGTCAATATCACCCACTATGCGATCGTGATCGTCATCGCGCTCATCTTCCTCCAGTGGTTCATGCCTTATTTCCGCTACGAGCCCACCGGCAAGAAGGACACGAAGCAGCAGACCAGCATGTGGGGCGAGATCCTCTTCAATTATAACTTCATGCAGCTGGAGACGGTGATGGGCAACGAGCTCAACGCCGAGAATCCCGACCTGAAGTTCAAGCATGTGACCCTGCGCTACATCGGCGCTCCCGTTCTCGTGATGATCTTCGGCATCATCGCCCTCTGCACCATGGGAAAGAAGGGCATCGCATTCAACCTGTTCCCCCTGCTGGCGGGGATCGCCGGCGTCAAGGGCTGGTTCTTCGGCAAGATGATCCCCCGCTACGCCAACGTGCCTGCCAGCCGGATCCTGGGCGGCATTCTTGCGATCCTGCTCCTGATCGTCACCATTGCCAGCATCGTGAGCTGCATCCAGGAGATCAAGTCCCGTCCCGCCGACTACTATCTTCCCACCATCGGCTGACATCGACCGGATTCGCAGGCTGCAAGATCCGAAAGGATTTTGCAGCCTGTTTCTTGTCCCCTTTCTCAATCTGTCACTCCGGAGGGCTCCATGAAGCTAAGAAGCCTTTGCCTATGCCTCCTTTCACTCTGTCTGGTGCTGATCCTCTGTCCCGGCTGTGAGGAGCGGACGGAGCCGGCGGTCACGCCCGCGGCGGCCTCCGCCCCTCCCTTGCCCACCGCGCCTCCGGCGACGCCCGAGCCGACGGAAGCGCCCCGGGCGGATTTCCATACCCTCCGGCTGGCGGCGGACGCTCTCCCCTCCTGCTGGAACGTACACACCTGGGAAACGGAGACGGACAGCTTCCTCTGGAGCCTCACCGCCTCTCCCCTGGTGGACATCGGGCTCTCGGCGGACGGGAGGGAGACGGTTTGGGTCTATCAGATGGCCGAGAGCGTGGAGGACGTCACCGCCTCCTGGTATGACGCCTGGCGCTGGGGCATCTCTCCGGATGAAACGGGCCGGGTCTGGCGCATCCGCCTCAATCCCCTGGCCTGCTGGGACGACGAAGCGCACACCCCCATCACGGCGGACAGCTATCTCTACTCCATGCGTCAGTGTCTCTCCCCGGAGATGGACAATTACCGGGCGGGTTATTTCTGCGACGGCGCGGCCGCCCTTCTGGGCGCCCGGGCCTACCGCCGCTCCGGGGCGGACATCTGGGAGGAAAACGCCCTGGGAAGCGGGGACTTCACCTACCCCGCCGAGGGCTGGACCTACGACGAGGAAGGCTATTGCCGCGCCCCGGACGGGACGGTGCTCTACTTCTCCCTGCAGCAGCCCCTCTCCGTCTGGCTGGACGGCAGCAGCCTGGAGGACTATTACCGGGCCGGATACGTGCCGGAGGACACTTATTCCGGCCTCCTGCGCATGGCCGACGAGGACGGTTTCGTGCCGGTCACCCGCCGGAGCTCCGAGCTGCTCTATTCCTTCACCGGCAGCGACGCCTGGGGCCGGGAGACGACGGCGGACCTCGCCTACTACACGGCCTTCCGCCGCACCTGGCCGACGGTCGGCTGGGATTCCGTGGGGCTCCTGAAGGAGGACGACCATACCCTGATCTATATCTGCGCAGAGAGCGTGGACGAATTCGATTTTCTCTTCGGACTGACGACGCCCTGGCTCGTCTACGAGCCGCTGTACGAGGGCGGCCGCTTCGAATACGGCGGCCGCAGCTACACGAGCTACGGCACCGGACCCGACACCACCGTGAGCTGCGGGCCTTACCGGCTGTCGGATATGACGGACGGCAGTCTCACCCTGGAGCGGAACGAGAGCTGGTTCGGATACCGGGACGGGAGCGGCGACGGTTTTTATGAGACGGACCGCATCGTGCTGGAGGCCGCGGGCCGCAGCGAAGCCCGGCGGCTCTTTGCCGGGGGCGATCTGGACCTGCTGATCCCCGGCGAGGGCGAAAGTCTGCCCGAGGGCGCGGAGGCTTCCGTGCTCTACCGGGACGACGCCTATACATATCGCTTTTTCATGGTGACGGACAAGGCGGCCCTTGCCCGGCTGCAGGCTTCCTCCGGCGAGGGGGAGACGGTGAACAAGACCTGCCTTGCCAACGAAGCCTTCCGGGAGGCCCTGTCCTGGGCGCTGGACCGCGTCCGCTTTGCCGAGGCCGCCGGGGAAGCCTTCCGTCCGGCCCTGGGCCTCATCGGGCGGCTGTACTGCAGCGGCGTGGAAAGCGACCTCAATTCCCGCTACCGGGACACCGTCCCGGCCATGACGGCCCTTTGCAGCGCCTACGGGGTGAACCTCTCCGGCGTGACGAACGCCGAAGAGCTGCGGGCCGCCGCGGAGGCCTGCACCGGCTACGAGCCCGGCAGGGCCCGCCGCCTTTTCCAGACCGCCTGCGACCAGATGGCCGAGGACGGGAGCTGGACGGAGGGAATGGTGGTCCGCCTTCGCTGTGCCGTGGGCAGCGGGGAGCTCACGGAGGCCCAGCGGCGGCAGAACGAGCTTCTGCAGCAGCTGCTGGAGGAGGCCGCCGCCGGGACGGACCTCCAGGGAAAGCTCTTCATCGAATTCTGCACCCTGGACAACCGCTATGCCGCCGTGGCCGCCGGTGAGATCGAAATGGGCTACGGCGCCTGGGGCGGCGCCGCCTTCGACCCCTACGGGCTGATGCAGTGCTACTGCGATCCCTCCTTCAACACCGTGCAGGAGAGCTGCGGCTTCGACCCCACCTCCCGCCTGCTGACCCTGATGCCGGATCCGGGGGACGAACCGATCACCGCCACTTATACGGAGTGGTGCCGCTCCATCCTGCCGGGCGGGGCCTTCGCCGGGAATGAAGAGCTGCGCCTGAACGTGCTGGCCGGACTGGAGAGCGCGCTCCTGAAGGAGCGGCGCTTCATCGTCACCTCCGTCGGCACCCAGCCGGTATGGCTCTCCGCCAAGGTCATGCCCGGGAGCGAGGATTACAGCATCCTCTCCGGCTTCGGAGGCATCCGCTCCCTCCACTACCGGTACGACGACGCAGAGTGGGCCGCCCGGGGCTGAAGCCCCGGCGGATCGAAAGTCGCGAGTTCCCCGGAAACCGCCGGCTTCCGGGGATTTTTTATTCGAAAGGAACCGACCGCATGAAGAAAAACGGCCGTAAGGCTGCCCTGGGCATCCTGCTCGTCACCGTTGCCGCCGTCGCCGTGTTCGCCGCCGTTGGGCATCGGCGCGGCGCACTGCCTCCGGAACCGGCCCGGACCGCGGCGA
>JAFXUU010000095.1 GCA_017524845.1 Oscillospiraceae bacterium
GGCGCCGGGCTTGCAGAGGGCGAGATACACCGCGTAGTTGGCCTGGGAGCCGCTGTGGGCCTGCACGTTGGCGTAGTGGGCGTCGAAGATGATCTTGGCCCGCTCGATGCAGATGTTCTCCGCCATGTCCACGTATTCGCAGCCGCCGTAGAAGCGGTGGCCCGGATAGCCCTCGGCGTATTTGTTGGTCAGCACGGAGCCCATGACCGCCATGACCTCCTGGCTCACCAGGTTCTCCGAAGCGATCAGCTCCAGGTTGTTGCGCTGCCGGTTCAGCTCCAGGGAAAGCACCTTGGCGATCTCCGGATCGTACGCGCTGATGTACTGCATGCTCTCTTCTACCATGACCGTCCTCCTGTTGTGTGTTGTGGGGTAACAAAAAAGGCCGCCGCAGCGCGGCAGCTCCGGAGACAGGAAAGGGAAACGCCGGCCGAGGCCGGCCTTGCCGCTCTGTCCTTTTGCCTGAGAGATTCGGGCGCATACGCCCTTGCACCTTCGGCACTCATGCTTGATGAGCTTCTCCAGAGTATCCTCCGCGGCCGGTTTCCTGAGATCCCGGCGGTTTCAAAGGATGGGGATATGCAATTCTGAGCGATAATAGCACGGAGAAAAGGAATTGTCAAGCAAAAGGGGGACCGGTTTTGGGGAAAAATACATTTTTTCCCCAAGCCGCTTGATTTTGCGGCCTGTATGGTGTAATATGCAAAAGCCTCCTGTTACGGTGGGTGTAGCTCAGTTGGTTAGAGCGCCAGATTGTGGCTCTGGAGGCCGACGGTTCGACTCCGTTCACCCACCCCACTGCGCCGGGCGCTTTGTCCGGCGCTTTTCTTATGGGATGTCGCCAAGCGGTAAGGCACAGGACTTTGACTCCTGCAGTCGTGGGTTCGAATCCCGCCATCCCAGCCAAAAGGGACGCCTAAAAGGCGTCCCTTTTGGCTGGGATGGAAAAAGGGAATCGAAACGAGTAAGCGCTTTTCCTGCAACGGCCGATGCATCGGCCGGTTTGCCGGGGAAATGCAACCACCGGTTGTATTTCCCCGGCAAATCTGTATCGCTCCGTTCTTGATGTCCCCGGCGCTCTCTCGTAGAATGGATGTGAGGACGATTTCAGGAGGGGAAACATGAAAACTGCCGCTGCTCTGAAAATGATGCTCCGCAGTCCCGTAAAAACCGCAGTTACGTTCCTGCTGCTGACCGCGGTCACGTTCTTTTTCGTCTTCAACCTGGCCGGTTACGCCGCCCAGCGGAAGACGGCCAAACAGGTTGAGAAAAACACCTTCGGGGTGCTGACGGCGGAGTACGGCCCGGCGAAGACGCTGGCCGAGCCCGCGTACAACTTCTTCCTGCTGACGGACCCCACCGATCCCGGGATGGATTACGGACAGCTCACCTACGAAAGCCTGCATCAGAAGCCTCTCAGCGAAGAAGACGCGGCCGCGCTGGAAGCCCTGCCCTACGTTGACGGGGTCGACCGGCGCTATATGACCGCCGGCGTTTCCGAAGAATACCTGCGCCTGGACGATTATCCCGCCTGGTACGGGTATCAGGACCGCTGCATCCTGGAGGGGACCGTCGTCTCCAATGAGATCAACGAAGAAATGGTGAGGATCTACGGGCTCAACGGGGACTCGGAATTGAGCTATACGGAGGTCCGGTATGCGCCCGACGGGATACATGACGTTTTCCTGACGGACGTGAAGCTGCTGACGGGGGACCCGGACTGGCTGGACCTGCAACTGAGCACTTACGGGGGCCAGGTAAAGCTTCTGATCTGCGCCATGCGGGACGAGTATATCGGGAAGCTGGGGTCCCACATCCAGACGACCCACGAAGGGAGGGTCCCGGTGTCCTGCGCGGACTACGACCTTTCCCTGGACGAGCTTCAGAGCATCACGCCGGGCAGACGATACGTCTTCGTCCTCCGGGAAAGCCCCGGAAACACGAATACGGAGCTGCAGCTGATGTTCCGCTACAGCATGGGGGACGACAGCCGCAAGGGCTGGTGGCCTTATTTCGCGGATATCACCGGGCAGCCGGAGGATTATCTGGAAACGGAGGACTACGCCGGGCTGCGCAGCCTGATCGAGGTCAGCGAGGCGGACCGGCACACCTTCGACGTGGTCTATACGGACAATATGGCCTCCATCCGCAGAGTCACCCAGGAGCAGCTGACGGCGGTGCAGGGCCGCTTCCTCACCCCGGCGGACGCGGGCAGCGCCGTCTGCGTGGTGAGCGAAGCCCTCCTGGAGCGCACCGGCCTCCGTCCGGGGGACAGCCTCCGGCTGAAGCTGGGGAACGTGCTCATGGAGCAATACGCTCCCCTGGGCGCCGTTGCGGTCACCAAAGGCCGCTATGCCTCGGAATGGACGGAGCGGAGCTTCACCGTCGTGGGCAGCTATCGGGACGCGGGGGACGGGAACTGGCTGGACCGAGAGCTCTACTGGGCTTATTCGGACAACACCGTTTTTGTGCCGTCCTCCTTCCTGCCGGAGAGCTGCGATACGGAAAACCACCTTTTCCGCCCGGCGGAGATCAGCTTCCTGGTGGGGAAAGCGGAGAACATCCTGCCCTTCGAAGAAGAGGTCCTGCCGACGTTGGCGGACAGGAAGCTGAAATACGAATTTGCGGACCGGAACTGGGCGGCGGCAGCGGAGAAGATGCGCCAGGCCCAAACAGCGAGCCTGACGCGGCTGCTGGCCTTCGGGGCGGCGGCGGTGCTGGCCGCTGCGCTGACGGTTTATCTCTGCCTGGTCCGACGAAAGCGGGAGTACGCCATCCTCCGGGCGCTGGGCTGCCCGAAGCGGGCTGCGGCCAGGGCGCTGTGGCTGCCGCTGCTGCTTTCTGCCTTCGCCGCGGCGCTGGTCGGCACGGTCCTGGCCGGGATCCATTCCGGACGACCGGCGCAGTCGCTGCTTGCGGACCTGACGGAGGAAGCGCCGGGTCTGTCCGCGGCGGGCTATGGGCTGGCCGGGCTCGGCGTCCTCTGCCTGATCGCCCTGCTCTGCGCGCTTTATCTCCGGTCGCTGGGAAAAAAGTCGCCCCTGTCGCTGCTGCAGGAGAAGGACAGATGAATGCTCTCCGCAGATCCGGGAGTCTCGCCCGCGGCTTGCTTCCGCGGTACGTTTTCCGCCATGCCCGCCGCGCGGCGGCCGGGACGGTCCTGGCCATCCTGCTGGCGGCGCTGCTGACGGGGACCGTGGGGGAGCTTATGCTCCTGCGGACCCGGTACGCCGACCTTGTTTCCTCCTTGGAGCTTGACGTGCGCTTCTTCGGCGGGCTATCCTATTCCAAGGCGAAGGCGCTGGAAAAATCGGGCTTCGTGCGGGACCCGGTCTATCTGAAAGCCTATGAGGCGATGTCGGGGATCTATACCCCCATCACCCTGGTGTTCACCAACCGGACGGACAGCCTGTATGCCGAGCCGGTGACCTGGCTGGAGGGCTGGGACGAAGAGAGCGCCATGTCCGCCGCGGGAAAATACTGCCTGCTGCCCGCCCCCTTCATGGCTGAGGAAGGTCTGGAGCTGGGGGACGAATTCCGCATCAACGAGCGGGACGTGCTGTCCCACGTAATGGAAGAGGGGCAGCCGGTGCCGAAGAACAAGGAAGAAGAGCTGGCCCTGCGGGACGCCAGGCGGCCCAAATACACGGTGATCGGCAGGATCGAGACGGAGGACACCCAGTGGATCGCCGTGGCCCCCGCCTCGTCCTTTCCATACTACGCCGCCTTCCTGGGAGCCGAGCTTTATTTCGACAGCGCCGCGTACAAGCTCCGCAGCTATCATGACGCGGAGGCGTTCCGGGCCTATGTGAAGGAACTGCTGCTGACGGCGCGGGAGCCGCCGGAGTTCCGCATGGACACCGCCGACGCGGACCGGCTGTACCGCAGCTATCGCCTGACGGAGACGCTGCTGCCCGTGTCCGTCGCCGCCGCGCTGGTGCTGGGGACGCTGCTGCCGGTCCTCGCCGTTCTCCAGTCGCGGCAGGAGGCGGCCGTCCTCCGGGCCCTGGGCTGGCCGAAGCTTACGGTGCTGGGCCGCTTTGCGCTGGAGCAGGGACTTCTCTGCCTCCTGGGGATCGCCGCCGCTTTGGCGGTCCTGGGGGCAGTCAACTGCCCGGCTGCGATCCCTTCGGCGCTGCCGGGCTATGCTGCGATCCACCTTGCCGTCTGCATTTCGGGCGTCGCCGCCGCTTCCGCCGCGATCCTCGCAAAAAGTCCTATGGCGCTGCTGCAAGCCAAAGAATAGCTGTCCTGAGAGACGGAGGTATCTGCAATGTCGGTTTTAACTGTCGAAAATCTGGGCTTCACCTATCCCGGCAGCCGGAAGCCGGTACTGAAAAATGTGAACGCAACCTTTGCACCGGGGAAAACCTATGCGGTCACCGGCCCCAGCGGCAGCGGGAAAAGCACCCTGCTGAGCCTTCTGGCGGGCTTGGAAAAGCCCACGGAGGGCAGGATCACCGTTGACGGGGAAGACCTGGCGGATCTGGATCCGGACCGGTACCGGCGGGAGAAGGTCGCCTTCGTCTTTCAGTCCTACCAGCTGATGCCCCTGCTGACGGCCTGCGAAAACGTCGCCCTCCCCATGGAGATGCGGGGTATCCCCGTTTCGGAGGCGGATGCGAGGGCGAAGGAGCTGCTGGAGTCCGTAGGCTTGCCGGAAAGCCTGCGCCGGCGCTTTCCGGGCAATCTCTCCGGCGGAGAGCAGCAGCGGGTGGGGATCGCCCGAAGCCTCGCCTCCGGCGCGCAGATCATCCTGGCGGACGAGCCTACGGGCAACCTGGACGACGAGAACTCGGCGGCCATCATGCAGCTCCTTCGGACGCAGGCGGCAAAGCGGGATTTCTGCGTCATCGTCGTCACCCACGACGAGGCGGCGGCAGCGGCCTGCGACCGGCGCCTGCGGATGCACGGGGGGAGTCTGACGGCTGCGGAAGGAACGGAGGGATGAGCATGGAGATCCGTCTGAGCGGCAGCCTGCGGCGGCTGCGGCAGGAAAAGAAGGTCACCCAGGAGGCCCTGGCCAGGCACCTGGGCATCTCCACCCAGGCCGTGGGGAAGTGGGAGCGGGGGGAGAGCTATCCGGATATCGGGCTGCTCCCGGAGCTCGCCCTGTACTTCGGCGTCTCCGTGGATGAGCTTCTGGACGTGGGCCCCGCCCGCATCGACAAGCTCCTGGCCGACTGCCGGGAGGAGAGCCTTCGCCTGCTCCGGACAGGGGACACGGAAGGGAACATAGCCCTCTGGGAGCGGACCTGTGAGCGTCTGCCGGAGGACAGCCGTGCCCTCTGCGGCCTTGTGAGCGCCCTGGCCAATTACCGCGTGTGGCCCATCCCGGTCCCGGAGGCCGAGCGGATCGTTCACCTGGCCAAGCGGCTGCTGGAGCTCTCCGGAGACGTGAATGAAAAGACCATTGCCATCCAGACCCTCTGCATTGTATATACCAGCCTCGGAGACCGGGAGCAGGCCCTGAAATACGCGGACATGGGCGGCGAGCTGAACGCGACCCGCCTGGAGCTGCGCGCCTTCGCCCTGGAGGGCGAGGACGGGGTCCGGGAAAACCAGCGATATATTCTGGAGCTCGTACGCCGCGCGGCCCAGGCCGCCGTGAACATCGCTTCCAAGGGAGTGCTGAGCCTCCGGGAGCAGCTGGAGGCTGTCACGTTCGGCATCCGGCTCATGGAGCTTTTGTTTTCTGATGGGAACGCGGGCTTCTACGCCGGCGAGCTCTCCTGGCGCTGGCTCACCGCCGCCCTGCTGCGGCTCCGGATGGGCGACGGGGAGGAAGCCCTGCGCGCGCTGGAAAAGTGCGCGGACTGGGCCGAAGCCTCCGTATGCGCCGTCGGAAGGCTCACGGCGCCCATGGTAGACCGGCTGGAATACTCCCCGGAGACCGTCACGAAAAACGCCTCCGGAAACGCCTGCGACTGGCGTCTGCGGGAGCTCGCGTCCCCCAATTTCGACGTCCTCCGGGAGCGGGAGGACTTCCGGGAGATCCTGCGGCGGCTGGAGGAACACGCCGAACTGAAATAAGGACTGCACATAACCAGGGTCGGGACCGCACAAGCGATCCCGGCCCCGGTATCATTTGAAGTATCAGAGATAGCTGACGTATTCCTCCGTGAATCGGAGGAAGGCATCTGTGAAGAGGGTGGATTCCTCCGCGTTGGAGGAATACTCGTGGGGCATATAGCTGGGATTCTCCGCCTTGAGGGTGTAGATGGCGATGTTGGAGCAGTGGGCGGAGATTCGCTCGAAATTGGTGATGAGGTCGTTGAACACGAAGCCCACGTTGATGGTGCACTTCCCGGTCTGCAGGCGGTTGACGTGGCGCAGCTTCAATTCGTCGCAGATGATGTCGATCACGTTTTCCAGCGGCTCCACCTGCAGGGCCATCTGCGTGTCGTTGGTGCAGAAGGAGGTGGCGGCCAGGTCCGTGATCTCATTCAGAGCCCGGGAGATGGTGGCCAGCTCCACCGTGGCCTCCGGGGAGAAATACTGCTTCTTTTCCTGCATCTCCGTGGCCAGCTCCGCCACGTTCTGGGCGTGGTCTCCCAGCCGCTCCATGTCGCTGATGCAGCTGAGGACCTTTTCCGCCATGCGCTCCTGGGCGGGGAGAGCGTCGGAGGCCAGAAGGCGCAGGATGAAGTCCCCCAGCTTGTCCTCATATTTGTCCAGAAGGCTCTCCCGGGCGGACACCCGCTCCACCACGGCCTTGTCGTATTCCGAAAGGAGGCTCAGAGCGTCGCTGACGGTGGCCTTCGCCACCTCCGCCATCTTCGACGCGGCGGCTACGGAAAGGTTCACCGCCGTGCCGGGATATTTCAGTACGCTGTCCGTGAGCTTCTCCAGGTATTCGCTGTCCGCGTCCTCCGCGGGATCGTAGCGGATGACGCGGTAGCAGAGCTTCTCCAGCAGCCCGTGCAGGGGAGCCATGATCGCTACGGAGAAGACGCGGGTGGAGGTGTTCAGCATGGCGATGCTCAGCGGCCCCGCGGCGCGGTCCGTGAAGCTCAGAAGGCCGAAGGCCCGCAGGATATAGTAGAAGAAGAATACCAGAGCGACGCCCAGGATGCTGCTGGCGACATAAGCCACGGCGGCCCGCTTGCCGTTTTTGCTGGAACCCATCATGGAGAGCAGCACCGGGGAGCAGCAGCCGATATTGATGCCCATCACCAGCGGCAGGCAGGCGTGGATGGAGAGGACGCCCGACGTCGACAGAGCCTGTACGATGCCGACGCCGGCGCTGGAGCTCTGGATCACCGCCGCCAAAAGAACGCCGGTGAGCAGGGCGGGCAGGGGATGGGAGAAAAGCGTCAGGATGCTGATGAAGCCCGGATCCTCCTTCAGGGGGGTCATCGCGCCGGACATGGTGGACATGCCGGTCATCAGCAGGGCGAAGCCCAGGAGGATGGAGCCCAGGTTTTTCATCTCCCGCTTCTTCACGAACATGAAGAGCACGATCCCCACCAGGGCGAATACCGGGACGAAGGTCCCCGCGGAGAAGACCCGGGTTATGCCGCTGCTGCCCTCCGTGCCCGCCAGGGACAGGAGCCAGCCAGTCACCGTGGTGCCGATCTGGGAGCCCAGGATCACGGTGATGCTCTGGGCCACCTTCATCATACCGGCGTTCACGAAGCTCACCACCATGACGGTGGTGGCCGAGGAGGACTGAATGATGGCGGTGACGAAAACGCCCAGGAGCAGACCCTTCACCGGATTGGAGGAGAGCTTCCACAAAACGCCCTCCATCCTTTTTCCGGCCAGGCTTTTCAGCCCGCTGCCCATCACCGACATGCCGAAGAGGAAAAACGCCAGTCCGCCCAAAAGGGTGATCACGTCAAATACCGACATAGACCGACCTCGTTCAAGGAAAAGATATTCCCGAATTATACCATTTTAATACTACCACAAAACCGCGAAAAAAGGAATCTTTCTTTCAAGATTTTTCCGTTTCGTCACAATCTGCGGCGGATGGCGGCGGCTTGCAAAGTCGGGATGAGGATGGTATCATGGGGGCGTTGAAAACGGACGGAGGAGGCGCGGACATGCACGACGGAATCTATCGGAAGCTCTGCGAGCTGCTGGCGCTGGAATACAACTGCGAGCCCGGGGATTTCGACGGGGGAGAGAACCGTCTCACCCTGCCCGTCCTGCGGCCGGGGCGGCGGGCCTATTCCCCGGAGCCGCCCTTTTTCCAAATGGTCACCACCGGCTCCTGCGCCGTGGCGACCGCGGACGAAGAGCTCCACCCCTTCCTGGAGGGCTATCTCCGGAAAAAGCCGGGGCATTGGCTCTTCGAGCTGCCGAATCTGCTGCCTCTGGAGCGGGAGCTGGCGCGCTTCGGCCGCACCCTGACCTCCACCTGGCATATGTTCCTGCCCGCGGGCGGCGGCCGGGAGCCCCTGCCCCTGTCCCTGCGCTGGTATTATGACGAGGAGATCCTGCCCTTCTACGGGGACCCCCGTTTCCCCAACGCCATCTGCCCGGCATACAAGCCGGAGCGGCCGGACCGCATCGTCGTCTGCGCCGTGGAAGGGGAGGAGATCATCGGCATGGCGGGCTGCTCCGAGGACGCGCCGGGCTGGATGCAGATCGGCATCGACGTGATGGGACCCTGGCGCTCCAAAGGCGTGGGCAGCTCGCTGGTGAAGCTCCTGAAGGACCGGATCGAGGAGCGGGGCGCGATCCCTTTTTATGGGACCAGCCTCTCCAACTATCATTCCTGGAACGTGGCCCTGAACACCGGCTTCCGCCCGGCCTGGGTGGAGATCGGGTCGCGGAAGCTCCTGCGCGGGGATTGATGCCGGCCGCAGCCCCGGTCGGCGAAATCCGCCGTTGAAAACCGCGGGATCGGTGCTATAATGGGATAAGATTTCAAGCGGGCATGATGGAATTGGCAGACATGCGAGATTTAGGTTCTCGTGGGCGACCGTCGGGGTTCAAGTCCCCGTGCCCGCACCAGCAAAAAGCAGCCGTGAGGCTGCTTTTTTTGCACAGACCGCCAAAGAAGTACAATAACGGCGTTCCGACAAGCATGGAGAATTGTGAAGGGGGACGGGAATCCCCAACCGTAAATCTATGCAGAATCAGAAAGCATTTTCTGATTTTGCGGTTCAGCATGTCGAAATTTTGTCGATACGCTGGCGGCCGCCGGGGGTTCCCGGCGGCCGTTTCTGCACCCGCCCCTTTTCCCCGACTGCGCCCGCAGACAGCTGCCGTTTCGAAGTTTTTTTGCAAAAGCCGCAAAAACCTCTTGACTATCCCCCTGCGTCATACCCTACGCTGGGGCCGAGGTGATGAAAATGCGCATCGGTGGAAAAGGCGCGGAAGCGGGCGGAGGAAGCCGGGGCCGATGCGGAGAAGCTCTGCGCGCGCCAGGCCCCGCTGATCTGCGGGAGGCCGCCGGCGTCCCTGGCCCGCAGCCCGGAGGAAACGGCGTCGGCCATCCCCCTGCCCACGGCGGACCGCAGCTGCCATTACCGGAATCGGGAACGGAAGGCGGCGGAGCCCCGTTCCCTCTCCGGTTCATTGGCGTCTGGGCTCGCCATGCCGGTCTGCGTCCTCCGGCTCCTGTCCATGGCGCTGCTGACCTTCACAGCCGCAGGGGATTTGCGGTTCTCACTCAACGAACTGTTGGATTTTTGAAACTATCGTATGGTTGACGGGCTATAAACATTTACAGTAAACTTTTTATAATAAACGGTTTCGGAGCAAAGCTGATGATCACGCCGCTTGCTTGCCGGTGTGTTCTGGAAAACCCATCGAAACCCGGATGTTCATAAAGGAGGTAAACATGATTACAGCAAAGCGAGCCGCAGCCTTTGTTTTGGGAGTCGTCCTTTTTCTGAGCTTACTATGGAGCTTAACGGGCTGCAATAAGAACCCCGCCCCCGAAGGCGGCGGCGTCGGCGCTCCGGGCCCCACGCCCGCGAACAACGCAAACGGCGGAACCGACGGAACCGACGGGACCGACGGGACCGCCGAAACCGACGGCAGCGCAGCGTCTGTTCCGGATACCTACGTCTATCACGCCGAATTTGTGCCCGTTTCGGATAACGGCAAGAATGGATTTACCCCCTTTGCCTTCCGGAATGGGCGTATCCTGGCCAGCCGTTATGAGAAGCTCGGGGAGAATATCCCCGAGGGCGTGACCCCGGAATACGAGGGGCAGTACGACGTTTACGGAACGAAGCTATATTTCATCGGGCTGGACGGCAGCGTTCAGGAGGTGGAAGGCTATCAGCCCATGGAGACCGACGAAAACGATTCCTCTTCGATCATCGACACTGTTTTGACCCCGGAGGGCGGGATGGTCTCCTTGGAGGCCCTTTACCGGCAGAAGTACGACGGGCCCGACGATGTGGAACTCTATTCCGACGAGTGGTATCAGAAGCAATACTACGTCTACCTGAAATCTGAGCAGGAATACTGCCTTCGCTTTCTCGCCGCCGACGGCAGCGAGGAAAAGCGCGTGGAGCTGGACGGCGAGCTGAAGGATGCATTCGGGGAAAACTGGCAGGATTTCTGTTTCCCCCAAGGCTTCGTCTTGGACGACCGGGGACGGATTTATATCATTTTCAATCAGGATGTCGTCGCTTTGGATGCCGACGGAGGCTTCCGCCGGGTGCTGGAGTCCCCCAGCTGGGTGGAGAACTTGATCCGGCTGCAGGATGGGCGCATCGCTGCCGTTTGTTTGAGTGACGACGGCAGACATCTGAGCATATTGGACACGGAAAGCGTGGCGTTGGACCGGGACTATCTTTTGGGCAGCGTCCTGAACGTCACGGCGGGCAACGGCGAATATGATTTCTGTTATACAAACGGGTCCAACTTCATGGGCTATTCGCTGGCTGACAACAAGGCGGAAAAGCTCTTCAACTGGATCAATACCGACATAGAGCCGCCCACCGTGAACCGGGTGTTTGTGACGGAGAATGGGCAGATCGTGACGCTTAGCAGCGAGATGGACGAAAATACAATGGAGATCAAATCCTCCGTCGTCCTAGTGAGACAGATACCCGCCTCCGCTCTTCCCGACAAAACCGTCCTTACCCTGGCTGTCACGGGCCTGGAAGCAAACCTGCAGAGCCTGGTCTTGAAATTCAACCGCTCAAGTCCCGACGCCCGAATTGAAGTGCTGGATTATTCCGAGTTCGGTTCACTTACCAGGCTGAACACGGAGATCATGGCGGGCAACGTGCCGGACATCCTTTGTCTCAACGGCCTCCCCGTGAGGCGGCTCATGGCGCAGGGCATTCTTGCGGACCTGATGCCCTTCCTGAACGCCGACGAGGAATTGAAGGATCAGCTGCTGGACGGTGTGCTGGAGGCTCTGAAGACCGACGGCAAGCTCTACCGCATCGCTTCCGGCTTCAGCATCGAGACCGTTATCGGCGCGGCCAGCGTTGTGGGAGATACGCCGGGCTGGACCCTGGAACAGTTTAATGCCGCTCTGGAGCGAATGCCCGCGGGGTGCGAGCCCTTCGGCCAGGGGACCACCCGAACTGCGATCCTGACGCAGTGCGTCAGCATGGAAATGAGCAGGCTGGTAGATTGGTCTGCCGGCGTCTGTGCCTTTGACACCCCCGTTTTCACCGAAATCCTTGCCTTCGCCGCGCAGTTCCCCAAGGAGTTCGACTGGACAAGCACGGAGCGGGAGGACGATTTTGATCGGATTTCAGCCGGACGTCAGATGCTTCATATCAACCGGATCAGCGATTTTCAGAGCTTCCAGATGTACGATGCGATCTTCGGCGGAGACGCGACGTTCATCGGCTTCCCCACCGCCGAAGGGACCGGCAGCATGATTAACATCGACGGTTCCGGCTACGCCATCTGTGCAAAGAGCGAACATAAGGACCTGGCATGGCAGTTCCTCCGCCCGGTGATGACGGCGGAATACCAGGAGCGGTTACTGTGGAGCCTGCCCACCAATCGGGTGGCCTTTGAAAAGAACCTGGAAAAGGCCATAACCCCGCAGTATATGAGAAATGCGGACGGGAGCTTCCTCCTGGACGAGAACGGAGAGAGGATCGAGCAGGACCGCCTGGTATGGAGGCTGGGGAGCCTCACGGTGCATATCAAAGCGCTGACGCAGGAGCAGGCGGATAAGCTCCTGGAGCTGGTTAGGACCACCACCAAAGTGCGGTATTCTGATTCGGAGCTCATGACTATGATTACAAGCGAAGCCGAGGCCTTTTTCAGCGGGCAGAAAACCGCGGAGGAAGTGGGCAAGCTGCTGCAAAGCAAGATATCCATCTACATGAATGAACAGCGATAAGTGATCCGGAAACGGATCCTGCGGCCGGATGGCCGCCTGCCGGGGAAACAGGCACAGGGTGCGTTCTTTCGCATCTTGTGCCTTGTTTTGGTTTGTGATAATATAAACAGTAATCGGTACGCCGTGTCGGAGCATCCCGGCGTAGAGAGCGGAAGCGGAGCCCCCGGTGATTCTCAAAACAGAAGGCCCGGGTTTTCCGAGCCGGGGGTATGAAACGCCGGGAAGAGGCACGCGGTGCAGGAGAGGGAAGTGCGGTATATGGATATGCAGAAGGAGCTCCGGGAGGCCATCGCGGCGGCAGACGCCGCTCTGGAGAGCCTGGAGAGGGCCAGGGCCTCCCTGAGAAGCGCCCGGAACTGGGGCATCTACGATATCCTGGGCGGCGGCCTGATCAGCGGCCTCGTGAAGCGCAGCAGGATGCGCTCTGCCGGGGAGGAGATGGAGGAGGCCCGCCGGGAGCTTTCCCGCTTCCGCCGGGAGCTGGAGGACGTGGACCGCGTCATCGATCCCGGCTTCACGAATTTCGACCTCGGCGCCTTCGGCGACCTGTTCATGGACGGCTTCCTCTTCGATCTCATCGCCCAGGGGAAAATCAGCGACGCCAGGGAGCAGGTGGAGCGGGCCATCGTCGAGGTGCGGCGCATACGGAGCCGCCTGGCGCAGCGGCTGGAGGGCTGACGCGCCCGCGATCCGAAAGAACAGGGGAGGAAGACGCCTATGTTTTATACCTTCGGAGAGACGCTTCGGGAATCGGAGCGCTTGCCCGGCGGGGCCGGGCGGCTCGTCGCCGCCTATCTCCGCAGCGGCGAGCTGCAGGAGATGAGGGCCGCCTTCGGCTTTTCCGAGGCCAACGTGGAGGCCTGCCGCAGCGCCAACATGTTCTTCCGCTCCGGCGTGGAGGTATACGACGGATATACCTTCACGGAGCTGCGGATCGCCGACCCGGCGGACCCGGAGGCGGAGGACGACTGTGTGGCCCTTTTCATCCGGAAGGACCTTTTTCTGGTGGTGGACGTGCTGGATAAGGACCGGTCCACGGAACAGAAGTTCCAGCAGGCCCTGCGCCGCTTCCCGCCCCAGAGCATATCCCTGGAGAAGCTCATCTATGCCTTTTTGGACGCCCTGGTAGCCCGGGACATCACCATGGTGGAGAGTACCGGCCAGGAGGTCTCCCAGCTGGAGGAGCGGGTGCTGAAGGACGAGGCGGACCGGGATTTCAACCTGACGCTGCTGGGCCTGAAGAACCGACTTCTCAGCGCCCACAACTATTATGAGCAGCTGCTGGACATCACCGAGGCCCTGGCAGAAAACGAAAACGATATCTTCGACAGCGAAAGCCTCATGTACATTTCCAATATCGACAAAAAGATCGTCCGTCTGCGGGAGGACGTGGACTCTCTTTCCAACGCCGTGGTGCACCTGCAGGACGCCTATTCCGCCTATCTGGACATGAAGATGAACCATACCATGAAGCTCTTTACGGTGATCACCAGCATCTTTTTCCCGCTGACCATCATCGTCGGCTGGTACGGAATGAACTTCCAGTCCATGCCGGAATTCACCTGGCGCTTCGGCTATCTCTACGTGATCCTGCTCTCCGTCGCGGTCGTGGCGTCCTTCATCGTTATCGGAAAACGAAAAAAGTGGTTCTGACATAAGAAATCCGCCCGCGCTTTCGCGCCGGGCGGATTCTTTCTGAAAGAGCAAATGGGGAGCGCTTTTCGGCGCTCCCCATTTTGGAACGGACTCAGATGTGCAGGCAGCCCTGGAAGGCCTGGTTGACGGCCTCGGAGATGGTGCCGGCCTTGTTGTTGCAGTCGCCCACAATGACGACGCTGGTCTCGGGGCAGGAGTGGCGCAGTTGATCCACCAGCTCGAGGCGGGGACGGATGCCCATGGCCAGAAGCACGGTGTCGGCCTTGAACTCCTTGAGCTCGCCGGTCTTCACGTCCTTGGCGACGACGCAGTCGTCCTTCACTTCCTCAAGGGCGGTGCCGTAGAAGACGTCGAACTTGATGCCGTCGTCGGCCATCTTCTTCATCAGGTCGCGGCTGCCGCGGGACTTGAACATGGCGGTCATCTGGTCCATCATCTCGATGACGGTGACCTTCTTGCCCTGCTCGGCGAAGTCCAGAGCGGCCTCCAGGCCGACCTGACCGGCGCCAACGATGACGATCTCGTCGCCCACCTTGGCGAGGCCGCGCTCCGCGTCGGGAGCCCAGGCCACGTGAGGCTTGCGGATGCCGGGGATCCTGCCGGGCACGATGGGCTCGGCGCCCACGGCGATGACCACGGCGTCGTAGCCTTCCTTGTCCAGGATGTCCTTGGTGCATTCCAGGTTGAGGTAGATGCGGGCGCCGCGCTTGACGCACTGAGCGGCGGTGTGGCGCATCCACTTCAGATAATCCTGCACGTCGACTTTGAACGGAGGCGTGGCGGCGCCGATCACGTTGCCGCCCAGCTGGCCGCTCTTCTCATACAGGGTGACGTCGTGGCCGCGATCCAGCAGGGTCTGCAGCGCCTGGATGCCGCCAGGTCCGCCGCCCACGATGGCGACTCTCTTCTTCTTCCGCGCCTTGGGCACCACGCCGTCCTTCAGCTCGCTGGTCATGGCGGAGATGGGGTTGATGGCGCAGTAGATGGGCTTGGGGATCATCAGGTGGTTCATGCAGGTGTTGCAGCGCAGGCAGGGACGGCGGTCCTCCGGACGGTTCTCGGCATACTTTTTGGGCATGTCGGGGTCGGCCATCAGCGGACGGCACATGGAGACGAAGTCCGCCCAGCCGGGCGCGATGATCTCCTCGGCGTAGTCGATGCTCATGATGGAGCCCACGGTGTTCACCAGCAGGTCGGGGTAGGCCTGCTTGATGTCCCGGGCGTAATGGACGTTGAAGCAGTGGTCCATCA
>JAFXUU010000096.1 GCA_017524845.1 Oscillospiraceae bacterium
GCGATTCCTCGCGCCCGCCATCATCACCACGGAGGCCCGCCCCCTTGCGGGGGCGGGCCTCCGTGGTGCCGGCGGCGGGGATCGAACCCGCACAGCGTTTCCGCCGGAGGATTTTAAGTCCTCTGCGTCTGCCTGTTCCGCCACGCCGGCCTGGTCCTTGAACGGACAGCATCATACCACCGGCGGGCGGAAAAGTCAACGCGGCGGCATCCTCAGTTACCACATATTGGTTCTACCGGCAGGCATTTCCAGAGCTTCCGGCGGCCTTTCCTGTTATACTCTGTTCATCCACGCACGCAGCCGGAAAACGGAAAGGAGATGCCTGTGAAGCTGAAACGAATACGCCGGATCGCCGGTCTCATCGCCGCGCTTACGCTGCTGACCCTCCTGCCCGCCGCCGCGGCGGAATACTACCCGCCCTGCGAGGCGGACGCCGTCTCTCTGGCCGACGCCCTGGAAGCCCTGGGGGCGGACGGCTCCTATGCCTTCCGGGCGGTGATCGCCCGGGAAAACGGGCTGGAGGACTACCGGGGCACGGAGCGGCAGAACCTCACCCTCCTGCGCCTGCTCATCTGCGGGCGGCTCCGCCGCCCCGCCGACGCCGCGCCCCTGACGCGGGGGCCGGAGAAAACCGCCTTCATCCGGCAGGGCTATAAGACCTGCAAGGCCAGCGCCGTCGCCATGGCGCTGAACCTCCTGCTGGGAAGGGATACGTACTCGACGGAAGACCTGGGCGGCAGCTGCTGCCGCAGCGTCGAGGGAGAGCGCTTCACCGCCGCCGACGGGAGGCAGTATACCGGCGTCTACCGCACCGACGGCTACGTCGGGAGCCCGGAGGAGCTGACTGCCGTCATCGGAGAGGCGCTGGACGCGGGTCTCCCCATAGCGGCGGCGGTACACAGCGTCCGGGGCGGCACCGCCCACCACTGGGTGCTCATTTTGGGCCGGGCGGGCGAGGACTTCGTCGTCGCGGACCCGGCGCGGAAAGGATCGGGCAGCATCGCGGACAACGCCTCCACCCTGTCCGACCTGGGCTACGCCTTCGGCCTTGCGGACTGTGGCGAACCGCATTACGGCTACGTGACCTTTACAGCCGACTGATGATACCGACGCGGCCTCCCTCCCGATTCTCGGGAGGGAGGCCGGTGTTATCGGGTATTCCGTTCAGCCGATGAGGTGCATGCCGCCGTCGTGCTCGATGACGTTCCCGGTGATCTGCACCGCCGCCGGGGAGGCCAGGAAGACGCAGAGGGCGCCGATCTCCAGGGGCATGCCGAAGCGGTGCATGGGCATGCCGTTCTCGATGGCCGCCAGGGCGGAGGGGGGCAGGTCCTTGTCCAGATCGCTGTGGGTGGGGCCGGGGGCGATGGCGTTCACCCGGATGCCGTAGTCCCCCAGGTCGATGGCCAGGAACCGGGTGAAATGGTTCAGGGCCGCCTTGGAGGCGTTGTAGGGGGCCATGGGCTGGTCTCTGGTGTTGCCCACGCACTGGCCGCCGATGGAGGAGATGTTGATGATGCTGCCGCCCCTGCCCCCGTCCCGCATCTTCGGGGCGAAGCAGTAGACGCAGTTGGCGGGGCCGTGGAGGTTCGTGTTCAGCACCCGGTTCCATTCCCCCAGGTCCGTATCGTCCAGAAAATGCACCACGGTGGAGACGCCGGCGTTGTTCACCAGCACGTCCAGGGAGTCGAAGTGCCGGAAGGTTTCCGCCGCCGCGGCCTTCACGGAATCCAGGGAGGAGGTGTCGCAGGGAACGGCGAAGACCTCCGTCCCGTACTGCCGCAGGTCCTCCGCGGCGGCCCGGCCGGAAGCCTCGTTGCGGCAGAGGATGGCCACGTTGCAGCCGCTTTGGGCGAAGGCCCTGCTGATGCCCAGGCCGATGCCCCGGTTGCCGCCGGTGACCACCACGTTTTTGCCCCGGACGTCGAAGACGCCGGTCATATTCTCAATGGGAGGAAGCTGCATTGGGATCATCCTTTCTGCTCTGTTCTCGGAGAAAGTGTATCACAGGCGGGAACGAATTGCAAACGGGAGGTTTTTCTGTTATGCTCAGAGAAAAAACGCAAAGGAGTTGACCACGATGGAAAAGCTGCGCGTTCTGGTCCTTTCCCATCCGGTGACGGACGCCCTGAACGGAGACGGCGCGGGGGCGAAGGCCTGCCTGGAGCGCTTCCCGGAGCTGGACTGGCGCTTCATATCCTCCATGGAATGCACGGAGGCGGACGTACGGGACGCGGACGTGATCACCGGCCACCCCCGGCCCCAGTGGCTGAAGGACGCGCCGGAGCTCCGCTGGCTCCACCTCCAGTCCGCCGGCGTCAACGGCTACGAGCGCCGGGAGATCTACGCCCGGGAGGATATCGTCGTCACCCGGGCGGCGGGCGTCCACGCCCCCGCCATGGCGGAGCACGCCCTGGGCATGGCCCTCAGCCTCACCCGGAAGCTGCCGGAGCTGTACCGCAGCCAGCTGGAGGGCCGCTGGCAGCCCATCCACGCCCGGAAGGAGCTCCACGACGCGGAGGTCCTCATGCTGGGCACGGGCTACCTGGCCTCGGCCATCACGCCCCTGCTGCGCCCCTTCGGCTGCCGGATCACCGGCCTCCGCCGGGACGTGAACAAGCCCCTGCCCCCGGATTACGACCGGATGCTCCCCCCGGAGAAGCTCCATGAGGCCCTGGGAGAGGCGGACTACGTTTTCAGCACCCTGCCCCTCACGGAGAAGACCCGGCACCTGCTGGACAGGGCCGCCCTGGAGGCCGTGAAGCCGGGGGCGATCCTCGTAAACATCGGCCGGGGCGGCACCGTCGACCACGAGGCCCTGCTGGACGCGCTGCGGAGCGGCCGCCTGGCGGGCGCGGGCCTGGACGTGACCGAGCCGGAGCCCCTGCCGGAGGGGCACCCCCTCTGGTCCCAGCCCAACGTCATCGTCACGCCCCACTGCTCCGCCTGGTCCGAGGCCACGGACCGCCGCCGCTACGGCGTCTTCCTGCGTCTGCTGGGCCTCTTCCTGGAGGGGAAGCCCCTCCCGGGCCGCATCGACTTCGACGCCGGTTACTGAGCGTCCGCCGCCGCGGCGTCGCAGGAAGCCGCGATGCGCCGCAGGTAGGCCCGGAAATCCTCCGCCGCGTCCGCCGGGGAGAGGATGACCGCTTCGCCCTCGAAGCCGCAGAGCCAGCCGTAGAACTGGGGGCTCACGGCCACCGTCACGGTGCAGGTGAAGTGCTCCTCCCCCCGGGGCACCAGGATCACGTCCCGGCCGAAGCGGTCCAGCACCTGCCCGGCCAGGTGGCGGCTGAAGCGCAGACGGAGCTCCCGCTCCTGCCCCCGGAACATGCCGAAGACCCGGGTGGCATAGCGGGCGATGTCCTCCGCCCGGAATTGCTCCTGGCCCTGGACCGGGTCCTCCGTCTGCCGGATTTTGCTCATTTTATCCACCCGGTAATGGCGGAGCTCCCCCGCTTCCCCGTCGTAGGCCACCAGATAATAGTTCTCCTCCGCCCAGGTGAGGGCCAGGGGGCTCACCCGGTAATCCCCGCCGCCCCGGCGGTAGACCTTCTCCTTGTCCACGCCGTAGTCGAAATAGCGGAAGAGGATCTGCTTTCCCCCGGCGATGGCCGAGTGAAGGCTGTCCACGTTGTAATAGATGCTCTCGTTCATGGTCTTCACCCGGTTGAGGACGTGGACCTGCCGCTCCAGCTGTCCGGCTTCCCCCTCGCTGGTGAGGCTTTCCAGCTTTTTGATGAGCTCCCCGCTCTTCTTCTTCGTGATGAAGCGGCTGGCCTGCACGCTGTCCACCAGGAGCTTCAGCTCCGCCAGCTCAAAGCGCCGGTCGGCCAGGTAATAGCCGCCGTTTTCCTGCAGGATCTCCGCGCCGGCCATGCGGAGGGCGTCGACGTCGCTGTAGAGGCTCTTCCGTTCGGCGGAGATGCCGTAGCGCGCCAGCTCCGCCTGCATGTCCTGGATGCGCACGGGATGCTTCTCGTCGGAATGCCGCTCCAGATACCGCTGGAGATAAAGCAGCTTCAGTTTTTGATTGGATGATTTCGGCATATGCTTTTCCTCCTTACTGCGGCTATTGTACTGCATTGACAGTTCCGGGGCAAGGGCATATAATCTCAGCTATGGATAATCTGTTTTGTTCCTTCAGCGGCCACCGGAACATACCCCCGGCGGCGGAAGATCCCCTGCGCCGCGTTCTTATGCGGAGGATCGGCGCGCTGGCGGAGGAGGGCTTCACGGGCTTTCTCTGCGGCGGCGCCTTGGGCTTCGACATGCTGGCGGCGGAGGCCGTGATCACCGTGCGCGCCGCCGTCCCCGAGCTTACGCTGACGCTGGTCCTCCCCTGCCCGGGGCACGACCGCGGCTGGTCGCCGGGGGCCAGGGCCCGCTTCCGCGCCGTTCGGGAGGCGGCGGATAAAACGGTGACGGTCTCCCCCCTCTACACCCGCTACTGCATGCTGCAGCGCAACCGCTATCTCGTGGACCACAGCAGCCGCCTCGTCTGCTGCCTCACCCGGGATACGGGGGGTACGGCCTACACCGTGCGCTACGCGCTGAAGCGCGGGATACCCGTGGAAAACCTGGCGGTCGACGCCGGGATCATTACCGACAGAGAAACGGAGGATTATAAAAATGGCTGATGAATGGTACGCTTCCATCCCCAAGCTGGGCTTCGGCCTCATGCGCCTGCCCGTCCTGCCCGGCGGCGGTCAGAAGGACGTGGATTTCGACCGGGTGCAGGAGATGGTGGACCTTTTCATGTCCCGCGGCTTCAGCTGGTTCGACACCGCCTACGTCTACCACGAGGGGCACAGCGAGGAGGTCGTCAAGCGGTGCCTCCTGCCGAAGTACCCCCGGGACAGCTTCCAGGTGGTGGACAAGATCCCCCTCTGGAACATCCGCTCCTATGAGGACTACTGGCCCATCCTGGAGACGGAGCTGGAGCGCACCGGCCTGGAATACCTGGACGTGCTCTTCCTCCACGGCATCGGGACCCAGCAGTTTCAGCTGCTGGAGGACACCCGGGGCTTCGACTTCCTGAAGGACGCCAAGGCGAAGGGCCTCACGAAGCACATCGGCTTCAGCTACCACTCCCCCGCCGCCGACCTGGACCGGCTGCTGGACAAACACCCGGAGGTGGAGGTGGTGCAGCTGCAGCTGAACTATCTGGACTGGGAGAGTCCGGAGGTCCAGTCCCACGCCTGTTATGAGGCCTGCCGGCGGCACGGCGTCGCCGTGACGGTCATGGAGCCGGTGAAGGGCGGGAGCCTGGCCGATCCCCATCCCGACGTGGCCGCCATCTTCCGCGAGGCCGATCCGAAGGCCAGCGTCGCCTCCTGGGCCGTCCGCTTCGCCGCCTCCCTGGAGGGCGTCGTCACCGTCCTCAGCGGCATGAGCACCCTGGAGCAGGTGGAGGACAACTCGAAGACCCTCCTGGACTTCCGCCCCCTGAGCGGGGAGGAGCGGAAGGTCATCTCCAGGGCCGTGGCCAAATTCAACGACATCCCCCTCATCCCCTGCACCGGCTGCCGCTACTGCGCGCCGGACTGCCCGCAGAAGATCAACATCCCCGGCATCATCTCCGCCCTGAACGATTACACGAAGTACCAGAACGCGGCCGGCCTCCGGCGGCGCTACGGCATGACCGTCGGCGGGGGCGGGAAGGCCGGAGACTGCGTCTCCTGCCGCAGCTGCGAGGAGCACTGCCCCCAGCATCTGCAGATCACCCGTTATCTGCGGAGGGCCGCGGAGCTGTTTGAAAAATAATACAGAATAATAGCCGCGGCGGGAACAGCTTTGCTGTTCCCGCCGCGGGCATCAGCGTGTCGCCGTTGCCGACACGCTGATGCGCAAAATCAGAATCGCTTTCTGATTTTGCATGGATTTTGACGTGAAGGGGGATTCCCATCCCCTTCACAGATCCTCCTTGCTTGTCGATACCCTGCTTCTGCTTCCCGGTAGTTTAATACCCGAGGCGGCACAGCTTGGCTGTGCCGCCTCGGGCTTTTATCGTTCGGAGAATCAAGGAAAACCGATTACCAGAGGCCGCCGCTGTAGAACTTGTGGCTGCCGATGGTGGTGGCGTACTCGCAGTTGCGCTCGAACCACCCGTCGTCCGAAATATCGGGATTGAGGAAGTAGCAGCAGTCCCCGATCACGTCGGCCCCGTCCAGGGCCAGCTTGGCGGCGATCACCGACTCGGCGGAGGGCTCCTGATAGATGGTGCCGTTGGCGGTGGGGGAAAACTGCACGCCCGCCCGGTCGTCGAAGATCACGCCGTAGATCGTGTTGGGCCAGAGGCAGCAGGCCTTGCGGTTGAGCACCACCTGCGCCACGGCGATCTGCCCCTCCAGGGACTCCACGCCCGCCTCGGAATACACGATGCGGGAGAGCCAGTATAGGTTCTCGTCGTTGTAGAAGCTCCAGCCGGGGGCGATGGGATTCACCTCGCCGGTGACGATCACGGTCTCCCGCTCCTCGTCCCATTCCACCTCCACGCCGAAGGCCTTGGCCAGGGGGCGGATCGGCAGCATCAGGCTGCCGTTTTCGTTCCGTACGGAGCCGCCGAGATAGAGGTAGCGGCCGTTGGCGATGATGTAGGGCTCGTTCTGGGGCACCTTCAGCTCCAGACCGGAAAGGGTCACGGTGGCCGTTTCCTTCTCGTCGCTCCAGCTGAACTCCGCCTCGGGCGCCAGCGCGGTGATGAATCCCCGCAGGGGGACGTAGGTCACGCCCTCGATCCGCCGCACCGGCGGCTTCGCCGTCAGCTCCTCGCCGCTGATGAGGACCTTCGTGGCCACAAAGCTGGCGGACGCGGGAAGGGCTAAAATACTGAGGGCCAGCGCCAGGACCAGCACCGTGCTCAACAGCTTACATGTTCTTCGCAGCATCGTCATAACCTCAATTCGAATCCTGTCGATTTTGGCTTCCACACAATACACCATCCATTTTCTGTTGTCAATCTGTAATTTTTGCCCAAGGGCTTCGTAACCCTTTGTAACCATTCCATTTTATGCCAACCTCCGGGCTGCCAGAACCTAGGGATTGAAGTTATCCGAAAAACCGGGTATACTTGCCTCAATATCTAGTGGGGGGTGTTTTTCACGAAAATTTTGAAAAAAAATTTCGTTTTGCTCCTCATTCCGGCGGTTTTGATCCTGCTTTTTCACCTTTTTTCCGGCAATAAGGCGGTCATGACCGCTCTGGCCGGGGGAACGCTGCCCCTGCGCCAGGGGCTTGCCCGGGTCTGTTCCGTCTTCCCCTTTTCCGTGGCCGAGCTGCTCTGCACCCTGGCGGTCCTGGCCGTCCCCGCCTGGCTCGTCTGGACGGCGGCGAGCGTCGCCCGGAGGAAGCCCCGGCTGCCGGTTTTCCTCCGGCGGCTCTGCCTGCTGCTGACCGTCGTCCTCATCCTCTATCTCCTCCTGTGCCTGCTCCTGGGGGCCTCCTACCGGGGCGAGAGCTTTCAGGACCGGAGCGGCCTGCAGACCCGGCCGGAGACGGCGGAGACCCTGGCCGCCGTCACCGCCCTCTTTGCCCGCCGCCTGGGGGAGACGGCGGACACGGTGGAGCGGAACGAAAACGGGGAGTTTTCCGTTCCCCTGGACGCGATCTTCGGCGAGGCTACCTCCGTCTACCGGGGCGCGGAGCGGCGGTTCCCCTTCCTCGCCCTCAGGGACGTCACCCCCAAGCGGGCCTTCTATTCCCGGCTCATGAGCTGGTTCAACTACACGGGCTTTTATTTCCCCTACACCGGGGAGGCCACCGTCAACGTGGACACGCCCCCGGCCCTGATCCCCGCCACCATCGCCCACGAAATGGCCCACCAGCGGGGCGTCGCCTCGGAGCTGGAGGCCAATTTCGCCGCCATCCTGGCCTGCACGGAGAGCGGCAGCCCGGCTTACGTCTATTCCGGCTGGCTCTTCGGCTTCATCCACCTGGGCAACGCCCTCTACGGCGTCGATCCCGACGCCTATTACGCCGCGGCAGAGGCCCTGCCCGAGGCGGTCTGGGCGGACATCCGGGCGAACGACGCTTACTGGGCGCAGTTTAAAACGAAGGCGGCGGAGGTCTCCGACAAGGTATATGACTCCATGCTGAAGTCCTACGGCCAGTCCCTGGGGGTGCGGAGCTACGGGGCCGTGGTGGACCTGCTGATCGCCTGGTACCGGGAGGGCGGCTTCGGAGCGTAAATTCCCTATGATATTTATAGGTTTTTTCCTCCCGTCTCTTGACAGGGGCGGGGTCCCCTGCTATGATTCAAGGTGAACCCGGGAAAAGGAGGGAACGGCGGATGGTATTTGTCCGGCTCGGAAGCGCCGATCGGATGCGGATGTGCATGTGCTGCATGCGCAGGCTTTCCCGTGCCGCGTCCCGGCCGCGGCGAGCGTCGTTCCCTGGGAGCTGATCGTTTATCGAAACCATACGGCCGGGAGATCCCTTGCGGGGGATCTCCCGGTTTTCAACGGAAGGAGGCAGCGCCATGCCCATTCGTATCCCCGCCGATCTGCCCGCCGCCCGCACCCTGCGGGAGGAGAACATCTTTACCATGGACCTGCGCCGGGCGGAGACCCAGGACATCCGCCCCCTGCAGATCCTGGTGCTGAACCTGATGCCCACCAAGATCGTCACGGAGACGCAGCTGGCGAGGCTCCTGGGCAATACCCCCCTGCAGATCGAGATGCACCTGATGGCAGTGGGACACGTGCCGAAGCACACGGCCCCGGAGCACATGCTGGCCTTCTACAAGTCCTTCGCGGAGGTGCGGGAGGACTATTTCGACGGCATGGTCATCACCGGCGCGCCGGTGGAGAAGCTGGCCTTCGAGGACGTGGACTACTGGCCGGAGCTGTGCAGTATCATGGAATGGACGAAATCCCATGTGTACAGCACCTTCCACATCTGCTGGGGCGCCCAGGCGGCCCTCTACTACCACTACGGCATCGACAAGGTGCTGCTGGACAAGAAGCTCTCCGGCGTCTATCCCCATCGGGTGACCCACCGGGGCTCCATCCTCTTCCGGGGCTTCGACGACGTGTTCATGGCCCCCCATTCCCGGAACACCACCGTCCTGCGGGAGCAGATCGCCGCCGAGCCGCGGCTGAAGATCCTGGCGGAGAGCGAGGAGGCCGGGGTCTACGCCGTGTCCAACGACGGCGGGCGGCAGATCTTCATCACCGGCCACTCGGAATACGACACGGAGACCCTGAAAAACGAATACCTGCGGGACAAGGCCGCCGGCCTGGAGCCCGAGCTGCCGGAAAACTATTTCCCCGGAAACGACGACAGCCGCGAGCCCCTCTGCACCTGGCGCTCCGGGGCGAACCTCCTCTATTCCAACTGGCTCAACTATTTCGTCTACCAGGAGACGCCCTATTCCATCCACAGCATCAAAGCCCTGTAAATGAGAACAGCGGAGGCAAAAGCCTCCGCTGTTCTGCCGCTGCCCCCAAAAAATCAGCCTGCCTCCGCGTCCCGGACATACCGCATGAGGTCCAGGCACTTGGCGGCATAGCCGCACTCGTTGTCGTACCAGGCGATGAGCTTCACGAAGCGGTCCCCCAGCATCATGCCCGCCCGGGCGTCGAAGATGCTGGTGTGGGTGTCGCCGATGAAGTCGGCGGAGACCAGGTCCTCGTCCACGTACTCGATGACGCCCGCCATCTCCTCCTGCGAGGCCCGGCGCACCTCCGCGCAGATCTCCTCATAGCTGGTGGCGTTTACAAGCTGGCAGGTGAGGTCCACCACAGACACGTCCGCCGCGGGGATGCGCATGGCCATGCCGGTGAGCTTCCCGTTCAGGGACGGGATCACCTTCCCCACGGCCCTGGCGGCCCCGGTGGAGGCCGGGATGATGTTCCCCACGATGCTGCGACCGGAGCGCCGGTCCTTGCCGGAGGCGCCGTCCACCGTTTTCTGGGTGGCGGTGGCGGAGTGGACCGTGGTCATGAGCCCCAGCTCGATGCCGAAGCGGCTGTGGATCACCTTCGCCAGAGGCGCCAGACAGTTCGTGGTGCAGGACGCGTTGGAGATCACGTCCATGGCCGGGTCGCGGGGCCGGTAGCTGTCCAGGTTCACGCCGCAGACGAACATTTCCGCGTCGGAGCTGGGGGCGGAGATGACCACCTTCTTCGCCCCGGCCCTCAGGTGCGCCCGGGCCTTCTCCACTGTGGTGAAGACGCCGGTGGCCTCCAGGATATACTCCGCGCCGACGTCCCGCCAGGGGATCTCCTCCGGATTTCGGAGCCCGTAGGCGGCGACGGGGCGGCCGCCCACCAGGAGGGAAGCGCCCTCCGCGCGGCAGGGCTTGCCGAATCTGCCGTGGACCGAATCGTATTCCAGCAGATAGGCCATATAGTCCGCATCCAGCTGGGGATCGTTTACCGCAACGACCTCCACGTCCTCCCGCTCTTCGGCGATGCGCATGGCCAGACGGCCGATGCGGCCGAAGCCGTTGATGCCGATCCTTACCTTTTCCATCCTCATTCACCTCTCTGCAACCTTCAACTTGTTACAAACATCTCATATGTCTAACATAATATATCCTTTGCCTTATGTCAATTGTTTTTTCCCCGCATCTGCCAAAATATACGGTTTGAATTGCAAAACCCCGGCGATTCGGGTATAGTAAGCATGATGCAGCCCCCGGGCGCGTCATTCCGAACATCGAAGGAGCGGACCATGGAACAGAACCCGATCCTGGAGGCCAGCCTATCCGAGGACGACCGGTTGCCCCTGTACCTGCAGCTTTCCTCCCTGATACGGCGCTGCATCTCCTCCGGGCTCCTCAAGCCCGGGGATCTTCTCCCCTCGGAGGCGGAGCTCTGCGCCCGCTTCGGCATCAGCCGGAGCACGGTCCGGCAGGCTTTGGGAGAGCTGGAGGAACAGGGGCTCATCCTTCGCCGGCAGGGCCGCGGCAGCTTCGTGGCCGAGCCGAAGCTCCACCGCCGCAGCGAAAACATCTATTCCTTCACCTCGGAGGCCACCGCCATGGGGCGGACGCCGGGCTCCCGGCTCCTGTCCTTCGAGGTCATCCGTCCCTCCGCGGAGATCCGGCGGCTGCTGGAGCTGCGGGACGAGACCGTGGAGGTATACCGTTTCACCCGCGTCCGTCTGGTGGACGGCGTGCCCCTGATGCTGGAGACCTCCTACTATCCCCGCTACATCTATCCCCGGCTCACGCCGGAGCTGCTGGAGACCCATTCCTTCTATTCCCTGCTCTTCGAGCGGGGCATCGTGCCCGACACGGCCACGGACACCTATGAAGCGATCCGCCTGGACAAAAGCGAAGCGGAGCTGCTGGAGACGAAGACCGGCAGCGCCGGCTTCAGCCACCAGCGCATCACCCGCAGCGACAGCGGCGAAGTCTTCGAGCTGACCCAGTCCGTCATGCGGGGGGACCGGACGAGGCTGGAGGTCACCCTGCACCGGGGCGGCATCCGCTTTGCCCGCAGCTTTGAGAATTAAAAACATATAAGACCCGGGAGAGCCGGGTCGGAAACGGGAGGGAACAAGCATGTACGAGCGATATTTTGCCCGGGGCGGGAGCTGTCCGACGCCGGTCTTCCCCTGCACGCCCCAAGACGCCCTGCGCAGCGCCGTGTGCATCGACGGGAGCGTTGTGCCCGGCAGCTTCTTCGGCTGCGTGGAGTGGATCGTCTCCGATCTGCACACCGAGGGTCTGGTGGCCCATGAGACGGACGAGCTGCATATGTTCGTGGGGGGCGATCCGGAGCATTACGAGGACCTGAACGCCGCGGTGGATTTCCGGATCGAGAACGACCATCTGCTGTTCTCGGAGACGAGCTTCGTCTTCGTCCCCAGGGGCTGCGCCCACAACATAAGCGCCGTCACGGGACTGAAAAAGCCCCTGCTCCACTACGTGATGCAGGTGGACGCGCCCGCCTACGCGGCGTCCCCCGCCGAGGCCAGGGCCCCCGCCGGGACCTACGCCGGCTACCGGGTGACGAAATACGCCCCCGTGGACGGCCGCATCCCCGACGCACCGCCGGGCTTCCTCACCTTCCTCCTGTGGATCGACGGGCAGAAGCTCCCCGGCGCGCCCTACACGGAGTCCGTGTGGTTCCACACCACCAACGACACCGGCCCCGAGGAGCACGTCCACGAGGACCTGGACGAGTTCATCGCCTTCATCGGCAGCGATCCGGAGCATCCGGAGGAGCTGAACGGCGACGTGAGCTTCCTCCTGGGAGGCGAGCAGATCCACACCCGGAAGAGCACCCTCGTCTACGTGCCCCGGCGGGTGAAGCACAGCCCCCTGCTGGTGCACGAGCTGGAAAAGGACATCCTCCATTTCTCCGGCGGCAACAGCGGCAGCTACAACAAGGACGTGAACTCCTCCTTCGACAACTGAGGTTTCGCCCCCGGCGCGGCTGCGCCGGGGGCGTTTCCGTCTCCGTCCGCTTCCATCCGTTGACAAGGCGGCGCGGCTGTGCTATTATGATATCACATTATTACGGTGAATCGAGGGAGCTGCCATGTCCGACCTGCATACCGAAACCGCCGATCAGCTGTTCGACGCCATTCTTGCCCTGAAGGACCGGGAGGAGTGCTATCGGTTTTTCGAAGATCTCTGCACCATCACGGAGTTGCAGTCCATGTCCCAGCGCTTCCACGTGGCGCAGCTGCTGCGCCGGGGCCTGGTTTACAATGAGGTCGGCCGCCTATCCGGCGCCAGCAGCGCCACCATCAGCCGGGTGAACCGCTGTCTGCAGCACGGCGCAGGCGGCTATCCGCTGATCCTGGAGCGGCTGGAGGAGCAGAAGGACTAACGCCGGTTTTTCCGTCAAATCGGGGCTGTGAAGAAAGGAGCGTCGTCTCCCGGACTTCGCGGCCCCGTTCTTTTTTCCGTGTTCTGCAGGCGAAACAGACGTCCGAAGAAAACGGATCACCCGCAGTACCGGGAAAGAATGAGCAGCATAGTAAGCTATACTTATATTCGGAGTTGGAATATTACAATTATCAGGTGAAAACTGTCTCCCGAAGTCTTGCCTTTTTCCCGTTCAGGCTTTATAATGCAGTCATTAGTAATATTAAACAATTCACGGCCATATGAACGGGAAAATATTGGCAGAATTGTGCTCCCGCTTTTCGTGCGTCGGCGCTCGCCGTGCGTTTCCGCCGGAAAACGGCGTCTGTTTCAGATAAGTATCCATGTAATAATATAAGAAAAGGAGAGAAAGCATGAAAACCGGCAAAAAACTTTGGTCCCTTCTGCTGGCGCTCATCCTGGTCGTTTCGCTCGTGGGCGGGACGTTCACGGTCGGCGCGGCGGAGGGCCCCTTCACCAGGGCGGACGCTCTGGAGGCGGGGTATGAGTACCTGATCGTCGCGGAGGCAGGCGGCAAGTATTACGCCATGACCTGCGCCGGCGCGAACAGCGCCCCAGGCGCTGCGGAGGTCTCGGCGGAGGGCGGCTCCGTCGCCTCGGCGGACGCCGACGCCGTCTGGGTCCCCGACGGCGCAGACCATCTGGGAAGCGCGGGCACCCCCGGTCAGTTCGTCTTTGCCAGCTCCGGCGGGCTTTTTACCTGGGACGAGAGCATGCTCCGCACCTTCGTCTATGACGCGGGGAGCCAGGCCGCCATTCTTCACGACGGCAAGTATTACCTGAGCTTCGACGGCGCGAGCTTCGGTCTGGCCGCCTCCGCCGACGGCGCGGCGACGATCCTGCTCTTCGCCAGGGAGGCCGGAAGCGCCCCCGCCCCCGCGCCGGCGGAGGAGCTCGTATTCCCCGCTCCCGAGACGGTGCGCCGCGCTGCGGTGAAGAATGCCGACGGGTCCATCACTCTGGCCTTCACCTCCGACGTCCACTATCAGGACGGCGACAACATGAATCTGAAGACCTGGCTGGAAAACTCCGGCGTGGGCTATATCGACGCCATCGGCTTCTGCGGCGACATGGGCTCCGCCTATGCCTCCAACGCCAAGGATTTCTGGACCTGGACCGGCTCGGTCATGGACTACGTGGACGGCCTGATCGCCGACGGCAAGGTCGGCGACGCCATCTACACCCTGGGCAATCACGAGTGGTTCCCCACTGCCGGCGGCAACTATCTGAAGGAGTATGCCAACTATGAGTCCGCCCAGCGGCTGCGCCAGGTGGGCGAAGGCCTCGTGACCGACGACTACATCATCTACTGCTTCGGCGCGGGCAGCTGCGTTTCCACCCAGTCCAAAAACGACTATATGGAAGAAGACATCGCCAAGCTGGACGAGTGGCTTTCTACCGCGCCCACGGATACCCCCATCTTCATCCTGACCCACTTCCCGCTGCATTTCTGGTACAACACCCGCTATGCCCCCCACGCCGTGGACGTCATCGACGTGCTGAACAAGTACAGCGACGACCATGAGATCATCTTCTTCTGGGGCCACAACCACAGCGACTACGACGACAGCTACTACGTGCCCAGATTCCCCGGCGACGAGATCCGCGTGGACGCCGCAGGAAATATGCGCACCCTGAACTTCACCTATATGGGCGCGGGCTGTACCTCCGACGCGGAGTATACCGGCCCGGGCAAGGGCTCCGCCAGCATCTTCAACAAGGGCCTCATCGTCACCATCAACGCCGACAAGACCCTGGATTTCGTCTACTACACCCTCGACGGCCAGAAGATGTACGTGGAAGACAACTGGCTGGTCCGTTTCCGCACCGGTTTTGACAACTTCGACGTCATCAACACCCAGTATATCCCCGAGGGCGGGACGCCCGCGCCGGTGCAGGCTCCCGAGCGGGAGGGCTACGTCTTCGACGGCTGGGTCACCTGGAACGACTATGCGGAGGTCCCCTTCGACTTCAACGCTCCCGTGGACCACGCCTACCTCGTCACCGCCAAGTACCTCAAGATCCTCACGCCTCTGGCGGCTCCCGACGCTGCCGATTGCGTGACCGTCACGCCGGACGCCACCTACAATGGGACGAGCCTGACCATGACGGCCGCCGGCGTGGGCGACCTGTACACGTCCTTCGATCTGGCCTCCATCGGCTACGGCACCGGCATCGAGTACGGCTTCTGGTTCGATCCCGACGGCGTCGTCAGCTTCAACCAGGACGCGACCCTGTACTATCAGGGCGCGGCCACGGATTTCACCCTGAAGGCCGGTGAGTTCTACAGCGTCGAAGGCTTCGGCGAGCACTATCTGCGGCTGGACGACGGGAACATGCTCCTTCTCCTTGAGAAGGCAGCTCCGGGCAACTTTGCAAGCCTCCCCGGCACCCAGCCCTTCTCCGCCTTCCCCGGCAAAGCTGGACCGGCTGCCCCCGCCGCGCCCGCTGCCGAGCCTGAGCCCGCGCCCGCTGCCGAGCCTGTGGGCCAGGTCTACATCGTCATGCCCGGCGACACCCTGTGGGGCATCGCCAGGCGGTTCTACGGCACCGGCTTCCGCTGGGGCGACATCTATTACGCCAACACCGACGTCATCCGGAATCCCCGGATGATCTACGTCGGCCAGACCCTGCTGATCCCCTGAGGCGCGGGCTTCGCCGGATGATTCCGGCAGTCCTGTGAAATGACGAAACGGAGCTTTTCTGCTCCAGACCCTCTGAAAAAGGAAGAACGTCCCGGGCTTTTCGCCCGGAGACGTTCTTCTTTTTTGGTATGATTTTGTGTGATCAGGAACACCGCACGAAGCGGCGAAAAAGCCACGCACACAATGGATGAAAAGGTGGTAGACTGGCGCTGCGGAGCAAGGCCGGGGGACGGTTTGCCACCAAGAGTGCGTCTGTTATAGAACATGGTTAAAGGTCGCCTTTGAGTACACAGAATTGCAAGATGGATTGCGTGCATTAAACTCTCTTTGTCAGGCGACCGGCTCCGCATTTACTTAAATTGTGCGGAGGTGGGTATGGACGTATTACTGTACTGCTGCTGCGGATTGGATGTTCACCGGGACATGATCGAAGCCTGCATCCAGCGCGGCATTGACGGGGAACCGGAGATTATTCGGCGCACCTTCGGGACGAGAAAGGCGGAACTGCAAAATCTCACGAAATGGCTTGAGGAGTATGACTGTTTCACGGTAGCGATGGAAAGCACGGGAGTCTATTGGATGCCCGTCTATGAGATGCTGGAAACGAAGACAAGATACCTGGAGAATCTCTGGGTGGTGAACGCAAACCACATGCGAAATCTGCCCGGGCGGAAGAGCGATGTGGCCGATGCGGAATGGATAGCAACCTTGCTTCGGCATGGACTTTTGGAGAAGAGCTTTGTCCCACCGATTGCAATCCGGGATCTGCGGGAATGTTCACGGCTGCATCGGATCTTCGTCCAGGAGCGGGCCCGGTATGTGAACCGCCTGGAGAAGTTTCTTCAGGCGCACGGCTTTAAGTTTTCCTCCGTTATGTCGGACATTCTCTCGGTCACGGGCAGAAAGTTCCTGGAGGTACTGAAGGACACCGGTGAGTTGAGGATGCAGGATGTGGAGAGGAACGGGCGCAGATTGAAGAAGTCTGCGGAAGAGGTTGCCTCTGCGGTCTGTGGAAGCCTGACAAAAGCGGAGCAGCGCCTGCTAGGGCAACTGCTCCGCAAGGTGGACTCCTGTCAAGAAGATGTTCGCAGCATCCTCGAAGACATGCGCTTGCTTTCCTCCCACTACCAAGAAGAGTTAGCAATCATCGACTCCGTTCCCGGCTTCGATGAAGAGTCCGCTATGGAGATTATAGCAGAAATCAGTGCCGAACCGCCAGAGTATTTTTCGTCTGCGGAAAGATTGTGTTCTTGGGCAGGCGTTGTGCCGCGCAATGATGAGAGCGCCGGAAAGGTCAAATCCAGAAAGACCATGCATGGGAATCGGTTTGTGAAAGCTATTTTGTGTCAGGCAGCTTGGGCTGCGGTGAGAACACGTCATTCACCGTTTCATGAATGGTTCTGGAGTCATCGTCCTAAGCTCGGTCAGAAGAAGGCTATCATTGCAGTTGCCCGGAAGCTCCTGAAGCTCATTTATCACTTATTGAACACGAGGCAGAGATACCGGCCTCCATTGGTTGCCGCTGTCTAGCTTTCATCTTCTTTTGCTTTGCCCCGCTGAGTCGGGGCTGGATAAATGCGCCTTGCGGACAAACCATCCTGCTTTACTTTTCGCATTAACCGGCCCCGGTTTCCTTCTCCCCGCTCACTCGTTCACCGCCAGCCACTGCTCCGTGGTGAATTTCTCCAGCACCCAGCGGCCGTTGAAGCGGCCGACGCCGCTCTGCTTCTCCGCGCCGAACATGACGTGGGCTTCGTCGCCGATGGACTGGTCGTTCACGTGGACCATGCCGCTCTCCAGCTGCCGGGCGACCTTCATGGCGTGATACACGTCCCTGCCGAAGACGCTGTTGGAGAGGCCGTAGAGGGTGTCGTTGGCGATGGCGATCGCCTGGGCTTCGTCCCCGGCCTTCAGGATGCTCACGCCGGGGCCGAAGATCTCGTTTTGCGCGGCGGGCATGCGGTTGTCCACGTCCGCCAGGAGCCAGGGGGTCACCAGGTTCCCCTCGGTCCTCCCCCGCACCAGGGCTTTCGCTCCGGCCCGGAGGGTATCCTCCATCAGCTCGTTGAAATGCCGGACCTGTCCGGCGTTGATGAGGGGGCCCACGAAGGTCTCCGGATCCGCCGGGTCCCCGGCCTTCAGGGCCTTCACCTTTTCCGCAAAGAGCTCGCAGAAGGCGGCGTAATTCTTCTCCGTGACGATGATGCGGTTGAGGCTCATGCAGACCTGGCCCTGGTGGAAATAGGCGCCGAAGATTGCCCGGTCCGCGGCCCGCTCCAGGTCCGCGTCCTCCAGGAGGAGCATGCTGTTGTTGCCCCCCAGCTCCAGGGAAACGTCCCGCACGGCGCCCCCGGCCAGCCGCCCGATCCGCCGGCCCACCTCCGTGGAGCCGGTGAAGGAGACCATGTCGCTCAGGGGATGCTCCACCAGATAATCCCCGATCTCGCTGCCGCTGCCCGCCACCACGTTCAGAAGCCCCGCGGGCAGGCCCGCCTTCTCGAAGATCTCCGCGATTACGAAGGCGGAGGCCGGGGTGTCCGAGGCGGGCTTCAGCACCACCGCGTTCCCCGCGGCGACGGCCGGGAGGACGCTGCGCAGGGCCAGGATGAAGGGCACGTTCCAGGGGGCGATGACGGTGACGACGCCCCGGGGCTTGCGGAACACATAGTTGCACTGGCCGGGGGTATCCGAGGGCTGGATGCGCCCCTCCGCCATCTGGGGAAAGGCCATGAAATAGCGCACGAAGCGGGCGCTGTCCCCCACCTCGTAGGCGCGCTTGGGGGCTGTGGCCCCGTTTTCCCGCAGGAGGCACTCGTCCATGACCGGGGCCTCCTCCCGCATGACCCGATACAGACGCTCCATGGCGTCCACCCGCCCGGAGGGAGGCAGGGCCGCCCAGGACCTCTGCGCGGCCTTCGCCGCGGCGTAGGCTTCGTCCACGTCCGCCCTTCCGGCGGAGCGGTAGGTATACAGGAGCTCCCCGGACCAGGGGTCCCGGTCCTCCAGGGTCCGTTCGCCCCGGCCCTCCGTCCAGCGGCCGCCGATATACTGCCTGTCATACGCTTTCATGGGGTCCCGCCTTTCCGCGCCCTTCGCGCTGCTTTTTTCCGAGTATAGCACAGGCGGGCGGCGAAAATCAATCGGCGGCGCGCTTCTCCCCGGCTGCTTGTAAAGCCGGGGCTTCTGTGGTACAATACGGTATCATCAACAATCTGCCGTCCCGGGAGGGATCCGCTTATGCAGCTAACGGATTTCACACAGTTCACCGGCTCCTGCTTCAACGGGGAGCCCGCCTCCTGCGCCTGCGCGTGCCCCTTCGGGCTGGACGTGCGGGGCTTTGCCGAAAAATGCGAGAAGGGCCGCTGGAACGCGGCCTGGAAGGCCTATAAGACCGCGGTGGTCTTCCCCGCCGTGGTGGCGGACCTGTGTCCCGCTCCCTGCCGGGAGCATTGCCAGCGCGCGGACCTGGGCGGCGCCGTGGACATCCCCGGGCTGGAGAAGGCGGCCATCCGCTTCGCCCGGAAGAAGGCGGAGGGCTACAACGTGCCCCCCCGCACCCAGACCGTCGCCGTGGTGGGCGCGGGGGCCTGCGGCCTCTCCGCCGCCCTGAACCTGGCTTTGAAGAAATACGCGGTCACCGTGTTCGACAGGTTGCCCGGCTGGGGCGGCTCCCTGCGGGACGATCCCCGCTTCGGGGAATACGACGAGGAGTTCCGCTTCCAGTTCTCCGCCGTGAAGGAGGGCTTCTGCAGCTTTGTGTTCGAGCATGAAGTCACGGAGGCTGAGCTTGCGCCCTTCGACGCGGTATACTTCGCCACCGGCGAGGGCGGCTTCCGCCTGGAGGGCGGCAAATACTTCTCCGGCGGACCCTGCGCGGGCTGGAGCCTCATGGAGGGCATCGCCATGGGCCCGGAGGCGAGCAAGGTGATCGAAGCCTTCCTCATGACCGGGCGGGCGGACCCCATCCTCCCCCACGAGCACGCGGCCCACTGCGACCGATACGTGAGCCACCGCGGCGTCGAGCCTGCCGCCCCTTCCGAAACGGAGACGGAGGCCGGGGCCATGGCGGAGGCGGCCAGGTGCATGAAGTGCGACTGCACCGACTGCATCGACAGCTGTATCATGCTGCAGCATTACCGGAAAAAGCCCCACGGTCTCGCCCGGGAGGCCTACGCCGATTCCGCCGCAGCGCCGCCCATCGCCACCCAGAGCCTGGTGCGCCAGACCTACTCCTGCACGAACTGCGGCCGCTGCAACGCCGTCTGCCCCACGAACGCCAACCTGGGGGCCATGTTCATGCTCTCCCGCTCGGACCGATTCCGCCGCAATACCGGGCCGAAGGCTTTTCACGATTTCTGGCTGCGGGAGATGGATTTCTCCGCCGGGGAGGCCGCCGCGGCCCTGGCTCCGAAGGGGAAGGAAACCTGTTCCTACGCCTTTTTCCCCGGCTGCCGCCTGGGCATGTCCGCCCCGGGGCTGGTGAAGAAGGCCTACCGCTTCCTGCAGGAGGCCACCGGCGGCGATACCGGCCTGATGCTGGGCTGCTGCGGCGTGCCCGCCCTCTGGGCCGGGGACCTGGAGCGGCTGCAGAGCAATATCGACCGGCTCCGCGGCGACTGGGAGCGCCTGGGGAAGCCCACCCTCGTCTACGCCTGCGCCACCTGCGAGCGCACCCTGCGGGAATACCTGCCGGAGATCCCCCTGGTCTCCCTCTACCGGAAGATGGCGGAGGCCGGGCTGCAGCCCGCGGAGCCCAGCTTCGGGGAGGCCGCGGTCTTCGATCCCTGCGCCGCCCGGGAGGACAGCGAGCTGCGCGGGGCCGTGCGGGACCTGGCCGCCGCCGCCGGAACGGCCCTTACGGAGATCGGGGGCGGCAGCCGCTGCTGCGGCTTCGGCGGGCACATCCAGGTGCCCAATCCCGAGCTCTTCCAACGCTTCGGCGAGGAGGCGGCCGCCGGGGCCGAAGCGCCCTACGTGGTCTACTGCATCAACTGCCGGGAGGTATTCCGCACCCGGGGCAAGGAATGCCGGCACATCCTGGAGACCTATTTCGGCTCGGAGGAGGGACCCCTTCCCTCCATTCTGGAAAAGCGGCATAACGCCCTGGTGCTGAAGCAGGAGCTTCTGAAGGAGGAATGGGACGTGGACTTCACGCCGGAGACGCAGCCCTGGGACGCCCTCCGTCTGGCCATCCCCGACGAGCTGCGGGAGAAGATGGAGCGGACGCTGGTGAGCGTCGCCGACCTGCAGGAGGCCGTCTGGCACGCGGAGACCGGGGGCGACAAGCTCATCGGGGACGACGGGTGGAGACTGGCCAGCCTCGTCAAGAGCGTCGTCACCTACTGGGTGCAGTACCGGCCCTCCGGGGAGGGCGACGAAAACAGCTTCGAGGTCGCCGCGGTGTACAGCCACCGGATGAAGTGGCGCGGCGCGGAGATCCGCTGAGGGAGGCGCGAGCAGTGGACGGCATGAACTGGAAATGCTTCAAATGCGGGGAAACGCTGGTGAAGAAGGCGGTCGTCTTCGAATACATGAACCGCTCCTTCAGCCATGAGGTCCCCGTCTGCCCCAAGTGCGGCAAGGTCTTCATCTCCGAGGAATTGGCCGAGGGCCGCATGGCCGAGGTGGAAGCCGCGCTGGAGGACAAATGACGGGCTTCACCACGGCGGAGGACCTCGCCGACCACGGCTACCGCTACGTGAAGGCGGGCGCCGGGGAGATCGCCCGGATCGTCACGCTGGAGACCTCCGGCAGCACCGGGAAGCGCAAGCGCCTCTACTTCACCGAGGGGGACCTGCGGCGGACGGCGGACTTCTTCCGGGACGGGATGGGAGACATCTGCAGTCCGGGGGACCGGGTCGCCATCCTCCTGGGGAGCGCCGCGCCCGGCGGCCTGGGAAGGCTGCTGGAGGAGGGCCTGCGGGAGCTGGGCGCGCGCCCCTCCCTGCTCTGTCTGCCGACGGACTACGGCGAGACCGCGGAAGCCCTCCGCGCCCTCCGGCCGGACTGCCTGGTGGGTCTGCCCGTGCAGCTGCGCAAGCTGGCCCTCCTGACCCCGGAGCTGCGGCCGAAGAGCGTGCTCCTCAGCGGGGACTACGTCTCCGAGGCCGGACGGAAGACCGTCGAGCGCCTGTGGAGGACGAAGGTCTTTTCCCACTACGGGCTCACGGAGAGCGGGCTGGGCTTCGCGGTGCAGTGTCCCCTGCTGCTGGGACAGCATATCCGGGCCGACGAGCTCCTGGTGGAGATCGTGGACCCGGATACGGGGGAAGCGCTGCCGGAGGGGCAGTGGGGCGAGATCGTCTTCACCACCCTGCGCCGGGAGGCTATGCCCCTGGAGCGCTACCGCACCGGCGACGTGAGCCGCCTCCTGCCGGGGACCTGCCCCTGCGGGCGGCCCGGCCCGCGGCTGGACCGGATCCTGGGCCGGGTATCGGAGCTGCGGAAACCCGTCTCCGTCTATGCCCTGGACGAGCTGCTGCTGGGCCTGGACACGGTGCTGGACTATGAGGCCCGCACGGAAGGCGGGACGCTGACGGTGACGGTGGAGGGCGCGCCGGGAGACGCGCTGCCCCTGCTGGAAAAGGCGTTCCCGGAGACGACCGTCCGGGTCGAGGCGGGGAAGATCCCCCCTTCCGCCAAAAAGCGGACGGTTCGATGCGAATAAAAACCACCGGGGAGCGGGCTTTCACCCGCTCCCCGGTTTGATTCTCAGAACTCACTCTTCCCGGACGGTCTCCGCATCGGGCGCGTTCTTCTTCACGCTCTCGATGCCGCCCAGGCAGCTCTTCTTCTCCTTGTAGCCCTCGGAGGCCAGAATGATCTCCCCGTTGCGGGCCTTGAGGCGGAAGCGGAACTCCCCTGCCTTGTCCTGATAGACCTCGAACTTCGGATGCTTGACGGCCGCGGCATTCTCATCCGTCAGGTCCTGGACGCCGCCGACGCAGCAGCGCTTGACGCTGTCGATGCCGTTGAGGCAGCTGGCCTCGGACTTGTAGATCTCGCTGGTGCCGATGACCAGGCCGTTGCCGGCAAGAAGATTGAAGCGAACGCCCGTTTTACCCGTCTTGATTACGAACTTTCCCATGATCCTTCCTCCTTTATATAATCTATATAATCAGCCGCCCTCAGGCAGCCATGCGTCCGTTAGCTCAGCGATTGAATTTCCTGTCGAAAAACGGGGACTTCCCGCTCACGGACAGGGGAATGCCGAAAATGAGCTTTTTCTCCCCCAGCAGCCCCAGGGAAGCGGCGGCCTTGCCCGCCGTGAACATGACCCGGTTGTCCATGCGCAGATCCGCCGCCAGGGAGACCGCGCTCCCCACGGCGATGCCCAGGTCCACGCTGTTCATGATGCACTTGCCGCCGTGCTTCACGCAGTCGCCGCAGCCGTCCCAGCCGCAGAGGGAGCAGACCCGGTCCACGCCCCTGGGCCGGTCGTCGGCCCCGATGAGGACCACGGCCAGGCTCTGATCCACGTTGTCCGCGTCCCGGATGAAGAAGGTATCCCCATCCAGCTCAGCAATGCGCCGCATTTCGGCGCTGAGGGCGGCCTTGTCCTCCCCCGTGAGGATCGCGCTGTCCAGCGTATCGATCCCGCAGGCCTTCGGCGCGGTCCTGGCGGCGGCGCACATGGCCTCCGCGGCGGCCAGGACGGCCGCTTCCTCCGCCTTTTGGCTCTCGATCTTCATCGGCAAACACTTCCTTTGCTGTATTATAGACCGGGGCGCGGCGAATGTCAAATCTCTCCCGCGGCGCGGTGCTGTAATTTCATGCTTATCTGTCAAAGCGGGACAGCTCCCCGGGAAAAATCCCGGGTGCGCGCGGAGCGACCCGGGATTTCATCCATCGATCGATGGCTTACTTATTGACCTCGTCCTTAAACGCCTTGCCCGCCTTGAAAACAGGCGTCGTGGCGGCGGCGATCTTCACGGTCTTGCCGGTGCGGGGATTGCGGCCTTTGCGGGCTTCCCGCTTCTTGCTGTCGAAGGTCCCGAAGCCGATGAGCTGGACCTTGTCGCCGGCAGCGACGGTTTCCTTGATGGCGGCAACGGCGCTTTCCAGAGCAGCGGCGGCCTGCTTCTGGGTCAGCTCTGCGTCGGCCGCGATCTTCCTGATGAGCTCCTGTTTGTTCATAACGCATCCTCTTTTCTGTTGTATCTGATATCTACGGCTCCAGTATACCAGCTTTGCCGGAGAATAGCAATACGGAATACGGCGGGATACGCAAAATCTGCGCGCTTGCCCGCAGCCTTACATATATCCTGCGGCGGAGAGGGCGCCGGAGGTGGCGGCGGAGACGTTGCTGCCCACATAGAGGCAGTCGCCCACCAGGAAGGAGCTGGTCTCGGGGCAGGCCCGGCGCAGCTCGTCGGCCTCCGCCCAGCGGGCGCGCACGCCCATGGCCAGCAGCACGGTATCCGCGGGGATGCTCAGCTTTTCGCCGGTGGCCGTGTTCTCGCAGAGCACCGCCTCCGGGGTGACCTCCAGCAGCTTGTGGTTCAGCCGCACGTCCAGCTTCAGCTCCTCCACCAGGGCGAGGAACTCCGCGGCGCCGCCGTGGGCGGATTTCTGCAGGCTGGCGTAGCTGCCCAGCATCTCAATGACGGTGACGTCCTTCCCCGCCTTCTTCAGGTCGATGGCGGCCTCCAGGCCCACGGCCCCCGCGCCCACGATCACGACCCTCTGGCCGCAGGGCTTCTCCCCTGCGTCGGCCTCCGGGGCCCAGTGGACGTGGGGCAGGCGGATGCCGGGCAGCTCCGGCACCAGGGGATCCGCGCCGATGGCCACGATGACCCCATCGTACTTCTCCTTCTCCAAAAGCTCCCGGGTGGCCTCCGTGTTCAGCAGGATCCTCGCGCCGCACTTATAGGCCTGGCGGACGAGGTATTTCACGTAGTCCGCCATGTCCTGCTTGAAGGAGGGCAGGGCCGCGTAGTACAGGGCGCCGCCCAGCCTCCCGGACTTCTCATACAGGGTGACGTCGTGCCCCCGGGCGCAGAGGATCTGAGCGGCGGTGATGCCGCCGGGGCCGCCGCCCACCACGGCGTAGCGCTTCTTCTCCCCGGCCTTCGTCACCTTCCCCAGGGGGAATTCCCGCTCCCGGCCCAGGAAGGGGTTGACGGCGCAGGTGATGGCCCGGTGCTCCGGCCCGGCGCAGCACTGGCAGCGCAGACAGGGGCGATGGTCCTCCTCCCGGCCCTCGGCGTACTTCCGGGGCATCTCCGGGTCCGCCAGCAGGGGGCGGCACATGGAAACGAAGTCCGCCTTGCCGGAGGCGATGATCTCCTCCGCCCGGTCGATGCTCATGATGGAGCCCACGGTGTTGATGAGGAGATCGGGGAACTCCTTTTTGATGGCGGCGGCATAGTGGACGTTGTATTCCCGGTCCATCATGTAGTTCTGCCACCAGTATTTCATGTATTCGAATTCCCCGTGGATGCCCGCGGAGACGTGGAGGATGTCGATCCTGTCCTTGATGAGGGCGATGTATTTCAGCGTCTCCTCATAGGCCATGCCCCCGGGCTTGATCTCGTCGGCGGAGACCCGGGCCTCGATGACGAAATCCTCGCCGCAGAGCTCCCGGACCCGGTCCAGCACCTCGAGGGTGAAGCGGGTGCGGTTCTCCAGGCTGCCGCCGTATTCGTCCGTGCGGAAATTGTAGAGGGGGCTGGAGAACTGGCTGATGAGGTTGGCGTGGCCGCAGTGGATCATGCACATGCGCATGCCCGCCTTCTTGGCCCGCAGGGCCGCCTGCCCGTATTTCTCCACGGTCTCGTGGATCTTCTCCACGCTCATTTCGATGGTCTTGAGGGGCTCCCGGCCCATCTGCTTCGCGCTCTGGAGCTCCCAGGAGGAATAGTAGGAGCTGGGGGCGTAGGCGGGCTTGCCGGTGCGGGAGAACTGGCTGTCCTTGCCGCCGTGGTTGATCTCCAGGGAGGCGTGGGCCCCGAAGCCCTCGCACATGAGGGCGAACTTGCTCATGGGCAGGATGCAGTCGTCGCTGCTCAGATCCAGCTGCAGCTCCTCGTTTTTGCATTCGCTGATGTCCACCATCACGTTGCCGACGCTGAGGATGGCCGCGCCCCCGTAGGCGATGGAGCGGTTGAGGTCCACAAAGGCGTCCGTCACCAGATGGTCGGGACTGCAGAGGTTCAGGGAGGGCGGCGCCAGCTCGATGCGGTTTTTGAAATCGACGCCGCGGATACGGATGGGAGAGAAGACGTGGGAATATTTGGAGCCCATCGGTTTCATCCTTTCTTTATGCATCCGGGGATGCTGTTTTCTCATTTTATCCAAGTTTAACACAGAATACCCCGGCTTGCAAAGGGGGCGGCGCGTGCCGCAGCAGGTTTTTGTTGACAGGCCGCCCCGGCTCGCATATATTGACAGTATCCCGTGATCCGCCGGGTCCGAAAAAAAGGGAGGCTTACCTATGGAAGGGAATTTTCAGAATCTGCATCAGACGATCCTGGACACCGCGGCGGAGCTGGCGGGCCGGGAGGAGAAGACCGGTTCCTACGCGGGGCTGAAGGAGCTCACGGAGGAACTGCTGTTCCACCTGCGGGTGGCCATGTACCCCCACATATTCAGCGGCGACAAGGACGGCCGCCGCCATTCCGACACCCGGGTCCTCAGCCTGCAGACCGCCTTCGTCCTGCTTCAGCAGGCCCTTCGGCTGGTGCTGCCGGGGGCGGATTCCTGCGAAGCGGAAGCCCTGGACCTCCTGCGGGAGCTCCCCGCCATCAAGGACGTGCTGGATAAGGACGTGGAGGCTGCCTACATGGGGGATCCCGCGGCCAAGAGCACGGACGAGGTGATGCTCACCTACCCCGCCTTCGAGGCCATCAGCATCTTCCGCATCGCCCACTGCCTCTATCTCCGGAGGATCCCCATCCTGCCCCGGATGATGACGGAATACGCCCACAGAAACACGGGCATCGACATCCACCCCGGCGCTTCCATCGGCCCCTGGTTCTTCATCGACCACGGGACCGGCGTCGTCATCGGCGAGACCACCACCATCGGGCACCACGTGAAGCTCTACCAGGGCGTGACCCTGGGCGCGAAGAGCTTTGACGTGAATCCCGACGGAAGCCTGGTGAAGGGCATCAAGCGGCACCCGGATATCGGCGACAACGTGGTGATCTACGCGGGGGCCACGGTGCTGGGGGGCAGTACCGTCATCGGCGACGGCTGCGTCATCGGCGGCAACGTGTGGCTCACCCATTCCGTCCCC
>JAFXUU010000097.1 GCA_017524845.1 Oscillospiraceae bacterium
GGGGACGACCTCTATTTCAACGTCTCCGTGAACGGCGCGACCTACAGCTTCACCGTGGAGTCCTATCTCCGCGGCGCGGGCACCGAGGTCTACGAGGCTGTGAAGCAGCTGAAGGTGGGCGACGTGGTCGACCTCACCGGCTTCCTCTACTGGTACGAGGGCCCCAACCCCCACATCATCTCCGTATCCCCCGCCGCCTGATCCGAACGAACCGGCCGCCGGTCCCCTCTCCGGGGACCGGCGGCTGTACGTTTCGGCACAAAAAGCTGCGGCGCACCGAAGTGCGCCGCAGCGAGTGGGTCATATCAGAACTGCTGTCCGCCGCCGGCGGGAGGAGCTCCGAAGGAGGGAGCCTTTTCGGGTCCGTCGAAGGCGGGGCCCTTGGTGCAGAAGACCATGGTCATCTCCATGTCGGAGAGCTTATGTCCGCTGCTGGTGCCCTTGGGCGCAGTCTCCGGCACCGGATAGGGGAAGTCCATGGCGCGGAAAGCGTCGGAAATCAGGAAACCGGAGCCGTGGAGCTTCTCGGCGTTCAGGATGCTGTAGACCATGCCGGCGCCGCCCGCCTCGGGGGGGATCATGCCGTCGAAGCCGGGCATGCCCATCATCCGGCGCATCTTGCTGGGATCGAACTTCGGACGCGGGGGATCGCCGGGCTTGGGTTCGGGCATGGGGGGCAGCTTGGAGAAGTCGATGCGGCCGATGCCGGCGGGAGTCAGGCAGAAGCAGTAGACGCCCTTGCCCTTTACCTCGTTGGCCAGGCTCATCACCAGGCTGGTGGCGGCCGCCTTGCCGGCGGTGTAGATGGTGCCTCCGGCCATGCCGGGGAGGTAGTGGAACTGGGTGGCGGAGTAGGTGACGACGCCGTAGCCCCGCTCGATCATGCCGGGCACGAAGGCCTTGCAGGCCATCATGACGCCCTTGCCGGAGATCTCGAAGGAGGAGACCAGGTCCTCCACCGGGCTGGAGAGCATGGGGCCGTTGAGCCGCATGTTCATGGCGTTGTTGAGGAGGATGTCCACCTTGCCGAATTTGGCAAAGGCCTGGGCAGCCAGGTTGTCGATATCCGCCTGCTGGGTGACGTTGGTCTTCACGAAGATGCAGCAGTCGCGGCCGTTCTCCTCGTTGATGACCCGCTGGGTTTCGACACCGGCCTTCTCATTCAGGTCGGCCACGACCACGTTGGCGCCGCACCAGGCCAGGGCGCGGGCATAGCCCAGACCCACGTTGCTGGCGCCGCCGGTGACCACCGCGGTCTTGCCCGCCAGGCAGTCTTCGGTGATGCCCCGGTCGTTGAGGTAGCTGAGGTCGATGGGGACGATGTTCAGGATGTCGCTGGTGACAGCTTTTTTCGCCATGTCAGATTCCTCCATATTTATATTATTTCTTACTAACCTGTGGAAAGTGGCACCAAACCGCGGAACGGAAACGGCGCCTTTTTGTGGATTATGCTCATTCTATCACGCCAATCTCCATAATGCAAGGGAGAAGCGCAATTTGTTTGCCTTGACGGGGATAGCGCGTCTGATATAATGAGCGTGACCGTCGGCCGCCGGAGGGCGGCCCGAGGAGGGAACGATATGAAAAGGACTTTTGCCGCGATGCTGGCGGCGCTGCTTTTGCTCCTGTGCCTGCCCGCCGCAGTCCTGGCCGCCCCGGCGTCTGACGCCCTCACCGCAGCCGAGGAGAGCGCTCTGGAGGCGCTGGAGCAGGCCATCGGGGAATTTCGGACGGAAGCGGACCTCAGCGCCTGGAAGCTCAGCTTCGACAGCGTCTCCGCCCTGTTCGACATCATCTACGACGAGCCGGACCTTTTCTTTTTCGACCATGCCGTGAGCTACGGTATGGATTCCCGCGGCGTCAGCCGCGTGGAGCTTTATTACCGGGAGGGCATGGGCACGGCGGAACGGGAGGCCTATGCCGCCGCCGTGGAGGACGTGCTTCGGCGCACGCTGCTGCCGGGCATGGACGATCTGCAGAAGGCTATCGTACTGCACGATTATCTGGCCGCGAACGTGGCCTACGATCCCGGGGAAAAGACGGGTACGGCGGCGGAGGCCTCCTACACCGCATACGGCGCGCTGGTGCTGGGCGTCGCCGTGTGCGACGGATACGCCCGGGCCTATCAGGCCCTTCTGGAGGGCTGCGGCGTCCCCTGCCGCACGACGGCCAGCGAAGCCATGGTCCACCGCTGGAACCTGGTGGAGCTGGACGGCAGCTGGTATCACGCGGACGTGACCTGGGACGATCCCCGCCCCGACAGGCTGGGCCGGGCCAAACACACGTATTTCCTTCTCAGCGACGGTGAAGTGCGGGAGCGAGGGAAAAAGCACAGCGGCTGGGAGAGCTCCGTCCTCTGCACGGACACCCGCTACGACGCTGCCCTCTGGTCGGACATGGACGCGCCCCTGATTTTCACGGACGCCGATACCCTCTGGCTCCTGCGTGCGGAGGGCGAGGGACAGAACCAGGTCGTCTCCCTCGTCAGGCACTCCTGGAGCAGCGGCGGGGAGACGGCGGTCTGGTCCTTCCGGGATACCTGGCCCGTGCTGGAGGAGACGGGGAGCTATTGGGTCGGCGCCTTCTCCGGCCTCTGCCTCTGGGACGGACGCCTGTTTTTCAACGATTCCCGGCATATCCTCGTCTACGATCCCGCCGACGGAACGACGGAGGAGGTCTTTGACCTGGAGGGCGACGAGGGCCGCATCTACGGGCTCCGGGCTACGGAGGACGGCGTCCTCTGGCTCCTGGCCCGGTCGCCGGAGGATCCGGGGCAGTACAGGAAGCTCCGGCCGGAGCGGAAGCATCCGGTGAACCCCTTTGCCGACGTGTCCGAGAGCGATTATTTCTATGAGGCGGTCCTGTGGGCCTATGAAAACAAAGTGACCGCGGGCACCGGAGAGGATACCTTCTCCCCCCGGGACACCTGCACCAGGGGACAGGTGGTCACCTTCCTCTGGCGGGCCATGGGCTGCCCGGCCCCGGCAGGGGCCGACAACCCCTTCGCCGACGTGGCGGAGGGGGCCTGGTACCGGGACGCGGTGCTGTGGGCGGTGGAGCAGGGGATCACCAACGGCACGGGTGCGGACGGAGAGGGCCGGCAGCTGTTCGGCCCCGGCCAGACCTGCTCCTATGCCCACATCCTCACCTTTCTCTGGCGGACGGTGACCGGCGGAAAGGACCCTGCCTCCGACCCCTGGTACGCTGCCGCCCTTTCCTGGGCCGGGGAACGGGGCCTGCTGGAGGGAACGGCCCCCGGAGCAGACGCTGCCCGGGTGGGGGAGGACTGCCCCCGCTGCGACGTCGTGACCTATCTCCGGCGCTGCGCATCTTGACGGATGAGGCGGGCCATGGTATCTTTGAGGTTACATAATCATTTGATCCGGGGGGCTCCGGCATGACGAAAACGGAAAAACACAGCATCTGGAATCGGGGCTTTACCTGTGCGTTTTTTGCCAATTTCCTGCTCTGCTTTTCTCAGAACACGGCCAACACCCTCATTTCCACCTATGCCTCCTTCCTGGGGGCCGGCGCGGTGCTGGTGGGAATGGTGTCGGGCCTGTATTTCGGCGTCGCCTTCGCGGCCAGGCCGATCTCCGGCCCCGTCATCACCATCCTCGACAAGAAAAAAATCATGCTGGCCACCTATGCCATGGGCGTCGTGACGAATACGGCCTATGCCCTGGCGGGCAGCGTGCCCATGTTCATTCTGGCGAGGGTGCTCCACGGCCTGCAGTTTGCCTTCGTGGGCTCTCTGAACCTGACCATCGCCAGCGACAGCCTCCCCAACGACCGGCTGGGCAGCGGCATCGGCGTCTTCGGCATCGGCACCTCCCTGGCCCAGGCCATATCTCCCAGCGTGGGCATCGCCATCCGGGATTGGGCCGGCGCCCGCTGGGGCGAGGGAGCGGGTTACACCGCCGTGTTCCTCACGGCGGCCTTCGTCATGCTCCTGGCGCTGATCCCCTGCATCCTCATTCCGGCTGGGAAGCCCACGGCGGAGGAGCGGGCGGCCCTGGGGAAATGGTACCGCAACATCCTGGCGAAGGAGACGATCCCCGGCGCCCTGCTGCTCTGCCTGGTCTCCGTCTCCAGCATCCTCTACACCACCTATATGGTGCCCTACGCCGCGGAACGGGGAGTCGCGGGCATCGGCGCCTTCTTCACGGTCTACTCCCTGGTCCTGGTGGGGGCGCGGCCCCTGTTCGGCCGCCTCAGCGACCGGCTGGGCACGGACAAGGTGCTGCTTCCCGGGCTGGCGATCTTCGCCCTGAGCTTCCTGACGGTCTCCCAGGGGCGCAGCCTCGCCGCCATGCTGGCGGGCGCGGTGCTGGGCGCCCTGGGCTTCGGCGCCCTGAATCCCATCATCCAGACCCTCTGCATCCGAACCGTGCCCCCGGAGCGCCGGGGCGTAGCCAGCAACACCGAGTATTTCGGCATGGACCTGGGCTATTTCCTGGGCCCCATGCTGGGCGGCCTGCTCTACAATGCCTTCGGCAGCTATTCCTCCGTGTTCCTCATCGGCGGCATCGTGCCGCTGGCCGCCACCTTCCTCCTCTTCATTCTGATCTGGGGGAAGCTGAAAAACAGACTTTACTGATCGTTGGGAGCGCTTCGCCATGAGAATGCGGAAAAAACCGAATCTTCTCCCCCGCATGGAAAGGGCGTCCGCCGTGCTGGAGCGGGAGCCGGAAGGGCTCCGGGGCAGCTGGCTGGCCGCCTTTCCCGGGCTCCGGCGTCTACATCTGGAGCTGGGCTGCGGCAAGGGCGGCTTCACCTGCGAGGCCGCTGCCGCCGCGCCGGACACCCTCCTCGTCGCGGTGGAGCGGGTGCCCGACGCCATGGTGGTGGCCATGGAGCGGGCAGTGGCGGCGGGCCTGACGAACGTCCGCTTCCTGGACGCCGACGCCCTCCGTCTGCCGGAGCTCTTTGCCCCCGGAGAGGTGGAGCGCATCTACATCAATTTCTGCGACCCCTGGCCGAAGAAAAAGCAGTTCAAGCGGCGGCTCACGGCCCCCGGCTTCCTGGCCCTTTACCGGCAGGTGCTGCGGCCCGGCGGGGAGATCTGGTTCAAAACGGACAACCTCCCCCTCTTCGACTGGTCCGAGGAGACCATGGCTGCGGCGGGCTTCCGCCTCAGCGAGGTGACGAGGGACCTCCACGCCGCGGGCCCCGTGGGCATCATGACCGATTATGAAAAGAAATTCTATGGGGAAGGAAAGCCGATCTGTCGGCTGGTGGCGGCGATATGAAGCTTTTGAGCTGGAACGTGAACGGCCTTCGCGCCTGCATGGGGAAGGGCTTTATGGATTTCTTCCGGGCGCAGGAGGCGGACTGCCTCTGTCTGCAGGAGACAAAGCTCCAGGCCGGACAGCTGGAGCTGGACCTGCCGGGCTACCGGCAGTATTGGAACTACGCGGAAAAGAAGGGCTATTCCGGCACGGCGGTCTTCACGAAGGAGGAGCCTCTCTCCGTGACCTGCGGCCTGGGCATTCCCCGACACGATACGGAGGGCAGGGTCATCACACTGGAATTCGACCGTTTCTTCCTGGTCACGGTCTACACCCCCAATTCCCAGGACGGGCTGAAGCGCCTGGACTACCGCATGGACTGGGAGGACTGCTTCCGGGACTATCTCCGGGGCCTGGACGCAAGGAAGAGCGTGGTGGTCTGCGGGGACATGAACGTGGCCCACGAGGAGATCGATCTGAAAAACCCGGACACCAACCACATGAGCGCGGGCTTTTCCGATGAGGAACGGGCGAAGCTGACGGAACTCCTGGCCTGCGGCTTCACGGATTCCTTCCGCAGCCTCTATCCGGACCGGCGGGACGCCTATTCCTGGTGGTCCTACCGCACCGCCGCCCGCAGCCGCAACGCGGGCTGGCGCATCGACTATTTCCTCCTGTCCGACCGGCTGCGGGAGAACCTGAAGGACGCTTACATCCTCAGCGAAGTTCCGGGCTCCGACCACTGCCCCGTGGGCGTGGAGCTGGAATGGTAAGCATCGGCGGGGTCGACATCCCGGGCGTCCTCTGCCTGGCGCCCATGGCCGGGGTGGCGGATGCGGCTTTCCGGGCGGTCTGCCGCTCCGAGGGGGCGGTATACACCGTCAGCGAAATGGTCTCCGCCAAGGCCCTGACGCTCCAGGACGCAAAATCCCGCAAGCTGCTGGAGCGCACCCCGGAGGACAGACCCTTCGGTGTGCAGCTCTTCGGCAGCGAGCCTGAGGTCATGGCCGAGGCTGCGAAGAAGGCCCGGGCTCTCTCCGGCTGCGAGATCATCGACATCAACATGGGCTGCCCCGTGGGCAAGGTGGTGCGCAACGGGGAGGGGAGCGCCCTCATGCGGGATCCCGCCCTGGCCGCCGCCATCATCGAGGCGGTGGTGAAGGCTGTGGACGTTCCCGTCACGGTGAAGCTCCGCAAGGGCTGGGACAAGGGCAGCGTGAACGCCCCGGAGCTGGCGCGGCTGGCGGAAAAGGCCGGCGCGGCCGCCGTATGCGTCCACGGCCGCACCCGCACCCAGTTTTATTCCGGCAGGGCCGACTGGGACGTGATCCGGGCGGTGAAGGAGGCCGTGTCCATCCCCGTCGTCGCCAACGGCGACGTGTTCGAGCCGGAGGACGCGCCTCACATCCTGCGCTACACGGGGGCGGACCTGGTGATGATCGGCCGGGGCGCCATGGGGAATCCCTGGATCTTTTCCCGGGGCCTGGCGGCGCTGGAGGGGCGGGAGATCCCGCCTATGCCCGGGGCGAAGGTTCGGGCGGACACGGCGGAGCGGCAGTTCCGTCTGGCGCTGGCCTTCAAGGGGGAGAAGATCGCCTGCCTGGAGGCCCGGAAGCACCTCTGCTGGTATCTCCGGGGCGTGCCCTACGCTTCCTCGGCCAAGGAGGAGATCAACCGGGCCCAGACGGCGGAGGACGTGGAAAAAGTGCTGGCGCACATCCGCAGGGAGCTTTGATTACATCGGAGGAAGAAAGGCGGGGAGAGCTTGACGAGGGAAGAGGAAGCCAAGATCATCCGCGCCGTCCTGGACGGCAACACCAACGCATTTGAGGATCTGGTGCTGGAATACCAGAGCCAGGTCTATCATATCGCTCTCAAAATGACCGGAAACGAGGAGGACGCCTTCGATCTGAGCCAGGAGACCTTCCTGAAGGCCTTCCGCACCCTGAAGAGCTTTCGGGGGGAGTCCGGCTTTGGCAGCTGGCTCTACCGCATGGCCGCCAATCTTTCCATCGATTTTCTGCGCAAGCGGAAGCGCCGGACGCCGGAGCAGATCCTGCCCCTGGACGAGCCGGACGAGGTCGGGCGGCCCAGGGAGCTGCCGGACCTGCGTTACGAGCCCCAGAGCGAGCTGGAGCGGAAGGAGCTGCGCAGCCAGGTGCAGGAGGGCTTGCGCCGCCTGCCGGAGGAACAGCGCCTCATCCTGATCCTGCGGGACGTGGAGGGCTTCAGCTACCAGGAGATCGGCGAAGCGCTGAAAATCGAGCTGGGTACCGTGAAATCGCGCATCTTCCGGGCCAGGGCGCGCCTGGCTTCGTTTCTGACGGAGAACGGGAACTTTTCCCGAAAATCTTCGTCAGAGGAAAAGGAACGGAGGTGAGCGGCTTGCGGGACTGCATGAAATATGATATGCTGATAAGCGCCAGGCTGGACGGGGAACTGTCAGACGAGGAAGCCCGGGAGCTGGATGACCATCTCGCCTCCTGTGAGGATTGCCGCCGGTATCTCCGGCTCATGGAGGACGTGAAGGAAGGACTGCGGGAAAACCTGCCGCCGCCACCGGATACTCTGAAGTCCGGCGTCATGTACAAGATCGGGCTGGAAAAAAAGCGCTCGAAGCTGGTCTTCGGCGCCTTCGGCCGGTGGACGGCCGTGGCCGCGGTGATCTGCGTCGTGATCTTCGGCGCCGTCCGCATGGGCGGCTCCGGCGTCATGCAGTCCGCCGCCCGGCCGGAAAGCGCGGAGGTCTATAAGAGCGGCGGCAGCTCGGCGAGCTTCTCCGCCTCGCTGGACGCGGCGTCAGCCCCCGCACCTGCCCCCACGGCGGATGAAGCGCCGCTGCGCGCTTCCGCGTCCATGGCTGCGGGCGACGGAGGCGCGGAAGCCGTTCTCACCGCAGGCAAATCCGCCCCAGACGGAGCGGAAGTCGAGGAAGCTCCCTCGGCGACGGCGGACCCGGGATATGTCCGGAACGACGCCGTGAACGAACCCTCCGTGTATGAGGCCGATTCACTGCGGGGCTATGAGATCGGCCGCAGCGCCCTGGGGGACGGGGATTACGCCTGCGTCTGCATCTTCTACGACGCGCTGCCCGAGAAGCTGTCCACCGTCGGCTGGCTGGAGCAGCGTCCCGAGGAGGGGGAGCTCGGGCGGTGGCTGACGGATGCGGAAACGCTTCGGACCCTGGAAACGGAATATCCCTGGAACGAATTTTATTACGGCGATCTGTCCTCCGGGCAGGGGCTCGTGATCGTGATCGCCGGTGAGGAGGAGTAAGCATGGAACATATGACGGAAGAAATGGCCCGTGCGCGTCTGTTCGAGGACAACTTCGACTGTGCGCAGAGCGTGTTCAGCCACTTCGCTGAGGAGCTTGGTCTGGACGAGGAAACGGCCCTGAAGATCTCCGCGGGCTTCGGCGGCGGCATGCACAAGGGCGATATGTGCGGCACCGTCACCGGCGGCCTCATGGCCCTCGGCCTGAAGTACGGGTTCTGCGAGCCGAAGGACGCCGTGGGCAAGGACATTATGAACCAGAAGTCCATGGAGTATGAGCGCCGCGTGGCCGAGGCCAACGAGGGCTGCCTCCGCTGCCGTGAAATGCTGGGTGTGGATCCCTCCACCCCCGAGGGAAAAATGCAGGCGGGGTCCATCATTCCCAAAAAGTGTCCCGGCCTGGTCGTCAAGGCCTGCGCCATCCTGGAAGAGATGCTGCAGGACTGATCCGCAGATACAGCAACGCCCCTGCAGGCGAAAACCTGCAGGGGCGTTTTGCGTCCGTATGGGCGGCCGCCGTCAGGAGGGGAGCAGGTCGCAGGCCTGCAGCGTCACGGCGTGGCGGCGGATGTGCTCGATGAGATCCTTCTGCATCTGAGAGAGACCCTCCCGCTCCTCTGCGGCGATGCAGATGGTCTGGGTGGGCATCTCGTCCCGGATGTTCACCCGGAAATAGTCGCTGGAATCGTCGATCTGCTCCAGGAAGGGGGCGGGCACGAAGGCCAGGCACAGGCCCCGCTTCACCAGGGGCAGGAGCAGGGAGGCCGTGTCCACCTTGAAGGCGGGCAGTACGTTCATCCCCTGCATGGCAAAGAGCTTGTCATAGAAATTGGGGCCGTTTTCCTGCGTGCAGACGGCGGCGAAGGGATAGCCCGTCAGGTCCGCCAGGTAGCGGCTGCCCTCCCGCAGCTCGGAAAAGCGATTCCCGGCGATCAGTACGTCCTCAAAGGAGGCGATCTCCTGGATGCTGGCCCCATGGGGGTTCGTCACCGGCGCCATGGTGCACACCAGATCCGTGAGGCCGCCGGCCAGCCGGTCCATGGCCTCCTTCCGGGTGCCCAGGGTGTGGGTGGAGACCTCCACGCACACATCGGGATATTCCTCGTGGAAATCCGTCAGCACCGGCAGCATGAATTGCCAGAGGAAGAATTCGGAGATGCTGATGCGGATGGTGCGGATGCCCTGCTGCATCTGCCGCAGCTTTTCCTCCCCCAGAAAGATATGCTCGCATGCACGGGCGACATGATTATAAAGCATCTCTCCCCGGGGGGTGAGGGCCACGCCGCTCTGGCTCCGGGTGAACAGACGGCAGCCCAGGTCCGTCTCCAGGTTCTGGATGCAGCGGCTCACCGTGGATTGGGAAAGAAACAGGGCGTTCGCCGTGCGGGTGATGTTCTTGTAGCGGCCGACAAAGTAAAAGATCTTGTAGGCGTCAAAGCTGGCGGACATGGCGTCTTCCTCTTTTCCTGTTCATCTCTTAAGGGTACTATATGCAATCCGGCCATAAAAAGCAAGGCCTATCCGCAAAGATCATGCATTTTCTGCATGAACCGCCCGGTGGGGGAATACGGAAAGACGGGTGGGAATTTCCCTGCCGCAAAGGAGGCCAACGCCTTGCCTGAAAAGCAGATACCTGTTATAATCGTTTCCGGTATGACCGGCGCTTTCGCTGGGATGACGACTGCATACGGAGCTGACGAATGAAATTCATCCGAAACCTCATATTTGCCGCGCTGCTTCTGTTGCTGTGCCTGCTGCTCCTGCGCGCTGCGGATCACCTGCGGGATCCCGGCCGGGTCTGGGTCGGCGGCGTGGAGCTGAAGGAGGCGGGCGAAGTCCCGGTTGCCTCCGGCGAAGCCTTCTACGATCCCCTCGCCCGTACCCTGACGCTGACGGATGCGGTGATCTCCGGAGATTTCCGGGGCGCGGCCATCTATGCCGAGGGGGATCTGACCCTGCTTCTCACGGGAGCGAACACGGCGGCGGGCGGGAAGAACGGCTGCACCGTGCTGGGAGACCTCATCGTGTCCGGTACGGGCTCCCTGTCCCTGGCGGGCAAAAAGAGCGGCGCCTCCGTGCGGGGCTGCGTCACGGTGTTCGACAGCGCCTCCGTGCTCTTCAGCGGGGCAAGGCCCCTTCGCTGGGGCAAGCTCCATATCTCTCCTCTGGATACGCTTCTCCGGGAAGACGGAGAACTGCGCGTCTGCCCGCCGGATACCGTGATCCTGACGGACGGCGCCTTCGACGCTGCGGGGAATCCCCTCCTGGGCGCACCTTATTTCGAATCTCTCCTCGTCAGGGCCGGGGAGCCGGTGACGCAGCCGGCTGATCCCGTCCGGGAAGGATACTGGTTCGGCGGCTGGTACGCCGATCCGGAGCTCAGCCTCGAATATGATTTCACCGAGCCTCACCGGGCGGATGAAACGATCTACGCCCGCTGGATCCGCATCGTCACCCTGCGCTGGGACAGCTGGGGCGGCAGCGAGGTGGAGGACGCGCTCTACGCCTGGGGCGACGTGCCCGCCCCCGGACCCTCTCCCCTGCGGGAGGGGTACCGCTTCGCGGGCTGGTACGGGGACGACCGCCTCTCCGAGCTCTACGACTGGACCCAGCCGCTGGTGGAGGACCGGGAGGTCTACGCCAAATGGGAGAAGATCGCGGACATCACCCTCTTCGGCATCGACGCCGCCCGTTACCAGGGCGAGGTGGATTGGGAAGCGGTGAAGGCGGGGGGCGTCAGCTTCGTCTTCCTGCGCATCGGCTACCGGGGGTACGGCAGCGAGGGCCTTCTGAATCCGGACGATAATTTCGAGACAAACTATGAAAGCGCCCGGGCTGCCGGGCTGGACGTGGGCGTTTATTTCTTCTCCCAGGCCGTTTCCGAGGCGGAGGCCGTGGAGGAGGCCCGCTACGTGCTGGAGCTGCTGGACGGGCGATGGCTGGACCTGCCCGTGGTCATGGACTACGAGCTGGCGTCGGACGCCTCCGGCGGCCTGCTGGGCAGGCTCTATGACGCGGGGCTGGACGGGGCCGGTTACGCCGCGGCCTGCCTGGCCTTCTGCGCCGAGGTGGAGCAAAACGGCTACACCGCCGCGGTCTACGCGGGCAATTCCATGCTGCGGGACACGGTGGGCGAGGCGCTGACGGCGGCGGGCTACCCCGTGTGGCTGGCCCACTGGACGGTGCAGACCCGCTACAACGGCGCTTATGATTACTGGCAGTATTCCGGCTCCGGTCACGTATCCGGCATCGACCCGGAGGTGGACCTGGACCTGCGCTACGTCACCGCGCCGCCCCAGGTAACGGGGGGGACCGCCCGGCGGGGCAGCGGCCGGAACGTCGTCAGCTGGGACCGCATCCCCGGTGTACAGGGCTACATCGTCTACCGCAGCATCCAGGACGGAGGCTTCGCGGAGGCTGCGCGGTGCAGCGGCGCTTCCAGCACCGAATTTCTGGACGTGGGGGCGGACGAGCGCTGCCGGTATATGATCTGCGCCGTCCTTCGAGTGGACGGAGGCGATCTGCGGGGCGTTCTTTCCGAGATCGTGAGCGTCACCGGATAGGAGGGTGATGGATGAGCCGGGGAGTCGTATTGACACTGATCCTCATCGCCGTCATGGCGCTGCGGATCTTCAGAAACAGAAAGGAGGCGGACAAAGCCGTGGACGAAAACTTCAATCAGAACGGGAGCGGGAACGCCGCGCCGCCCCGAAGGCCGCAGTTCCGGCGCAGCGGGGCAAACGGGAAGGTGGTCGTTCTGCTGGTGCTGCTCGTAGCGGTGCTGGCGATCATCGGCAGCTCGGTGTATCAGCTGCGGGAGGATCAGTACGCCGTGATCACCACCTTCGGCGTGCCCCGGGTGGTGAATACCTCGGGCCTGAAGTTCAAGATCCCCCTGATCCAGCGCAGGACCCTGGTGAGCAAGAACGTGCAGGGCTTCCCCATCGGCTACCGGATCGATACCAACGAGAGCGTGGAAGATGAAAGCGTCATGATCTCGGTGGACTTCAACTTCGTCAACGTGGATTTCTACGTGGAATACCGGGTGATCGACCCGGTGAAGTATCTGTACAACAGCCAGGACCCGGTGGGCATCCTGAAAATGCTCTGCCAGAGCTATATCCGGGACACCATCGGCCTGTACAAGGTGGACGACGTGATCACCACCGGGAAGAGCGAGATTCAGGCCGCCATCAAGGAGAAGATCGTTTCCCGCCTGGAGCTGGAGGACCTGGGCCTGGAGCTGGTGAACATCGCCATGCAGGATGCCGAGCCCCCCACCCGGGAGGTGCAGCAGGCCTTCAAGGCGGTGGAAACGAGCAAGCAGGAGGCGGAGACCGCCATCAACAACGCCAACAAATACGCCAATGAGGAGCTCCCCGCCGCGGAGGCCGACGCAGACGAGATCCTGCGTCAGGCCGAGGCCTACAAGGAGGCGCGCATCGCCGAAGCTAACGGCCAGGCTTCCCGCTTCACGGAGCTCTACGCGGAGTATTCCCGCTTCCCGGAGATCACCCGCCAGCGCCTGTACTATGAAATGATCTCCGAGATCTTCCCCGGCATGAAGGTCGTCATCCTGGGGGAGGACGGCAGCGAGCTGACCACGGTCCTGCCTCTGGACGAGTTCGTCGGGAGCACGGAAAGCCGGCCGGAGGAAGTGTCCGGCGCCTGGGAGGTGAACGGCAATGACTGATAAGGGAAGAAAAAGCTCTCTCCGCTGGATCCTGCTGGCCGTCGTCGCCGTGATCCTGCTCATCCTCATCGCCACCGGCACCTTCGTGGTGCGGCAGAACGAGTACGGCGTCATCCTCCAGTTCGGCGCCGTGAAGGACGTGAAGGACCGGCCCGGCCTTTACCTGAAGGTGCCTTTCATGCAGACGGTCACCACCCTGCCCAACACGGTGCTGCTCTACGACCTGCCCGTGAGCGACCTGCTCAGCGCGGACAAGACGAGCCTCATCGCCGACTGCTTCGCCATCTGGTCCATCCAGGACCCCCGTCTCTTCATCGAGACCCTGTCCGGCAGCATCGAGAACGCCGAGAGCCGCATCAACGCCAACGTCTACAACGCCCTGAAAACGGTGATGAGCTCCATGACCCGGGACCAGATCATATCCGGCCGCAGCGGCGCGGTGGTGGAGGCCATCATGGCCAACATCGGCGATTCCTTCACCCGCTACGGCATCCATCTTCAGGCTGTGGAGACCAAGAAGATCGACCTGCCGGACGACAACAAGAGCGCCGTCTACGCCCGCATGATCTCCGAGCGCAACAACATCGCCGCGGGCTACCTGGCCGACGGGGAAAAGCAGGCCAAGGAGATCCGCAACGAGGCGGACAAGCAGGTGGAGATCACCGTGGCCGAGGCCAAGGCCCGGGCGGAGATCCTCAAGGCCGAGGGGGACGCGGAGTATATGCGCATCCTCAGCGAGGTCTACGACACCGAGGACGAGGCGGATTTCTACACCTTCATGATCGCCCTGGACGCCCTGAAAAAGTCCATGACCGGGGAGCAGAAGACCCTGATCCTGGACGCTTCCAGCCCCATCGCACAGATATTCTATTGAGGAGGCGCGTCATGCTCTTTGTGTGCTACCCCTCCTGCACAACCTGCAAAAAAGCGGAAAAGTGGCTGGAGGATCGGAAAATCACCGTGGAAAAGCGCCATATCAAGGAGAATAACCCCACGGAAGCGGAGCTGCGCGAATGGCATAGCCGCAGCGGCCTCCCCCTGAAGCGCTTTTTCAACACCAGCGGACTGAAGTATAAGGAGCTGCAGCTGTCCAAACGTCTCCCCGCCATGCCGGAGGAGGAGCAGTTCCGCCTCCTGGCCTCCGACGGGATGCTGGTGAAGCGCCCCATCCTGGTGGGGGAGGACTGCGTCCTGGTGGGCTTCCGGGAAGCCGAATGGGAAAAGGCCATGGGCTGAACCGGCCAAACAAACACCTGCCGCACAATACAAAACCCCGTCATGCCCGCGCCGGCGTTCGCACCGGCTGGGAATGACGGGGTATTTCTGTGTTTTGACGACTTTTACCCTCCGTATACGAAGCGTTTTCGGATGGCGTTGTCCCCCCGGCGGACGTCCTCCGGGGTCAGACCGGCGGCGGCCAGCAGGGTATGCTCGATGTGGATGCCCCGGTCCGGAGGCACGTTCACCGCCCCGGCGTCGGACCCCGCGGCTACCAGGACGCCCAGCTCCTTCGCCCTGCGCAGCATTTCGCAGGCGTGGCGCAGGTTCGCTTCCGCCACTCCCTGCACAAAGCCGCTGCGCCCGGCGAAGCCCGCAGTCGCCGCCAGGGTGGGGACCCAGACCGCCCCGGTCTCCTTCAGCAGCACAAGGCATTCATCGTCCATGAAATAGCCGTGCTCCACGCTGTCCAGCCCCGCCTCCAGGGCGGCCTTGATCCGCTCGGCCCCGTTCACGTGGGCCATGACCCGGAAGCCCTCCCCGTGGGCGATTTTGATCAGCTCCGGGATCTCTTCCGGCTCCAGACCGCCGCCGGTGAGACCGCCGAAGCTCTGAAAGTCCATGATGCCGGAGATCATCAGCTTGATGAAGTCCGCCTTCTCCGCCTTCGCCCGGGCCGTGAGGGCGCGGAAATCCGAAGCCGTGTCGAAGGCATAGCCCACCAGGCCCCCGTACATGTGCCTTTTATGGGTGCCGAAGAGGCAGGTCCGGTATTCGACACCGTATTCCTCCGCCCGGCTGCGGGCATAAGCGGACACGCCCAGCCGGTCGCCCCCGTCCCGGTAGTAGACGACCCCGGCCTCCCGCAGCAGTCCCAGCCGTTCGTCGACGACCTCCCGAACCACGCCGTTCCGGTGGAGCTCCATGGCGTCCCGGAAGACGTGCCCGTCCATGAAAATGTGCCCGTGGCACTCGTAATATGCCATTTCCGGCCTTACAGCACCGTGGAGAAGCCGCCGTCCACCTTGATGTCGGCGCCGTTGATGTAGTCGCTGGCCTTGCTGGCCAGGAACACGGCGGTGCCCATCAGGTCCCCCAGGGTGCCCCAGCGGCCCAGGGAGATGCGGTCGGTGATGTGCTTGTAGAAAACCGGATCGTCGGAGATGGCCTTGTTGACCTCGGTATAGATGAAGCCGGGGCAGATGGCGTTGCACTGGATGCCGTATTTGCCCAGCTCGTTGGCGAAGCTGCGGGTGATGCCGATGACGCCGTGCTTGGCGGTGATGTAGGCGGGGCACTTGGCGTCGCCGGTGTAGCTGAGGGCGGAGCCGATGTTGATGATCTTGCCGTGGCCCTGCTTCGCCATGATCTTGGCCACCTCATGGCCCAGGAGATACACCGCGTTCATGTTCACGGCGATCACCCGGTCCCAGCCCTCGTCGGGGAACTCCAGAAAATCGGCGAAGCAGTTGGTGCCCGCGTTGTTCACCAGGATGTCGATCTTGCCGTAGGCCTCCAGGCATTTGCCGGGGATGCTGCGCAGATACTCCCGGTCCTGCAGGTCGCCCCGGTAGAACTCCACCCGCCGTCCCTCGGCCTCGATGAGTTCCTTGATGTCCTTCACGTCCTCCGTGTAGTGGGGGATGAAAAGGTCCGCGCCCGCCCGGGCGAAGGCCAGCGCGTAGCCCATGCCCAGCCCCTGGTTGGCGCCGGTGACGATGGCCACCTTGCCCTTCAGGCTGAAAAAGTCCATGGAGAAGCCGCTGATCTGCTCTACGTTGGTCATTGGATTAGCCTCCTTTTCTGCTTTGCCCCATCATAGCACAAAAACCGCCCCGGGGGAAGCGGGGAAACGAAGCCCCAGACTGCTTAAAAATATTTTGAAACAGCTCTTGACGAAGCGTCCATCCGGGGGTTACAATGGCCTTGCAATTAAAAATATTTTGAAATAGTTTGGGAAACGGGAGCGGATCATGAGCGAAACGAATATCTTCAAGGTGCTCTCGGACAAGCAGCGGAGAGACATCCTCGTGCTGCTGAAGGACGGCCGGAAGAACGCGGGGGAGCTCGCCGGGGCGCTGGGCGTCACGCCGGCGGCCCTGTCCTATCACCTGAAGCTGCTGAAGGCCGCCGACCTCGTCATGGAATACCGGCAGAAAAACTACATCTACTATGAAATCAACACGTCGGTCTTTGAGGAGCTGCTCCTGTGGATCGGACAATTCGGAGGTGACAGGGGATGAAAAGGATCATGTGGGCGATCTCCTGCTTTTCCCTGGCGGGAACGGCGCTGGTGCTGCCGTTCATGCCGGATACCGTGCCCATGCATTACGATATGGCGGGGAACATCGACCGCTGGGGCTCGAAATACGAGAACCTGATCTTTCCGCTGCTGATCCTTTTCATGTCCCTGATCATGGCGCTGTTCCTGCGGTATTTCGACAAAAAAGCCCTGGGCGCGGCGGAGGAAAAGGCGCGCGCCGAAGCGCAGTCCAACTTAAGAGTGGTCGGCGTCACAGGCGTGCTGGTGGCGGCCATGCTCACGGTGCTCCAGGGCTTCATTCTCCTGGCCGCCTGCCGCACAGCGGCTGCCGGGGCTGAAAAGCAGCCGGTGGATATCGGAAAGGTATCCGTGATCCTCATGGGCGCTTTGTTCCTCGTGCTGGGGAACCTGATGCCGAAGACCCGCAATAACCCCTTCTTCGGCGTCAGGACAAGCTGGAGCATGTACAATGACAATACCTGGAGAAGGACGAACCGCTTCGGGGCGTTTGCCCTGGTGGCCGCAGGGCTCCTGACCGTTGCCCTGGGCCTGTTCATGCGCAATTCCCTCGCCGCGGCGACGGCGTCCCTGGGGCTCATGCTCCTGGCGGTGGCCGTGACCTCGATCTACGGGTACAGGGTCTACCTTCGGGAGCGTGAGGCGGAAAAAGGAGATAAATGATGAGTTTTGCTGAAGTAGGGGCGGGCCCGCTCCTGGCGATGGGGCTGGGGGCAGCACTCGCCGTTGCCCTGCCCCTGGCCCTCGCTTTGGTCTGGAAGCTCCGGAAAAAAGAGCGCTTTACGACAATCCTGGCCGGCGCCGCGACGTTTCTGCTCTTCGCGCTGTTTCTGGAAAAACCGATCCAGAACGCTTTGCTCTTTCCCTCGCAGATGGGGCTTGCGGAGCATCCCCTGAGCGCGTTTCTGAACGCCCGCCCGGTTTTGCTGGCACTGGCGGCTGGGCTTTTCCCCGGCGTCTTTGAGGAGACGGGGCGGCTCGCGGCATACAAGACCGTGCTGAAAAACCGGAAAAACAGGGAGACCGCCGTTTCCCACGGCATCGGTCACGGAGGCATCGAGGCGATGTACGTTCTGGGCGCGACGTATGTCACCAATATCGTCTGCGCGGTGATGATCAACACCGGTGCATACGGGACCCTGGTGGATCAGGCGGCGGCCCTGGCTCCGGCGCAGGCGGACGCGCTGATCACCCTGGCGGACCAGCTGTCGAAGCTTACCCTTGCCGATATCGGGCTGGGCCTCGTGGAAAGGGTGTTCGCCATCCTGTTCCATATCGGGGCGTCGGTCCTTGTTTTCTATGCCTGCAGGGACAAAGAGAAGCTTTGGCTGTATCCGCTGGCGGTCCTTCTCCATGCGGCCATGGATTTCATCGCTGCCCTCTATACGCTCGGGGTGAGCGCCATGTCGACGTGGGCGCTGGAGGGGATCCTCGCTTTGTTCGGCGTCCTGACCTTCTGCGGGGCGTATTTCCTGCTGTACCGGAAGGACGGGGAAACGCCCCGGGAATAAACGCCGTGCGATCCGTGCGAAACGCCGGACTGCCGTAGCCTGCGGCAGTCCGGTATTGCTTTCCGGCGGCCGACGGAAAGGGGAGGCAGTGAACGGTTGTAAAGCGGCGGATTCTGTGATAAACTATCTTGAATTACGTGTCAGGACAGACTTTTGATCGGAGAAACGCGATGTCAGGCGGAAAAAGCGGAAAAAACTGGACGATCGGGACCCTGAAAAGCCGCGGCTGGACGGATGCACTGGTGCGGGAGCTGCTGCCGAAGCCGGTCTACCGGCATTTCAACGGGCGCAGCGTCCGTACCTGGAATAAGGAACTGGTCATAGAGGCGGAGAAGTCCCAGCGCTTCGCCGAGGCTGCGGAAACGGCGAAGAAGGAGCGCAGCGAAGCTGAGGAGCGGGAAAAGGAAGCCTCCGCCGCCCTTCTGGCGGCCTCCCTCGCCCTGGTGGAGGAATGCTGGCAGCCGGGAGAGGAGGAGACGGACGTATCCCTTCTGGCGAGGCACTATCACCGGGGCATCCTCGGCATGATGAAGTCCGGCGCCCAGAGCTCTCTGCGTTCGGGCAAGGCCATGAGCTACGCGGGCCATCTGCTGGCTCTGCGGCAGCACGCCGGGGACGGGGACGCTTCCCCCGCCGCGGAGATGAAGCACTTTGCCGCCGCAGGCTACTGGCTCGGCCAGGCGGACGAGGCCCTGCGCGGGCGGCTCCGGGAGGGCTACACCCCGGCCCTCATGGCCGCCGCGGAGCGGGCTATCGGGGATTTCACCGCCGCCCAGCCGGAATCGGACGTACACGCCCTGCTGACCATGGCGGACTTCCCGGTCCAGGAGCTGCTGAACCATCCGCTGAGCTATCTGTGGTCCGTCAGCTACGTTCCCCGGGCCATCCGCAGCAGCCTGGAGCTGCTGGTGGCTCTGAACCCCAAGGACGAATACCCCGAGGCCCGGGCCCTGCAGCGGCATTTCGTGGTGCACATCGGCGGCACCAACACCGGCAAGACCTACGCGGGCTTCCAGCGGCTGATCCGGGCGGAGACGGGAGTTTACCTCGCCCCGCTGCGCCTCCTGGCCCTGGAGGCCCAGGAGACCCTCCTGGACTACGGCGTCAACTGCAGCCTCACCACTGGCGAGGAGGAGGACGTGAAGGACGGGGACACCCACGTGGCGGCCACGGCGGAAAAGCTGGACATGAAGCGCCGCTTCGACGTGGCGGTGATCGACGAATGCCAGATGATCGCGGACCGGGAGCGGGGCTACGCCTGGACCCGGGCGATCCTGGGGGTGCTGGCGGAGGAGGTGCATCTCTGCGCCGCCCCGGAGGCGAAAAACCTGCTGCTGCGCCTCATCCGAAGCTGCGGCGATACCTTCGAGGTCGTCGAGCACCAGCGGAAAACGCCCCTCATCTGCATGAAGCGTGTGGTGGACTATCTGGATATCCAGCCGGGGGACGCCCTCATCACCTTCTCCAAGGTGGGGGTACTCAGCGTGGCGGAGGACCTTCGTATGCACGGCAAGGAGCCCGCCATCATCTACGGCGCCCTGCCCTACGCCACCCGGCGCAAGCAGGTGGAGGGCTTCCTGAATCGGGAGCGGCAGTACGTCGTCTCTACGGACGCCATCGGCATGGGCCTGAACCTGCCCATCCGGCGCATCATCTTCATGGATACCTCCAAGTTCGACGGGAAGGAGCGCAGGCCCCTGAAGCCGGAGGAGGTGCAGCAGATCGCCGGGCGGGCCGGCCGCTTCGGCATCTACGACAAGGGTTACGTGGGGGCCACGGAGAACCTGAGCCTCATCCAGACCGCCATGGAGACGGTGGTGCCCCCTCTGACCTACGCGGTGGCGGGCTTCAGCGACCTGGTCCTCATGGTGGATTTCGACCTACTGGAGGTCCTGGAGGTCTGGAACCGCATGCCCACGGTGGAGCCCTATCGGAAGCTGGACATCTCGCGCTATATTACCCTCATCTCCCAGATGCGGGAGCGGGGCTTCCACCTGCCCAAGGAGCAGGAGCTGGCGGCGGCCAACATCCCCTTCGACGAGACGGACGACGAGCTGATGATGCTTTTCTACCGCTTCCTCCGGGCCTATATGAATGGCACGGAGCCGGAGCAGCCCGTGCTGCAGGAGAAGAAAACGGCCTACACCCTGCCGGAGCTGGAGCTCTATTACCGGAAGCTGGACCTCTATTTCTCCTTCTGCAAGGCCTTTTCCTGTCCCGTGGATTCCGACGCCCTGAAGGAAGAGCGGGAGCGGACGGCGGACCTCATCAACATGATCCTGCTGCACAATCTGCGCAACAATATCCGCTTCTGCGACCGCTGCGGCGCGGCCATGCCCCTGCACCATTCCGGCCGCCTCTGCAACGACTGCTACGCCCGCATCCGGCGGGGCTATTCCCGAAAGTGAGGCTTCCGTATGGAATGGTTTGAGATCAGCGTCGACGCGCCCTCCGGCGGCGCGGAAGCGCTCTGCACCCTCCTGGAGGACTTGGGCGTCGGCGGCCTTGTGATCGAGGACGAAAAGGATATCGCGGATTTCCTCCGGGAGAGCGGCCGCTTCTGGGATGCCGTGGACGAGGGATTTCAGTCGGCCATGAAGGGCGTCTGCCGGGTGAAATTCTACCTGCCCGCCGACGGGGAAGGGGAAAAGACCCTGGCGGAGCTGACGCCGGAACTGAACGCGGCGGGCTACGTCCCCGGAAAGCGTCTCCTGCGGGACGAGGATTGGGAAAACAACTGGAAGCAGTATTACCGGCCCCTGCCGGTGGGCGAGCGGCTGCTGATCCTGCCGGTGTGGGAGCGGGAGACCCCGGCGGAGGGGCGCGTCCCCCTGCTGCTGGACCCGGGCGTCATCTTCGGCACCGGCGCCCACCCCAGCACCCGCATGTGCCTGGAGGCTCTGGAGCCCCTGGCGCCCGCTGCGGAGCAGGTGCTGGATCTGGGCTGCGGCAGCGGCATCCTGGCCATCGCCGCCCTGCTGCTGGGAGCCGGAGAAGCTCTCGGCTGCGATATCGATCCCGCCGTCCCCCGCGTCGCCGGGGAGAACGCCGCCCTCAACGGGGTGGAGGCCCGCCTCGCCGTCCTGGTCGGGGACGCTGCGGAGGACCCCGCGCTCCGGGCGTCCATCGGCTCCCGGGACTACGACCTTATTTTCCTCAATATCGTGGCGGACGTGATCCTGCAGCTCCTGCCGGATATCCCCCGCTGGCTGAGACCCGGCGGGACCCTGATCGTCTCCGGGGTCATCCACGGGCGGGAGGAGGAGGTCGCCGCCGCCCTCGCGGCGGAGGGCTTCCGCTTCCGCAGCCGCCGGGAGGGAGACTGGCATTCCTTCGTCTGCACGGGAGGTGACGGCATATGACGCTCTGCGTGCCCTGTCTGTTCGGCCTGGAGGGCCTGGCGGCGGACGAGCTCCGATATCTGGGCATGGAAAACGTCCGCAGCGAAACGGGCCGCGTCCTTTTCGAGGGGGACGAGCGGGACCTGGTGCGCTCTAACCTCTGGCTGCGCACCGGAGAGCGGGTCTACGTCCTGCTGGGAGAATTCCCGGCCTCCACCTTCGACGCCCTGTTCGAGGGGGTCAGGGTCCTGCCCTGGGAGCGGTTCATCGACTATCACGCCGCCTTCCCCGTGAAGGGCAGCACCCTGGACAGCGCCCTGAAGTCCATCCCCGACTGTCAGCGCATCGTGAAGAAGGCCGTGGCTGACCGGCTGGGGGAGAAGTACCGGGCGGTGCGTCTGCCGGAGGACGGGGGCGTCTGTCAGATCCGTTTCTCCCTGATGAAGGACCGGGCCAGCCTTTATCTGGACACCAGCGGCCCCAGCCTCCACAAGCGGGGCTGGCGGGCCAACTCGGGCGAAGCGCCCCTGCGGGAGACCCTGGCCGCCGCCATGGTAAAGCTCAGCCGCTACAAGGGCAGGGAAGTGTTCCTGGACCCCTTCTGCGGCAGCGGCACCATCGCCGTCGAGGCGGCCCTGGCCGCGCTGAACCGGGCCCCCGGCCTGGGACGGCGGTTCGCCGCCGAGCATTGGAAGAGCGTACCCGGAGAGCTGTGGGAGCAGGAGCGGGCCGCCGCCCGGGAGAAGGAATACCGGGGCGACTATCGCATCCTTGCCTCCGACGTCGACCCCAAGGCCCTGCAGATCGCCCGGGAGAACGCTTCCAAGGCGGGCGTGGCGGAATACATCACCTTCGCGGAGGCCGACGCCAGGACCCTGACCCTGCCGGCGGAGAAGGGCGTCCTCATCACCAATCCCCCCTACGGCGACCGGCTGCTGGACGCCCGGGAGGCAGACCGGCTCTACCGCGCCATCGGAAAAAGCTGGCGCGCATCGAAGGACTGGCACATCTATGTGCTCAGCTCCAGCCTGGATTTTGAAAAGAGCTTCGGCCGCCGGGCCACCCGTCGGCGGAAGCTTTACAACGGCATGATCCAGTGCCAGCTGTATATGTTTTATTGATCTCGCCTTGAAAAAACGGGAAAAATGCGGAAAAAAAGAGCCGTTGAAGGAGAATCCGGAAGATAAAACCGAATTTTCGGTGATTTCATCGAAAATTTCACGGAAAATTCATGAAATTATGCTTGCACAATGGGGTCACTTAGGTTATTATAATAGTCGTTAGCACTCAGGGATATTGAGTGCTAAACCCAAAGAAAAACAGCGGATGCTGATTTGCAGGAGGTATAAAAATGAAGCTCATTCCTTTGGCGGATCACGTGATCGTGAAGCAGGTGAAGGCCGAAGAAAAGGTCGGTGGCATCATCCTGACGGCTGCGGCCCAGGAAAAGCCCCAGATCTTTGAAGTCGTCGCGGCGGGCCCGGGCGGCATGGTGGACGGCACCGAGGTGGAGATGACCGTAGGCGCCGGCGACAAGGTCATCCTTGGAAAATACAGCGGCACGCAGGTCAAGGTCGAGGGTGAGGAGTACACCATCGTCCGTCAGGGCGAGATCCTCGCCATCGTGGAAGAATAATCAGGGAGGTAACGAATCATGGCTAAGAAGCTTGCTTATAGCGAAGACGCCCGTCAGGCGCTGCTCCGCGGCGTCGATCATCTGGCGGACACAGTCAAGATCACCATGGGCCCCAAGGGCCGCAACGTGGTCCTGGAGAAGAAATACGGCTCTCCCCTCATCACCAACGACGGCGTGACCATCGCCAAGGAGATCGAGCTGGAGGACCCCTTTGAGAACATGGGCGCCTACCTGGTGCGCGAAGTGGCCACCAAGACCAACGACGTTGCCGGCGACGGCACCACTACCGCCACCCTGCTGGCCCAGAGCATGGTCCACGAGGGCATGAAAAACATCGCCGCCGGGGCCAACCCCATGGTCATGAAGCGGGGCATCCAGAAGGCCGTCGACGTGGCCGTCGCCGAGATCAAGAAGATCGCCCAGCCTGTCAGCGGCACCGAGGACATCACCCGTGTCGGCACCATCTCCTCCGGAGACC
>JAFXUU010000098.1 GCA_017524845.1 Oscillospiraceae bacterium
GGTGGTCCGGGAGGCCCCGGCGGTCCCGGCGCGGGCGGACCTCCTCCCATGATGATGATGAACATGCCCATTCCCCCCGAGGGCAGCGAGCCCAACGGCCCGGGGGCCATGCCCTTCGGCCAGGCCACCGAGATCCACATGCCCTTCAACGTGGGCTACAAGGACAAGGACTTCGACACATATAAGTAACACCAAAAGAATCATCGGGGCGCTGCGGCCGCAGCGCCCCGATGATTTTTATATCTCAGACCCTCTGCCGCCCGGCGGAGACGACCCGCCGCCGTTCCGGCTCCCGCCGGGAGGGGCAGCCCCGGTGCACGATGGGCTTCCAGCCCGGATTCCGGAACAGGGAGACGAGGCCGACGGGCAGATAGGTCAGCATGAAAAAGGGGAAGGTGAAGAGATAGCCAATCTTCCGCAGGGGAGACGTATGGATCTGCTTCCACTCGGTAAGGGCGGTGTAGGCCCCCAGGAGGAACAGCATGATCCAGCTGCTCCCCAGGCTGCGGCAGGCCCCCAGAAGGCTGGGCAGCAGGCTCTGCCCGTGAAGGGCGCTCCAGAGGGCCGCGGCCAGGGCGGAGGCCAGGGAGAGGAGGGACAGGAGCACCACCGGCAGGATGTTCATCAGCATGTCGTAGCAGGCGAAGGAGCCCCGCACAGCGCCCTTCACCAGGGCCGGACCGTAGCGCCGGAACACCTGAAGATAGCCCCTGGACCAGCGCAGCCGCTGCCGCCAGGACTGGGGAAAGTCCTCCGGCTGCTCATCGTAGAGCACCGCCCCGGCGCAGAAGGCGATGCGCCGCCCGTGGGTGAGCTGCCAGGCGGTGAACTCGATGTCCTCCGTGAGAAGATGGAAGGGCCAGCCCCCCAGCTCCTCCGCCACGGCCCGGCTGAAAAGGAAGCCCGTGCCGGACACGGCGCAGCTCACCCCCAGCAGGTGGCGGGCATGGTTGAGATAGCGGCTCTCCCGCAGGAACCAGAGGGAGTAGCCCGCGCTGATCCAGCAGGCGCCGTAATTCAGGCTGTTGCGGTAGCCGGTGACGATATCCTGTCCGGCGGAAAAGCTGCGGTCCATCTGCTCCACGTAGTCCGGCTCCAGGCGGTTGTCCGCGTCGAAGACGAAATAGCCGTCGAAGCCCGCGGGATAATCCTCCCGGAGGTGGGCCAGCAGGGCTTCCAGAGCGTAGCCCTTGCCCACGCGGGAGCGGTCCTGCCGGACATAGACCCGCGCGCCCCCGGCCCTGGCGGCGGCCTCGGTACCGTCGCTGCAGTTGTCGGCCAGGACGAAGACGTGGAGCTTCCCGGCGGGATAGGTCTGCCGCCGCAGGCTCTGGAGCAGCCCGCCGACGACCGCTTCCTCGTTGCGGGCGCAGATCAGCACGGCGTAATCGTGCGCGCCCTCCGAGGGGGGCAGGGGCTTCTCCCGGCGGAGGTGGGGCAGGACGAGATAGAGCAGCTGATAGGCGCAGCAGAGGGAGAAGAGCAGGGTCAGGATGAGATTCAGCGTGTGCATGGTATCCTCCCGTATCCGTTCGTTTCAGGGCAGCAGCGGAAAGCTGAGGGTCGCCTTGAAAAGGTCCCCGTCCACGGTGAGGTCCAGGGCCCCCTGCTGCAGCTCCGCCATGCTCCGGGCGATGGAGAGCCCCAGGCCGCTGCCCTCGGTGCTGCGGGAGGCGTCCCCCCGGACGAAACGCTCCGTCAGTTCCTCCGCGGGCACGTTCAGGGGTTCCCGGGAGGTGTTTTTGAAGGTGAACACCGCCTGCCCGGCCTTTTCCTCCAGGGAGAGGTAGACCCGGGTGCCCGCCATGGCGTATTTCACGACGTTCCCCAGGAGATTGTCGAAGATGCGCCACATGCGCCGCCCGTCCGCGCGGATGGTGAGCTCCTCCTCCGGGAGCTTCACCACCGGCCGGAGGCCCGCGTTCCGGAAGCGTTCCTCATATTCCCCGGCGGCCTGGGAGAGGAAGACGCCCGCATCGCAGGGCACGGGGTCCACCTCCAGATTGCCGGTGGCGGCCTTGGAGGCCTCCACCAGGTCTTCGATGAGGCGCTTCATCCGCTCCGCCTGGCGCAGCAGCACCTTGGCGTACTCCCCCGTCTTTTCGCTGCCGGGCGCCTCGTTCCCGATGAGCTCGGCGTAGTTCACGACGGAGGTGAGGGGGGTCTTGAGATCGTGGGACACGTTGGTGATGAGCTCGGTTTTCATCCGCTCGCTTTTCAGCTGCTTCTCCACGGCGGCCGCCATGCCCCCGGCGATGCTGTTGAGGTTTTCCCCGTGGGCCCGCAGGGGCGGGAGCATATGGCCGGTATCGGTCTGGTAGCCCAGGTCCCCGGCGGCCAGGGCCTCGGCCCCCTTCTGCAGCCGCCGGAGCTGCAGGGCCAGGGCCAGAAGCAGGGGAAAGAGGACGAGCTTTTCCACACACCAGAACACCGACCAGGGCCCGAGATCCGGCCAGAACATGGCGATGAACAGCAGCTCGACGAGGCTGAGGCCCACAAAGCCCAGGGCCAGCTTCCACACCAGGGTGACGCTGCCCAGCAGCCGCCCCAGCCAGCGAAGGAGCCGCCAGAGCCCCCGCAGGCAGAGGGCGATCACCGTGTTTTTCAGCAGCGTGCGGCCCTTGATGCGCCCGGCGGCGCTCATGCAGAGGCCCAGGACCAGGTTGGCCCCCAGGAAACACAGCAGGACGACGGCGGCGGCGGTGAAGAGATCGAGGGCGGTCAGCTCGTCCGCAACTAAGCAGAGCAGCAGGAAGCCCGCGGCGCAGAGGGCCAGCAGCAGATCGAAGGGAACGCGGTAAAGGGGGCCGGGGTGCAGCTCCTCCGAATCCGGCCGCCGGGCGGCGGCGCACATCAGCGCCGCGAAGGACAGCACGGAGAGCCCCAGAGCCAGCAGGACGGCGAGATAGACCCAATAACGGAGGACCCTGGCGGCGTGCACCAGCCGGGCGATAAGGGCCAGCTCGTCCGTTTCGGGCAGCCCCGGCTTCAGGGAGAAGGCGACCGCATAGTATTCCAGGCCCTCCGGGACCGGGTCCGCGAAGGAGCTGACCCAGCGGACCGCTTCCCGCGCGGGGTCCCAGGCGTAGGTGAAGCGAAATTCCCAGGGCCCCTCCTCCTTCGCCCCGGCGCTGCGGGCCAGCGCCCTGCCGGCTTCGTCCTCCACCTGCCAGAGGGCGTTGCCCCAGTCCGGCCCCGCGTCCCTGCCGGAAAGAAGGCAGTCCTCCAGGAGGCCGTAGCCCTGCGCCCGCAGGGGGCGGGAGAGATACTGCCGGTACAGTTCCCCCTCGGAGGCGGTATAAAACGCCGTGTCCGACAGGAGGAACGCCGCCAGGGCCGAGAAGGCCGCCAGCAGGCAGAGGGAGAGGATACAGACGGCAAAGAGCAGCCCCTTGCCGCCCACGGTGCGGAAAAACCTCTTCATGCGTCGCGTCCTTTCTCCAGCTTATAGCCCCGGCCGAAAACGACCTTGACGTATCTCGGCTCCGCCGGGTCCAGCTCCAGCTTCTCCCGGAGGTGGCGGATGTGCACCGCCACGGTGTTCTCCGAGCCGAAGGGCTTTTCCTTCCACACGGCGGCGTAGATCTCCTTCGGGGAGAATACGGCGCCGGGATTCGACATCAGCAGCCGCAGGATCTCAAACTCCTTGGGGGTGAGGGTCACCGGCTCCCCGTCCAGCAGCACCTCCTTCGTGCGGTCGTTCAGCTCGATGGGGCCCGCCGAAAGCAGCTCCTCCCGCTTCGGCGCGCCGGAGAAGCGCAGGTAGCGCCGCAGCTGGCTCCGCACCCGGGCGCAGACCTCCAGGGGCCGGAAGGGCTTGGTGATATAGTCGTCCGCCCCCAGGTTCAGGCCCAGGACCTGGTCCGCCTCCTCGCTTTTGGCGGTGAGCAGGATCACGGGAACGCAGCTCCGCTCCCGGATGGCGGCCAGGGCGGTGATCCCGTCCATGACGGGCATCATGATATCCAGCAGCACCAGGTGGATCTCCTCCCGCTCCAGGGTCTCCAGGGCCTCGCGCCCGTCGGCGGCGGTGAAGACCGTGTACTCCGGCTGGGAGAGGTAGATTTTCAGGGCGCCGACGATATCGGGGTCGTCGTCGCAGATGAGGATGCCGGGCAAGGGCGCTCCCCCCTTTCGTGAGGCCATTGTACTACCGGAGGGCATAAAGATGAAATAGAAAAGCGATTAAGATCTTATGAATTTTCGGCCTGTCCGCGCCGGGGGAAGCCCCGATTCCCGTTGCGTTTTCCCTTCGAATCCTGTATAGTGGGGAAAACGGCTGCGGAAGGAGTGAGCGTTTTTGGCGGATCGGATCACCAACTATCAGTGCCCGGCCTGCACCGGCCCCCTGCATTTCGACCCCACCAGCGGGAAGCTCGTCTGCGAATACTGCGGCAGCAGCTATGAGGTAAGCGAGATCGAGGCCCTCTACGCGGAGAAGGACGAGGCCGCGGCGGCCGCCCAGGCGGCCCGGGCGGAGGAGAGCGCCCCCGAGGGCTCCCCCTGGAGCGAAGCGGAGGCTGCGGGCCTCAAGGTTTACAACTGTCCCTCCTGCGGGGCGGAGCTGATCTGCGACAGCACCACGGCTGCCTCCAGCTGCCCCTATTGCGGCAATCCCGCCATCGTCCCCGGGGAGCTCAGCGGCGCTCTGCGTCCGGACTGGGTGATCCCCTTCAAGCTGACGAAGGAGCAGGCCATCCAGGCCCTGAAAAACCATTATCGGAAAAAGCCCCTGTTGCCCAGGCTCTTCTCCAGCCAGAACCACCTGGAGGAGATCAAGGGCGTCTACGCCCCCTTCTGGCTCTGCGACGGGGAGGCGGCGGGCACCGCCGTCTTCAGCGCCGAGAAGGTGCGGCGCTGGACCGAGGGCAAATACGACGTGACGGAGACCTCCCATTACGAATGCGTCCGCAGCGGCAGTCTGCGCTTCAGCCGCATCCCGGTGGACAGCTCCACGAAGATGCCCGACGAGCACATGGACGCCATCGAGCCCTTCGATTACAGCGAGCTGAAGCCTTTTTCCACGGCCTACCTGCCGGGCTATATGGCCGACAAATACGACGTGGACGCCCAGACCGCCGAGGAGCGGGCCAGGAAGCGGGCCGAGCAGAGCACCGTGAGCGCCATGGAGGCCACCGTCACCGGGTTTTCCGGCGTCAGGACCAAGAGCACGGACCTGGAGTACCGGCGCACGGGCCTCCACTACGCCCTGCTGCCGGTGTGGCTCCTGAGCACCCGCTGGAACGACCGGGTATACCTCTTCTCCGTCAACGGACAGACCGGGCGGCTGGTGGGCGATCTCCCCATCTCCAAGGGGCGTCTCTGCGCCTGGCTCTTCGGGATCTGGGGCGTCGTGGCCGTTGCCGCGCTGCTGCTGCAGGCGGCCCATATCTTCTGAGGGGGGTGCGCGGGATGAAAAAACGGATCTTCAGCCTGCTGGCGGCCCTGCTGCTGTCGGTTTCCCTCTTCGCCGCCCTCGCCCTGAACGCCGCCGCGGATTCGGAGCGGCAGCTCCCCCTGGTGTGCGACGCCTACGGCCTCCTCACCGAGGAGGAGGACGAAGCCCTCAACCAGTCGGCGGAAACCTATTCCGCCATGTACGAGTGCGACATCATCGTGGTCGTCGTCTCCGACACGGAGGGCTACAACGTGGAGGACTACACGGAGGCCGTGTATCAGCAATTCGACTACGGCTGGGGCGAAGAAAAGAGCGGCGTCATCCTCCTGCTGAGCATGGAGGAACGGGACTACGACCTGGCCGCCTACGGCTACGGCAACGTCGCCTTCACGGACTACGGGAAGGCCTGGCTCATGGACGACGTGCTCCCCTTCCTGGGCGACGACGACTGGTACGGCGGCTTCAATAAATACATCGACCTCTGCGCGGACTATCTCCGCCAGGCCCGGGAGGGGAATCCCGTGGATTACTACGGGAAGGACGATCCCTGGGACGAGCCCGTCCGCCGCCAGGGCTTCTACGTCACCGCCCCCATGGTCCTGATGAGCCTCATCATCGGCCTGATCCCCGCGGGCATCACGGTGCTGGTGATGCGCGGCAAGATGAAGAGCGCCCGGCTCCAGACCAGGGCCGACAGCTATCTGGACAGCGAGCTGCAGCTCACCGAGCGCTCGGACCGTTTCCTGAACAAGACCACCACCCGGGTGCGCCGCAGCGACGACAGCGGCAGCCGGAGCGGCGGCGGACACGGCACCAGCGTCCGCAGCAGCGGCTTCAGCCACCACAGCGGGAAATTCTAGCCGCCCCCGGATAAAGGATTCCGCCCGGTTCCCTTTGCGGAACCGGGCGGACGTTTTTTCGGTTTTTTACTGCTTATCCCGCAGATAGATGAACCAGTAGGGCAGGCCCACCAGACCGGCGCCGCCCACGATGTTGCCCAGGGTGACGGGGATGAGGTTCTTCACGAAGAAGCTGCCCCAGGTGAGGGCTTCCTTCTCCACGCCGTAGAGGGCCTTGCAGAAGAGGCCGGCGGGGATGTAGTACATATTGGCCACGCAGTGCTCGAAGCCGCAGAGGACGAAGAGCATGATGGGCATGTACAGGCCCCAGAACTTGCCGGTCACGTCCTTGGCGGCGAAGGAGATCCACACGGCGATGCACACCAGGAAGTTGCAGCAGATGCCCTTGAGGAAGGCGTCGCCGAAGGACATGGTCACCTTGCCGTTGGCCGCGCTGATCATGGCCGCGGCCAGGCCGCCGTCGGCCCCGCCGAAGAGGTTGCCCACGTGGCCGTAGACCACCAGGAAGGCCACGATGATGGCGCCGATCAGGTTGCCGATGTAGACGATGATCCAGTTGCGCAGCATCTGATGGAACTTGATGTCCCCGGTCAGCACCGGGATGATGATGAGGTTGTTGCCGGTGAAGAGCTCGCTGCCGGCCAGCAGCACCATGGCCAGGCCCACGGGGAAGATGCAGGCCCCCACGAACTTGCCCGCGGAGCCGGGGATGTTGACGGCGGCGGTGGTGGCGCCCACGCCGGCCAGAGCGATGAAAGCGCCCGCCAGCATGCCCAGGATCAGCAGCTTCCAGATGCCGTTGGTGGCTTTTCCCTTACCGATCGCGATATAGTTTTTTGCGACCTCAGCAGGAGAGTTCATAGTCTTATACCCCTTTTCAAAAGAATATCTTTTTATAATGTAGTTTCCCCGGGCCGGTTTGTCAAGGCAAAACCTTGCAATCGGCAGGAAAATCGTTTATCATTGTCGCATCGGAAAGAAGGAAGGGATCCCCTTGACGAATCTGGACGCAAAGAAGAAAAGAGCTCTGAAATATACCCTGCTGCTGGTCGCCCTGACCAACATGATCTCGGTGGCCCTCTCCCCCGCCACGGAGCAGATCCGGCAGTTCTTCGGCGTGGAGCTGGCCACGGTGCAGACCGCCATGAGCGCCACCAACGTGCTGCAGATCTGCGTGAGCCTCGTCGCCATGTACTTCATCAACCGGGGTTATCTCACGAAGAAGCAGGCGGTGGTGACCGGGCAGAGCCTGTTCGTCCTGGCGGTCGTCTTCGTGCTGCTGTTCCACCACGCCTTCTGGTGCGTGTACGTGCTCTCCGCCCTGATCGGCACCGCCCTGGGCCTCTTCGTCACCAACGCCTTCGGCATCATCTTCGACTGCTTCGAGCCCGACGAGCGTCAGGGTCTCACGGGCCTGCAGACCTCCTGCATCAGCCTGGGCGGCATCATCCTGTCCCTCACCGGCGGCCTGCTGGCCGGCCTGTTCTGGTACGGGGGCTACCTGGTGCTCAGCGTGGGCGTGGTCATCGCCATCGTCGCGGCCATCAACATCCCCAATTACAAGACCCCCAAGGCCGCCGA
>JAFXUU010000099.1 GCA_017524845.1 Oscillospiraceae bacterium
CTTGGACATGCGCACGAAGTTGCGCCCGCAGGAGCACTTCTCCCGGCTCAGGACGCAGATATCCCTGGTGCGGTAGCGAAGCAGGGGGAAGGCTTCCTTGTCCAGCGAGGTGAAGACCAGCTCGCCCTTGGAGCCCTCCGGCAGCGTTTCCCCGGTCTCCGGGTCGATGATCTCGGCGTAGAAGTGGTCTTCGTTGATGTGCATCCCGTGCTGCTCCTCGCACTCGAAGGCAACGCCCGGGCCGCTGGTCTCGGTGAGGCCGTAGATATCATAGGCCTTGATGCCCAGGCTCTGCTGGATGCTGCGGCGCATCTCCTCCGTCCAGGGTTCCGCCCCGAAGATGCCGATGCGCAGCTTGTTGTCTTCCGGCTTGTAGCCCTTCTCCGCCAGGGTCTCTCCGATGTAGGCCGCGTAGGAAGGGGTGCAGCAGATGATGGTGGCGTTGAGATCCATCATGAACTGGATCTGCCGGTCCGTGCTGCCGGTGGACATGGGCAGAGTCAGGCAGCCCACCTTGTGGGAGCCCCCGTCCAGGCCCGCGCCGCCGGTGAAGAGGCCGTAGCCGTAGCAGACCTGCACCACGTCGTCCTTCGTGCCGCCGGCGGCTACGATGGCCCGTGCCGTACAGTCGTTCCACAGGTCGATGTCATGCTGGGTGTAGAAGGCGACCACCCGCTTGCCCGTGGTGCCGGAGGTTGAGTGGATGCGAACGCAGTTTTTGAGATCCGTTGCCAGCAGGCCGTAGGGATAGGCTTCCCGGAGATCCGCCTTGGAAAGGAAGGGCAGCTTTTTGATGTCGTCCACGCTGCGGATGTCCTCCGGCTTCACGCCCTTGTCGTCCATCAGCTTTTTGTAATAGGGAACGTTTTCGTAGACGTGCTTCACCTGGCGGACGATCTTCTCGTTCTGGATGGCCAGGATCTCCTCCCGGGACGCAGTCTCGATCTCTTTCTGATAGTAGTTCTTCAAGGCGATTCTCCTTTTCTTGATGCGATTCCGCTGCGGGAAACTCAGGTTTATTTGCCCAGGTTGTCCGTGATGCCCACGGTGGTGCGGTCGTTGTAGCATTCAAACATCTGCGCCACGCCGGCGGGCACCGTTTTCCGGGTGAGGGCGCTGACGACGGGCACCAGGATCAGCCCGCCCACCATGGCGAAGACGCCGGAATAAAGGGAGTTTTTGAAGACGAAGGCCAGGAGCGGGCTGCCCGCCACGGAGACGGCCTTCAGGGAGACCAGCAGCTGGATGATCTCCAGGCCCACGCCCCAGACGAAGCACACGGCCACGGCGGCCCGGCTGGTCTTTTTCGTGTAGAGGCCGTAAAGGAAGGGAGCCAGGAAGGCGCCGGCCAGAGCGCCCCAGGAGACGCCCATCATCTGGGCGATAAAGAGGCTGCGGCTCTTGGCCTGCTTGATGGCGATGACGGCGGAAACGGCCACGAAGACCACGATGAACAGGCGCATCACCAGGAGCTTCTTCTTTTCCTCCATGGGCTTCTTCCGCAGAGGATCGATGAAGTCCAGGGTGATGGTGGAGGAGGAGGCCAGCACCAGGGAGCTGAGGGTGGACATGGAGGCGGAAAGCACCAGAACGATCACGATGCCCATGATCACCGACGGGAGGGTGGAGAGCATGCTGGGGATCACGGCGTCGAAGCCCTCGGCGGCGACGTCCACCTTGTAGAGCCGCCCGAAGCCGCCCAGGAAGTAGCAGCCGCCGGCCACGATGAGGGCAAACACGGTGGAGATCACGGTGCCCTTCTTGATGGAATCCTCATTCTTGATGGCGTAGAACTTGCCTACCATCTGGGGCAGGCCCCAGGTGCCCAGGGAGGTGAGGATCACCACGAAGAGGAGGAAGAGGGGATCCGCGCCAAGGAAGGAAGCGTACTGCCAGCCGCCGTTCTCCCCGGCGGCCAGGCCGGTCATGGCCGCCATAAGGCCGCCGTTGTCATGGAGCACCGCGGCGATCACGGCGATGATGCCGCCCAGCATGATGATGCCCTGGATGAAATCGTTGAGGGCCGTAGCCATGTAGCCGCCCAGGATCACGTAAATGCCGGTGAGCACCGCCATGATGACCACGCAGAGAGCGTAGTCCACACCGTTGAAGGCGGTGGCGAAGAGGCGGCTGAGGCCGTTGTACAGGGACGCGGTGTAGGGGATGAGGAAGAGGAAGGTGATGACGCTGGCGGCGATCTTAAGGGCCGGAGAAGCAAAACGGGTGCCGAAGAAATCCGGCATGGTCTTGCTGCTCAGGTGCTGGGTCATGATCCTGGTCCGACGGCCCAGGATGCTCCAGGCCAGCAGAGAGCCGATGAAGGCGTTGCCCAGGCCGATCCAGGTGGAGGCAAGGCCGAAGTTCCAGCCAAACTGCCCGGCGTAGCCCACGAAAATGACGGCGGAGAAATAGGAGGTGCCGTAGGCGAAGGCGCTGAGCCAGGGACCCACGCTGCGGGAGCCCAGCACGAAGCCGTTTACGTCGGTGGTGTGCTTCTTCGAACGGATGCCGATGAAGATCATCAGGGCGAAAAAGCAGATGATGAGGATCAGGGATACGATGGCGGTCTGGTCCATGACGGATTACCTCTCTTGTATCGTGATCTCGGAACGGAGTCCCTCCCCCGGGGGACGGCTGCCGCCGCCCCCCGGGAAGCCGCCGGAAGTGAGGAAAACGGCGGCCGGTACTTCATTCTTTTAAATCACTATACGCCTGAATTGTCCGTCTGTCAAGGGGTATCCCGAAATTTGTATCATCCGATCACGGGCAGGGTGGCGAGGCTCCTGGCCAGCTCCTCGTCCGTGGGGATATAGTCGTTCATCTCTCCGTCGTTGTATTTCTGGTAGGCGGTGAGGTCGAAGTAGCCGGTGCCGGTGAGGCCGAAGACGATATTCTTGGCTTCCCCGGTCTCCTTGCACTTAAGCGCCTCGTCGATGGCGACCTTGATGGCGTGGCTGCTCTCGGGAGCGGGCAGGATGCCCTCCACCCGGGCGAAGCGCTCCGCGGCGGCGAACACGTCCGTCTGCACGGCGGAGACCGCCTCCATCAGCCCGTCGTCGTAAAGCTGGGAGAGGACGGGGCTCATGCCGTGGTAGCGCAGGCCGCCGGCGTGGTTGGGGGCGGGGATGAAATTGCTGCCCAGGGTGTACATCTTGGCCAGGGGGCAGACCATGCCGGTGTCGCAGAAGTCGTAGGCGTATTTTCCGCGGGTGAAGCTGGGGCAGGAGGCGGGCTCCACCGCGACGATGCGGGCGTTCAGCTTGCCCAGGATCTTGTCCCGCATGAAGGGGGCGATGAGGCCGCCCAGGTTGGAGCCGCCGCCGGCGCAGCCGATGATGATGTCGGGCACGATGTCATACTTCTTCAGGGCCGCCTCGGTCTCCAGGCCGATGATGCTCTGGTGCAGCAGCACCTGATTCAGCACGCTGCCCAGCACGTAGCGGTAGCCGGGGGTGGAGGTGGCCACTTCCACCGCTTCGGAGATAGCGCAGCCCAGGCTGCCGGTGGTGCCGGGATGCTCCGCAAGGATCTTGCGGCCGATGGCCGTGGTCTCGGAGGGAGAGGGGGTCACGTCCGCGCCGTAGGTCCGCATGACCTCCCGGCGGAAGGGCTTCTGCTCGTAGGAGACCTTCACCATGTAGACTTTGCAGTCCAGGCCCAGGTAGCCGCAGGCCATGCTGAGGGCCGTGCCCCACTGTCCGGCGCCGGTCTCGGTGGTGACGCCCTTCAGCCCCTGCTTCTTGGCGTAGTAGGCCTGGGCGATGGCGGAATTGAGCTTGTGGGAGCCGCTGGTGTTGTTGCCCTCGAACTTGTAGTAGATATGGGCCGGGGTGTCCAGGGCCTGCTCCAGACAGTAGGCCCGCACCAAGGGGCTGGGCCGGTACATCTTGTAGAAGTCGTAGACCTCCTGGGGGATCTCGAAATACTGGGTCTCGTTGTCCAGCTCCTGGGCGATCAGCTCTTCGCAGAACACGGGGGCCAGCTCCTCCGCCTTCATGGGCTGATGGGTGCCGGGGTTCAGCATGGGCGCGGGCTTGTTCTTCATATCCGCCCGGAGGTTATACCAGGCACGGGGCATCTCATTCTCGCTCAGATAAATTTTGTAAGGGATCTTTTCCATGATTCATTTTCCTTTCATTTTGGTTTTTGTCGGGCGGGATCGCCCTGCGCCTTCGGCGCGGCTGTGTTCGTTTGATCTCAGGCGCCGGGACGCCATCGCCGGTCCGGGCGGCCGTGGGGCAAAAGCCGTTTCATTTCGGAACCTCCCATGGAAATCGTACTGCTCGGCCTGGAATAAAAAGAAGCGGCACAGGTCAATCTGTGCCGCTCAATCCACGAAACCGGGTTAGTTCATGATTTCAAGCATCGCAAATCGACCTTACCGAAAAATCAGTAAAGCGAAACCAGAACCACCAAAAAGCGATGCCGCTGTGCTTTCTCATGAAGCCTCTCCCATACCGGGCGGAAAGCCGCCCTTCAATTTATGATCGAAAATATACTACCCTGTTTTCCGTTTGTCAAGGGGTTTTCAGAAAAAACTTCAGGCTTTTAGCGAATCCCCTTGGCAGAGCGCCGCTCAGTAGTTTTCCGCGTTCACCTCGAAATAGGCCTGGGGATGATCGCAGACGGGGCATTTTTCCGGCGCCTTCGTACCTACCACGATATGGCCGCAGTTCCGGCATTCCCAGACCTTCACCTCGCTCTTTTCAAAGACCTGAGCCGTCTCCAGATTGCGCAGCAGGGCGCGGTAGCGCTCCTCGTGGTGCTTCTCCACGGCCGCCACCAGGCGGAACTTCCGGGCCAGATCGGCAAAACCCTCCTCCTCGGCGGTCTTCGCGAAGCCCTCGTACATATCCGTCCACTCGTAGTTTTCCCCGTCGGCGGCGGCGGCCAGGTTCGCGGCGGTATCGCCGATGCCCTGCAGCTCCTTGAGCCACATCTTGGCGTGCTCCTTCTCGTTATCCGCCGTCTTCAGGAAAAGGGCGGAGATCTGCTCATAGCCCTCCTTCTTGGCCGTAGATGCGAAATAGGTGTACTTGTTGCGGGCCTGGGATTCTCCGGCGAAGGCGGCGAGCAGGTTCTGCTCCGTCTTCGTGCCGGCATAGGGGTTGGCGGGCTCCTGCGGGACCAGCTTGTCGCCCTTCGCGGAGCAGAGGGGGCAGACGGGCTCCGTGCCCTCGGGGACCTCGAACACCTTGCCGCAGACCGTGCATTTATAAGTTTTCATTCTCTTTACCTCACTTTTCTTTTCGTTTTCCGGCAGCAGGGCCAGCAGCTTTTCCGCCGCGGCCGCCGGGAAATCCGGCGCGGGCGGGTTTTGCGCCCACTCCCGCAGGAGCTCCCGCGCCTCGGCGCACTGAGGAAGCATGAAGCCCGCTTCCCGCAGCACGTCCTCCCCGATCAGGCGGAGGGACCTGGCCGCCGCGTCCATGAGCCGCCGGAGGCCCTCCTTCTCCGTAACGCTCCGGAGATACCGGGCCGCGGCCTCCTCCTCCGCCCGCTTCCGGGCGAAGGCGCGCAGCAGCGCCTTTATCTCCTCCGTCTTCGGCTGCTGGGGCGGCAGCTCCAGAGGGATCATGCTGATGGCCCCGCCGGGGCAGGCTTCGGCGCAGACGCCGCAGCCGACGCATTTTGCCGGGTCGATGACGCTGTTCTCCGTATCCGTGGCCCCGGTGGGGCAGACGTAAAGGCAGAGGCAGTCCTTCGTGCACAGGCGCAGATTTCGCACAGCCAGCTTCTTCATGCCGAAACGCCTCCTTCCGCCTTCTCGAATTTCCAGGCAGGGACCTTGCACACGGGACAGGCCTCCGGCGGCGTCCGGCCGATCCATACGAAGCCGCAGGCGGTGCAGACCCAGATCTCCTGCCCCTCCAGCATGGCCTCCCCTTCCAGCTCATAGCGGCTCAGCAGGGAGGCAAGCATCCGCGTCACCTTCTCGCCCCAGACGCAGATACGCGCCGCGCCCCGGTCTCCGGCGGCGTCCGCCGACGCGCGCAGATTGGGATAGGCTTCGGCGTCGCTCCGCAGGCTCTCCGCCAGAGCCGCCACGGAAGCGTCCTCCGCCGGGGGCTCCGCGGAAGCGAACCATTCCGCCAGCTGCCGGAAGAGCCCCGCTTCCTCCCCCCGATACTGCTTTTCGCAGCCCCGGGCCAGATTGGAGCAGAGGGCCGCCAACTGCCCCGGGCTGAGCTTTGCGTCCTCCCGGACAGGGAGCGGCGCCGCCGGAGCCGGAATGGCCGACGCCGGGGCGGACGCCTCCGGCCGGAATTCCTTTTTCGGCGCCCTGCAGAGGGGGCAGGTCCAGCTCCCGGGGAGGGAATCGAAGGGGGCCTTTTCCTTCCCGTCGTCGTAGACGTAGCCGCAGACCTGACAGACATACTTCACAGGCATTCACTCCTTTCCGCCTGTAAAATGGCCGGGCGCGGGAAAACCGCACCCGGCCGGGGCTTCTCATTCCGCCTTGGAAAAGCTGTCCTTGCCCACGCCGCAGACGGGGCATTCGAAATTGGCGGGCAGGTCCTCAAACTTCGTGCCGGGGGCGATGCCGTTGTCGGGGTCACCCAGGGCCTCGTCGTATTCCCAGCCGCAGGCGTCGCAAACGTACTTCATGATTCTAACGCTCCTTTACGATCGATCAGCCCTTCCAAAGGCTGTGCAGGTTGCAGTAGGCGCTGGCGGAGAGCACCTCGTCGCCTGGGACGAGGGCGAAGACGGCCTCCGGCGCGTCCCCCGGCTTCAGGGCCTTGCGCTGGTTGCCGCCCCTGGTCTGCAGGGCGATCCACTCGATGTAGTGCTCCTCCAGCATGGGATGGGCCGCGGAGCCCACGCGCACGGTCACGAGCCCGTCCTTCACCTCCCACACGGGGACGTGCTTTTCCGCCGAGGCGTCCGTGGTTCCGGGGATGAGCTCCTCCATGGGCTCCCCGCAGCACTTCACGGGACAGGCGGACTTCTTCACCATGGCGACCATCTGGCCGCACTTGGCGCAGCGATAAAACTTCATTTCCATTTCATTACCTCCCTACGGTCGTATGGTTTCAGCTGCAGAGCTCGTCGGCCAGAGCCTCCAGCTGCGCTTCACTGCTTTCGTTCAGAGCGGAGAGGATGCGGACGGAGGTCTCCGCGAAGGCGACGTCCTTGCAGCCCTCCAGCAGGCCCTTCATGGTCTTGGCAGCCATGGGCGCCCAGGAGCCGTTTTCAATGAGGGCCACCTTCCGGTTCCGGTAGCCCCGCTCCGTGAGGTGATGGATGAACTCCCGCATGGCGGGGAAGACCTCGGCGTTGTAGGTGGTGGAGGCCAGCACCAGCGTGCCGTAGCGGAAGGCGTCCTCCACGGCCTCGGCCATATCGTCCCGGGCCAGGTCCGCGATGCTCACGTGGCAGCCCCGGGCGGTGAGCTTCTCCGCCAGCAGCTCGGCGGCTGCCTTGGTATGTCCGTAGACGGAGGTATAGGCGATGAAGATGCCCTCGCTCTCCACGCCGTAGGAGGACCAGACGTTGTAGAGATTCAGATAATAACTCAGGTCGCCCTGCAGCACGGGCCCGTGGGTGGGGCAGATGACGGCGATGTCCAGGTTGGCAGCCTTCTTCAGCAGGGCCTGCACCTGCATCCCGTATTTCCCCACGATGCCGAAGTAGTAGCGCCGGGCTTCGCAGGCCCAGCCCTCCGGATCCTCCACGTCCAGGGCGCCGAATTTACCGAAGCCGTCGGCGGAGAAGAGGACCTTGTCCGCGTCGTCGTAGGTGACGACGACCTCCGGCCAATGGACCATGGGAGCGGTAAGGAAGGTGAGGGTATGCTTTCCCAGGGACAGGGTATCCTTCTCCCCCACCACGATGCGCCGGTCGCCGTAGCCTTCGCCGTAGAAATTCTCCATCATGGTGAAAGCCTTGGCGGAGGCCACCACCTGCGCCTTCGGATAGGTGTGCATGAAGCAGACGATGCTGCCGGAATGGTCCGGCTCCATGTGCTGCACGACGAGATAATCCGGCTGCCGCCCGCCCAGGGCCACGGTCAGCTTCTCGATCCATGCGTGGGTGAAGCGCTCGTCCACCGTGTCCATGACGGCGATCTTCTCATCCAGGATAAGATAGGAGTTGTAGGCCATGCCGTTGGGGACCTTGTACTGCCCCTCGAAGAGGTCTACCTGATGGTCGTTGACGCCGATGTAGCGAATGTCCTTTGTGATGTCCATTGTGTCTGTCCTTTCCCATTATTCTCCCATGAAGTTTTGAAGCATTCGTCAAGCGTGTTCTCCGCCCGGCGGAGGCGGCTGTCCCCATATCCCGTCGAAAACCCGGGATTTCTGCTTTTTTGCGCAGCCGGGAAGAAGAGCGAAAAGCAGAAGGAGCAGCGCGTTATTTCGTTATCCCGGGCTGCTTTCGTCAGAGTCGGCAGCCCCTGCCCGGCAACAAGGCTGCCTTATGCCCGGACCGAGGGTGACGGCGATCACACAGACGCCGTCGGATCTTTTATGAATTATATCGTGTCGGCTCAGCCTCTGTCAACCGGATCGATTCCCGTTTCCGCTTTCGTATTCCTCCCGCAGGATGGAATGCCAGCATTCGTCGCAGACGCCCTGGTTGTTGCGGCCCACAGCCCGGCGGACACCCTCGGGACGCATGCCGACCTTGCGCATCACCTTGCCGGAATTGGGGTTCCGGGGATCGTGGCAGGCGTTCACGCAGTTCGCGCCTACCTGCTCGAAAAGGAAGCCAAGCACCGCCTTCACCGCCTCCGGCATGAGGCCGCGGCCCCACCAGGCCCGGCCCAGGCAGTAGCCCAGGGTGACGGAATCCGTTTCGTCGCTGAGCTCCACCGCGCTGACGCTGCCCACGGCTTCCCCCAGTTCCTTCAGCTCCATGGTCCAGAGATAGGTCCGGGGATCGGCGTAGCGCGGGACCCAGCTTTCCAGCAGAGCGCGGCTCGCCGCCTCACTTTCATGGGGCGGCCAGGTGAGATACTTCGTCACCTCCGGGTCCGAGCACCAGTTGCGGTACATGGCTTTTGCGTCCTCCGGACGGAAGGGACGCAGGATCAGCCGCTCCGTCTCCAGCCGTACGGCGCCCCGATGCTCCACCGCTTACGTCCCCTCTCCCCGGTCGATCACGGCGGCGCAGAGGGCGAGAAGGGCCCCGCTCACCAGGACGCCGCCCAGGATGTCCGTAAACCAGTGGCAGCCGCAGTACAGCCGCCCGAAGACCATGATGAGAATGATCGCCAGGGCTGCGAGGCGCAGGAGGGCGCAGAGCCAGGGCAGCTTCACATACTTTTCCAAGATCATGAGGATGCCTCCCATGATGACGCAGACCAGCACCGTATGGGAGGAGGGGAAGGAGGCCTCCGGCCCCGTCTCGTCCGGCAGGATCACCGGGCGGCAGTTGATGACGACCTTCTCAAAAAAGACGTAGATCACGATCGCGGCGATGAAGGCGCCTCCCAGGGCCAGGATCTCCCGGTCCACCTTCCGCAGGCTTTTTCTTTTGAAGAGCTGCACGGCGCCGATGAGGGCGAACACGCAGGCTGCCAGAATGGACAGATAGCCCAGATACTCCGTGAGCTTATACCAGCTCATGCGCACGCCGCTGCCCGCCGAGCCGCCGACGCCCGTTGCCTTTACAACGGCCACGTTCAGCTTCGCAAGGCCCACCTCCGTGTCCTCCGGGCCGATGGGGGCCACGTCCACCGTGCGAAGCAGCACGATGAGGGCCAGAAACAGCACGTAAAGGATCACCGCCAGAAAATACTTCGTCTTTCTTTCCATATTTGTCTCTCCCGTTGCCCCCGGCGGGGGGCAGTATTTTCCCGCTCAGATGTCGGTCTTCTGCTCAAAGCCCTGGAACCAGGTGCCCTGGTAGGTAAGCTGTCCGGAAGCCCCGTCCCGCAGGGCGCCGTATTCCTCCAGGGTGACGGGGAAGACCAGCTGCTCGCCGTCCGCCGTCTGGAAGGACGCGTAGCAGCCGGAGCTTTCCGCTTCCTTTTCCTTGCTCTTCCCGCCCAGGATGCTGGGGGGCAGGCCGCCGGCGCTGTCCATCCACCGGGCGGTCAGCACGGCCGCCACCGTAATCTTCGGGGCCTTTTTGTTTTTCCGCAGGGAGACGTAGTTTCGCAGCAGGATGCAGGTGATGCCCGCCAGCACCGCCAGGAACGCCACGAAAAAGAAAACGCCCATGCCCTTGAAGACTCTCATGCTCCTCACTCCTTTGCCGTCCGCGCGGCCCGTATATGCCGATTATACCACCGCCGAAGCCCATTCACAACCGGCAATGCGCCGATGCTCAGCCCTGCTCCCTGCAGAAGCGTTCCAGCGCCGGATATGGCCGCCAGGTTGAGAAGCAAGCAGGCGAAGATCATCGGCAGGACCATGACGACAGACCTCCGGTCGACAGCTTTTCCACATTTTATACCTTGTATTATATGTGGTCCTCCATGAAATGTCAAAGGGCGCAGCCTTTTTTGTGTCTGCGATGCTATGTATTGAATAATATAAAATGCAGCATTTCTCAGCAATATTTTGTCAGTCTGTCTGGATTACGGAATATTATGCAGGATTTTGTTTACAAATTATGGTTGACAAGCCGCCTCTTTTGTGGTATATAGAGTAGTCGGCATTTGTCCCGACGCAGGCTCGGGGCGCCCGGAAACTTCAATCCGACGGAAGCGAAACAGGAAAATGAACAGCCAGACAAACCGCACATACTCGGTGCTCCGCACCGAAAAGAAATACGAGCTTCCCCTGCAGCAGGCCGCTTTGATCGCCGACCGGCTGGCCCGGATCATGCAGGCGGATATCCACAGCGGCGTCGGCGGATACGCCGTCCGATCCCTCTACTTCGACAGCATTTATGACGACGATCTGATGGATAAGATAAACGGCCTGGAGAAGCGCAAAAAGGTGCGGCTGCGGATCTACCGCCCGGAGCAGGAGAGCGTGAAGCTGGAGCTGAAGCAGAAGCAGGGCTCCGCCCAGAGAAAGGATACGCTGGAGATCTCCCGGGAGGCAGCCCTCGCCCTGATCGCCGGGCATTTCGATCCTCTGCGGGAGCTGAGCGATCCCTTGGCCGCAGAGCTGTATGCGCTGATGCACGCCGGGGTCTACCGGCCGAAGTGCATCATCGAATACAGCCGCAGGGCCTTCGCCGCCCCCACCAACGATACCCGCATCACCATCGATTCGGACATCCGCGTGTCCCGGGATTTCGATCGCTTTTTCCGGGCTGCTCCCGCCTACAGTCCGGTTTTGAAGCACCCCGTCCTGGAGGTCAAGTACAACCGCTTCCTCCTGGACACCTTCAAATTCGCGGTGAATCTGGCGGGGATCCCCGAAATGTCCTGCAGCAAATACGAATTGTCCCGATCCAGGATCGGCTGAAATATGAGCCATCACTTATTCTCAGGAGGATACCATATACCATGAAGGATCTGATTCTGCAGCTTGGAGAGAACATCGGCGGCGACCTGACGGTGGACCGCATCTGCCTCAACTTTTTCGTTGCCCTGGTCCTGGGCATCGTGATTTTCATTTCCTACCGCTTTTCCCATTCCGGCGCGGTGTACAGCGCCAGGTTCAACGTCACCCTTCTGCTGCTCACCCTGATCACCACCCTGATCATGAACGTGATCGGCAACAACATCGCCCTGTCTCTGGGCATGGTGGGCGCTCTGTCCATCGTGCGCTTCCGCACCGCTATCAAGGATCCCAGGGACGCCGCCTATATCTTCTGGTGCATCGCCGTGGGCATCAGCTGCGGCGTTTCCTACTATCTGCTGGCAGCCATCGGCTCCGGCCTCATTTTCCTGGTCATGCTGATCCTGGGCCTCATCCGGGACAACGACCGCTATCTGCTCATCGTCCGTGGGGAAAGCAGAATCGCCGGCGAGGTGGAGGAGGCCGTGCTCACCAGGTTCTCCGGGAAGGCCGTGCTCCGGGTCCGGAATCAGGGCGCGGAGGACATCGAATACATCTACGAACTGTCGAGGAAGCTGCTGGATCGGGGCCAGAAGCAGCAGAAGATCGCCCAGGTCCTGTTCGGGATCGACGGCGTCGCCCACGTCGACCTCGTGTGCCAGAACGAGGAGATGAGCCGCTGACGCCATGAAACGCTTATCTCCCAGAAGCATCAGCCTCCTTGTCGTCATCGGCGTATTCCTGCTGGCGCTCCTTATTCTATTGCTCCTTCCGCCCCGCTCGGACTACCGTTTTCCGCCCGCCCTGCGCACGAAGGACGAAGGCACAACGGATCTCAGCGACCGGGCTATCGTCGCCGGAGAGGACTATGGCCCTGAGAGCGGCTCCCACTCCCGCGCCAGGACCGTCTACCACGATCTGCAGATGCCTGTCGACGAGAACTTTACCAGCAATCTGCCCATCGTCGTTTTGGACACCGAGGGAAGTCGGCCCCATCGGCAACTCGAATGGAGCTCGGAGTACGACTCCTACGTGCTGAAATCCGACGCCTATGAATACGTTGAGGGGACCATGAAGCTGCTGAGCTGCGCCAAAGGCACCAACACGCTGTTGGATAAGCCGGCCGCGGAGAGCTCCATCCTCATCCGAATAAGGGGCAATTCCTCCGTCAATTACGACAAGCATCAGTATTTATTAAAGCTGACGGACGCGAACGGGAAGGCGAACAGGCAGGATCTCCTGCGCATGGGCGCTGACAGCGAATGGATCCTCAACTGCTCCTTCATCGACAAATCCCTGCTGAGAAACTATCTGGCCTACACCGTAGCCGGACAACTGAACGAATATACCCCCGACGTCCGTTACTGCGAGCTGGTGTGGAAGGACGGAGACGAATACCACTACGACGGTGTTTACCTTCTTTGCGAGAGCGTCAAGGTCTCCAAAAGCCGGGTGAACCTGCCGCGATTCTCAGAAAACGCACAGAATCTTCCCTTCCTCCTCCGGCGTGACCGCTACAACCCCAAAGGCGTCATGCTGGAGAACTATGCGGAACGGAATCAATTGCTCTACGGCGGCCTGGAGGTAAAATGGCCGGAGGAATCGCGGCTGAACGATCAGGTCCTGTCCCGCATCACTGCGCAGATCGATGGTTTTGAAGAAGCACTTTTTGCGGAGGATTACGAGGATTTTATCCGCTATCGGGATTATATCGACGTTGATTCCTTTGTGGACTATCTGATCCTGAACGAGTATTTCGCGAATTACGACGCAGGCTTTAATTCTACATACATTTATTCCGATTACAGCGGGAAACTGCATATGGGTCCCGTTTGGGATTATGACGGTGCTGTCGACAACTACCAGAATGAATCCCTCAAGACAGATTCCACCGCGTTCCACGATGCGCCGTGGTTCCGCCAGATCCTGCGGGACCCCGAGTTCACCGTGGACGTCATGGAGCGATACGCAGAGCTCCGGGAAAGTATCCTCTCCGACGAGTCCCTGGACGAATTCATCGACGCCACCGTGGCAGGCCTGGGCTCCGCCGTCGACAGGGACTGGGCCCGCTGGGGGTATTTCTACCGGGACGGCAGTTATCTTAAGAACGACGACGGGGATGAGACGGACCGTAATACGATAACCTACGGCGAGGAGATCGAGAAGATCAAAACAGTTCTGGCCGAGCACGGCGCCTGGCTGGACGAGCATTTCGACAGCCTCTATCAGTTTTCCGACCCGAACGCGCCGCAGCCTGCGGACGACGACGATGATTCCGTCATCCGCAGAGGCCACGTTCTGGCGGTGGTGTATATGGCCATTTTCTTCATTTCTGTTATTCTGGTGCAAAGGATGGATCGGGGCTTATGAACGAGAAGCATACGAAGGGCAATATGCGGAAGCGAAAGTTCTGGTACATACTGATGCTGATCACCGCAGTCGTCTATATGGGCTGGAGACTGTTTTTCACGCTTCCCCTGAACGCGGGCGTCGTTTCCGTCGTGGCCGGTCTGGCTCTGTTCATCTCGGAGCTGCTGAGCTATCTGGAAGCGATCATCCACATGCGCTTCATGAGCATGGAGGAGAGCATCCCCCTGCCCGACGTGCCGCCGGAGCTCTATCCGGAGGTGGACGTGCTGGTGGCCACCCACAGCGAGGAGACTGAGCTTCTGAAAAAGACCCTCAACGGCTGCAGGCACATGGAGTATCCCGACAAGAGCAAGGTGCACATCTGGCTCTGCGACGATACCGCGCGGCCGGAAATGGCCGCGCTGGCCAAGCGGCTGGGCGTGGGGTATTTCGGCATCTCCGGCAGCAAGGACGCCAAGGCGGGCAACCTGAACAACGCCCTGTCCCAGACCCATTCGCCTCTGGTCGTCACCTTCGACTCGGACATGATCCCCCGGCGGGAATTCCTGATGAAGACGGTCCCCTATTTCTTCCTCCCCAAAATGATCGAGGAGAACGGCGTATGGCGCATGCGCACGGAAAAGGAGATCGACCCCGATTACAAGATCGGCTTCGTACAGACGCCCCAGAGCTTCTATAACCCGGACATGTTCCAGTTCAACTTCTTCGCGGAGACCAACATCCCCAACGAGCAGGACTTCTTCTTCCGGGAAGTGAACATCGGCCGGAACGCCAGCAATTCCGCCATCTATGCCGGCTCCAACACGGTCATCTCCCGGGAGGCCCTGGAGGAGGTCGGCGGGATCCGCACCGGCACCATCACCGAGGACTTCGCCACCGGCATCGACATCCAGGCGGCCGGATACACCACCTACGCCATCGACACGGTCCTGGCCTCCGGCCTGGCCCCCGCCGATTTCTCGTCGCTGCTGAAGCAGCGCCAGCGCTGGGGCCGCGGCTGCGTACAGACTGTCAGAAGCCTGCACTTCTGGAAGAACAAGCTGTCTCTGGCGGGCAAGCTCAGCTATCTGAGCTGCCTGTTCTACTGGTGGACCTTCATCCGCCGCTTCGTCTACATCCTCTCCCCGATCCTCTTTGTGCTGTTCCAGGTGCAGGTGGTCCGCTGCTCGCTCCTCACCCTGGCCTGCGTGTGGCTCCCCTCCTACCTGATCTACAACCATACGCTGAAGCTCCTTTCCGGAAAGATACGAAATCAGCGGTGGAGCAACATCGTGGATACCATCATCTGTCCCTATATGATCATTCCGGTCCTTCTGGAGACCGTCGGCATCCACATGAAGAAATTCACCGTTACCAGCAAGGAACGCCTCAGCTCCGGCAACACCCGCTTCTACTTCGCTCTTCCCCACATCGTCCTCCTGCTGGCCAGCGTCGTCGGCGTGGGCTTCTGCATCTGGGAGATGATCCTGGACAGCAGCCTGGGCAGCCTCGTGGTCCTGTTCTGGCTGTTCATGAACGGGTATTTCCTCCTGGTGGCCGTGCTCTTCATGCTGGGGCGGGTGAACTACCGCAGCGCGGAGCGCTATTACGTCTCCCTCCCCGTTTCCTTCCCGGCCTCCGACGGCGTCGTCTCCACGGCCACCTCGGACATCTCCGAAAACGGCTTCTCCTTCTGGCTGGATTTCCCGAGATACGTTTCCCCGCTGCACGATACGGAATTCACCTTCGAGGACCGGGGCATCCGGGCCACCGTTCAGGGCAAGGCCGTACACGTGGAGCAGCGGGGCGATCGCTGGAAATACAGCGTGAGGCTCACGGTGGACGACAGCGACGAATACCTGGAATATCTGCAGATCGCCTACGACCGGGATCCCTCCCTGGCCACGGAGATCAAATCCAGCGCCTACAAGGAGTTCTCCATTTTCGTCAAGCGGAAAACGGCCTCCAACGTGTCCTACAACCGCAAGCTGCCCCGTATCGCCATGACCTACGCCACGGCGGACGCTTCGGGGAATCCCGTCACCGTGACGGATTTCAACTATCAGTTCATCACCGTGGACGGGCTGAACGAGGCGCCGAAGGCGCAGGTCCGCTTCGGCGAGCTGCTGCTGGACCTGGAATGGGTGGACCTGGGGCAGCGAAAAACGAACCTGTATGAGGTCGTGGGCTGGGAGGAGGTCTCCCCGTCGGCCGAAATGCTGCAGGCTCTGAAGGAGATCACGCAGAAGGAAGAGGGCGCCGCCCTGCAGCCCGCGACCGCGTGACGGGCCGGGATCAGCCATGAAAAAGCGTCTTTTCCTCAGCCTCGTCCTTGTGCTCCTGGCCGCCGCGCTGGTCTTTGCCGGCGTGCGGAAATACCGTCATCGGGAGGGTCTTCGCTTCGTGAAGCAGCTGGGCCAGGGGATCAATCTGGGCAACTGCCTGGACGCTTACGGCGCGTCCAAATACATGGATGCGCCCACCGTGGAGGATTACGAGACCTTCTGGAACAATCCCCCCATCTCCAAGACCCTGCTCCGGGGCGTGAAGGAGGCGGGCTTTGACCTGGTGCGCATCCCTGTCACCTGGGAAGAACACCTGGACAAGGCGGGAAAGGTGGACTCTCAGTGGATGGACCGGGTGGAGGAGGTTGTCCGCGGGGCCCTGGACCTGGGCCTGACGGTGATCCTGGACGCTCACCACGAAGAGTGGCTGGACCTGTCCGGGGACGCCGGGAAGACGGAAGCACGCTTCGCTTACCTGTGGGAGCAGATCGCCCTGCGCTTTGCCGACTGCGGGGAGAAGCTGCTCTTTGAGGGCGTGAACGAGCCCCGGCTGCGGGACAGCGCGCTGGAATGGACCGGCGGCGACCGGAAGCTGCGGTCGCGGGTGGAACGGCTCAACCGCGTTTTCGTGGACACCGTCCGCGCTTCCGGAGAGCTCAACGCCCGGCGCTGGCTGCTGCTGGCCACCTATGCAAACGGCACTGAGGAGGAGGCCCTGGCGGCCCTGACCCTGCCGGACCGGCGCTGCATCGTCTCCCTGCATCTCTATGAGACCTACGACTTCTGCCAGAGGGAAGGCGGCGCCTCCCAATGGGAACCCGACGGAGAGGACGCGCAGAAGCTGCTGGCAATCTGCGAAAACGTCCGGAAGCGCTTCACGCGCCGGGATATCCCGGTGATCTTCACGGAATGCGGCTGCGTCGACAAGCACAACGAAGCCGACCGGGTGCTGTGGACGATGACCCTGCGGGAAGGGGCGAAGCGCTGTTCCGCGCCCTGCGTCTGGTGGGACAACGGCAGCACCTACCGTCTGCTGGACCGGAAGACGGGCAAGCCGGTCTTTCCCGCCCTGCTGCGGGCCTTTCTGAAGAAAAGCTGATACGGGTCTTTCATTAAAATGAGTGTCCTTGCGGCCTGATTTGCGCCATCCTTCGCCGGCCCGTCTGCTTCCTTCGCCTCGGCAGACACAAATCATTCCCGCAATTCCTTGTCCGGTTTCAACGGAAGATCCGCATAAAATGCAGATGCCGATACAGACAATGCCGGGGCGCTCTTCGAAACGGAAGAGCGCCCCGGCTGTTGCTGTATTCATTTCAGCTGTTTTTCCTCTTCCGGTAGAGGTATTCGTCCAGCTGCTTTTTGATGCTCTCCGGCATCGTCCGGGACACGGGGCAGAGAGCGGCGGAGGCCATCCGCCGGGTGAACTCGGTGATGAAGGCGGCGTCCTTCCGAAGCTGCTCCATGCTGAGGGCCTCCTTCCGGTCGTAACGGCAGTGGATGGGGGCGACGGCGGTCCCCGCGATCCGCGCCAGGGAGACGGCGGGCACGCCCTTGTCCGCAAAGCTGGTGGAATCGCTGGAATAGACCCCCGTGCGGGCCTCCACCGGGAAGCCCAGCTCAGCGCCCATATAGCCGAGATAGTGGGCCAGCTTGTCCTCCGCCGTAGCGCAGGCGATGAACTTGCCCATGACGGTGCCGATCATGTCCAGGTTGACGTTCAGGGCCGTCTTCTCCATTTCCTCCCCGTGGGCCTCCACATAGGCCCGGGAGCCCAGGAGGCCCCGCTCCTCGCTGCCGCAGAAAACGAAACGGAGGCCGTAGTTGAGCTCTGCGTCCCGCAGGGCCTCCATGATCAGGAGAAGCCCGACGCAGCCGCTGAGATTGTCGTAGGCCCCGTGGGAATGGGCGGTGGTATCGTAATGGGCGGTGAGGGTGATCCACTCCTCCCGTCTGCCGGGGATCTCCGCCGCTACGTTGTGGGATCTGCCCTCATACTCCCGCTGGCGGACCGTGATGCGGACGTTCTTCACGCCCTGCCGCACCAGGGCCACCGCGGATTCCGCGTGGATCATGGCGCAGAGCACCTTCCGCTCCTCCCCCACCACCAGGGCCCGCAGGTCCCGGTCCTCGATGTCCCGGTCGGGATAATAGAGGTTGCCGAATTGGAAGAGGATGCCCCTGGCCCCCGCCTTCATCAGGTCCTGATAGGTGAAATGGTCGACCCCCTGGGAATCCAGAAGCACGATCCTGTCCTTTGCTCCGGCGATGGAGACCGGATCCAGGCCGGGCATGTAATACAGCTCTCCCTCCACGGTGCCGCTGCCGCAGCAGGCCACGCCCCGGCAGGGCACGTGGACGCCCGCCGCCAGGACCTCCGCCTCCTCGATCTCCCCCATGGGGACGGGGAAGCCCTCCAGCCGCGCGGGGACGCCCAGAGCTTCGCAGCGCCCTTTCAGGTATTCCGCCGCCCGCAGCTCTTCCGGGGTACCGCTGCTGTGGACGAAATCCAGATCCTCGAAAATCCTCTCCAGTTCCTTCAGTTCCATGGTTCGCACCTCGATTTTTCGTTATCTGAGCAGGTAGGCCAGCAGCAAGCGGCAGGTGTTCTCCAGCCCGTCCAGGTGGGTACGCTCGTAGCCGTGGCTGTTGGCGGTTCCGGGGCCGATGGCCGCGTGTCGGATGTCGTAGCCCGCCAGGAGGGCAGGGTCGCAGTCGGTGCCGTAGTGGGGGGTGAAAATGTCCATCACGTAGTCGATCCCCGCGTCAATGGCCGTCTGCCGCAGCTCGTTGGTCATGCCCCAGTGGTAGGGGAAGCGGGAATCCTTGGCGAAGATGGAAACCTTATGTTCGTCGGAGGTCTGATCCGGGCCGGTGGGAGCGATGTCCACCGCCAGCATGTCGCACACGTCCTCCGGCAGCACGGTGGTGCCGTGGCCGATCTCCTCATACACGGCGAAATAGGCGTAGACCCGGCGGGGCAGGGCTGCGCCGCTCTCCTTCAGCGCCTTCATGGCTGTGAGCAGTACCGCGGCGGAAGCCTTATCGTCTATGAAGCGGGATTTGAGATAGCCGCCGGAGAGGACGGTGCGGGGCTCCAGGGCGATCACATCCCCGGTGGCGATCCCCAGGGCCGCCGCGTCCTCCGCGCTGCGCACGTCGCTGTCCAGCACCACGCAGACGTTGGTGCGGAAATCCGGCAGGGTGCTGCGCAGCTCCTCCTCCGTCACATGGATGGAATTGGGGGTGCGGCAGACGGTTCCGGTGTATACCGCCCCGCCCCGGGTGTAGACGCGCACGTTTTCCGTAACGCAGTAGAAGGGATAGAGCCCGCCCACGGGGCAGACGTTCAGCGTCCCGTCGGCGTTGATCTTCCGCACCATGAGGCCGATATCGTCCAGGTGGGCGGTGACGGCCAGGGCGTTCCCATCGCCGCCAAGGTCGGCGATAACGCCTCCCTTGCGGAAAGCGCGGTAAGGATAGCCCAGCTCCTCCAGCATGCGGCACAGGAGCTTCTGGATCTCCTCATACTGCCCTGTGGTGCTGTCAACGGCGGCCAGCCGCCGGAAGCTCTCCAGACAGTATTCGGCGTCAAAATCCTTCGGTATCATGCGTCATCATCCTTTCCCTTCGTTTCGGAGCGCATCCGCGCTTCCCGGGCCTTCAGCCCCTCCCGGAGCTCCTCCGTCAGGCGGTACCAGTGCTGCACGGTGTTCTCCAGGAAAAAGTAGTGATAGAAATAGAAGCCCAGCAGCACGGCCAGCCCCAGCATGACGAGGGCGGCCGTCGGGTTCGTCTCCGGGTGCAGGAGGGCCAGGTCCACCGTGAAGAGCTCCGCCAGCACGGTCATCACCAGGACGATGAGGTGCACCAGGCGCTCGTGCTGCACCCAGCGCAGCTTCTCCAGGTGGCGGTCCAGCAGGGCCCGGGTGGGTCCCTCCTCCGCCAGGGCCCGCTCGAGCCGCTTCTCGTGCTCCCGGCAGAAGCGCTTCATATTGATGCCGCAGCGGTCGGCTCGTTTACTCATGGTTCAAGCACCGCCCGCGCTTCAGAGCATGCAGGCGTAGGCCACGGTGCGCAGGCGGTGATGGTGGTACAGCTCCTCGTTGGGCATCATGTTGTGCATGTAGGCGATGGAGAACTTCCCCACGGGGTCGGCCTCCACCCAGCTGCCGGAGCCCCCGGTCCAGCCGAAAGCCCCCAGGTGCCCGTTGTGGCCGAATTTCTGTGTGAGCAGGGTGCGGAAGCCGAAGCCATAGCCGTAACCGGCCAGATAATCGTTTTCATAGTCCCGCAGCTGCACTTCCCCCAGCTGATTGGCGTGGAGCATCTCCACGGTGCCCGCCCCCAGATACTTTCTGCCCCTGTAGGTTCCGCCGTTAGCCAGCATCTGCATGAACACTGCGAAATCGTGGGCAGAGGTGACCAGGTTGGGCCGGGCGCCCACCGGCGTCACGGCCGGGTCCATGGTGGCGTCGTAGTAATCCGCGGCGGGCGCCAGGCTCCCGTCCGGCTTTTTGGCGTAGGAGACGACGATCCGGTCCCGGTTCTCCGGGGTGAAGAAGGTGTCCGTATCCGCCAGCTCCAGGGGCTCGATGACCCTCTCCCGGAACACCTCCCGCAGGGGCTTTCCCGTAAAGGTCTCCACCAGGGCGCCGGTGATCTCGCTGCCGAAGCCGTAGAGCCAGTGGGAGCCGGGCTCGAACATCACCGGCACGTCCGCCATGGCCCGCACCTCCTCCCGCAGGGTGGGGGTGCCCTTTTTCAGCAGCTCGCCGATGCGCTCGCTCATGGCCGCCAGGGTGGGGGTATCGGCATGAGGGACGGGGGCCATGCAGTATGGCAGGCCGCACATCATGGCCACGGCGTTGCGGATGGTGAGGGGCTTGTCCGCAGGGACGATATCCACATTTCCGTCCGGCCGCACCGCGAATTTCCGGGTCTCGCTCCACTCCGGCAGATACTTCCCCACCGGATCGGAGAAGAGGAACCTCCCTTCTTCATAGAGCATGCCCAGGATGGCGTAGGTGAAGAGCTTGGTGGTGGAGGCCTGGCGGAACATGGAATGGGCGTCCGTTTTCTTTCCGTTTTCTATGTCTGCATAGCCAACGGCGCCCTCGTAAACCGGCTCGTCCCCCTCCATGATGCAGCAGGTGCAGCCGGGCACGCTGTTTTTCGCAAAGTCCTCCAGCAGCCGGTCCAGCCTGGAAAAATCTCGTTTCATACGTGATTCCCTCCCGATCGTTTTTCCTCAGTTTACCACCGGCGGAGCGTCTCCGCAAGACGCATCGTTTGCCGGGACAGGGGCGGTATTCATTAGCCGCCGCCCGTTTCCCTGTTCCACTCTTCGAGAAACGCCTCCAGGAAGGAGTGGCGTTCCCCGGCCATGACCCGGGCGGTCTCCGTGTTCAGCCCCCCGCGCAGGAGGAGCAGCTTATCGTAGAAATGCTGAACGGACTCTTTCAGACTCCGCCCCCGGGCCCCGCCGTAGGCGAAGGTACGGGCGATGCCGATGGCCCCCAGGGCGTCCAGCCGGTCGGCGTCCTGCACCGCCCGTCCCTCCGGCGTCTCCGGACGCCTGCCCCGGTTTTGGCTGAAGGAAACGGCGTTGATCGCCGCGCAGATACGCCCGACGGTCTCCTCCGGCAGCCCCTCCCGCTCCAGGAAGGCGCGGGCGTTGGTGTTTTGCTCCGTGTGAAACAGCTTGTGATCGTCGGATCGTCGGCGTCGTGGAGAAGGGCAGCCAGGGCAACGACGGTCGGATCGCAGTTCCCTTCTCCGGCGGCGATGCGCCGGGCGCTGCGGAAGACCCGCAGGCTGTGCTCCGCGTCATGGCCGCCGGAATCTCCCCTGAACAGCTCCGCGATATAGTCGACGGCAGCCCGGATGTGGGGATCGTCCTCCGGCGCGTTTTCTCCGCTGTCCTGCTCTTCGGCTGCCGGGAGGGGAGGCAGGATCACGTAACGCCGGATAGTCTCCCGGAAGGTCTCGCTCCAGAGCTCCGCCTCCGGGACGCCTCCGCAGCTCTCGATCGTCTTCGCCGAGGCGACATTTTCCCGGTCGCAGGTCACGACGACCCTTTCGATCCGCATCCTGCGGCAGACCTCCAGGGCGTCCGCCAGAAGCTGAGAAGCATAGTGCTTTCTCCGCTCCGTCGGCCGGATGCAATAGCCGACGTGACCCGCTTCGTTCCGGATGAACCAGTTATCCTCCAGGCGGATGTTGACCATGCCGACCACCCGCCCGTCCCGCTCCCGGACGTAAAAATACGTGATCGCGGGCACGCGGCCCTCCGGAATATTGGCGAGGTCCAGGTCTGCGGCGAGCTTTCTGAGCCATCCTTCGTAATCGTTTTTCTCCAGGAACGGGGCAAGCCCTCCGGTGCCGTTGAGCTCCGAGCTGAAGCGGGCAAACTCCTCTATGAACTCCCTGGCCCGGGCTTCGTATTCCGGCGTCGGACAGACCAGCCTCAGCTTTTCGTCGGTGAATCTCAACGCGTATCCCCCTTCCCCGTCACGACAGTTCCTTTTCCCACCACAGGTTTCCCTTTTCGTACAGGAAGCGGAAGCCGCAGCGCTTCAGTACGTTCTGAGACCGGACGTTGTCCGGCAGCGTATCCGCCCGCACCTTCCGTATACCCAGCTTCTTTCCGAAGTCCAGAAAGGCGGCCAGAGCCTCCGTCATGTAGCCGCGGCCCGTGTAAGCGGGATTCAGCCCGTAGCCCACCTCCGTCACCCCGTCCCGGGGGACGTATTTATAGTCGATGGAGCCGATGATGTGATCGTTTTCCCGGAGCACGATGAGGAATTCGGTGAAAAAGAGGCAGTTTTCCGGGTCGGCGGCCAGCTCTCCCTCCAGCTTCTTCAAAAAGCCCTGCAGGAGATAGTCCAGCTTCTCTCCCCGGTAAACCACCCCGAAGGTTTCTTCAAAGCGGGGCAGGTCCCCGTTGAAGAGGGCCAGATTTTCCTGCGTATACGGAAACAGGACCAGCCGCTCGGTCTCGATGCGGCCGGTCATTTTCTCGGTGTTCATTTTTGCTCCTTCTGCGCTTCAGATGAAGGTGATCCCCGCCTTGGCGACCCTGAGGAGAACGTCGGCGGCCTTCTTTCCGGGCAGTATCGTCGCCGTGCCGTCCCGAAGGATCTTCGCCCGGAGTCCTCGCCGGACGGCGCCCAGGGCCGTTTTCGAAACGCAGCCGCATTCGTCCAGCCCGCAGAGGTGGAGTTCCCGATAACCTCTTTCCTTGACGAGCGCCAGCAGCTTCCGATTGGACAGGGCGTCCCCCAGCAGCTTGTCGAAGCGAAGCTCCGAGACGAGCGCCAGGCCGCCGTACAGCTCCGCCCCCTCCGTACCCGCGATGGAATAGCCGAAAAGCAGACGGTTCGTGGGCAGGTTCTGGATGATGTGACGGGTATAGATCACGTCGCAGCCCTCCCCTTGATACCGGCGGATGATCCCGTTTACGGCGCTCACCAGCTTTTCCGTGTCATAGGCGAATCGCGCCTTCCTTTTCTCCCACAGATAATCGTTCTGCATATCGATGACCAGCAGCGCCTTATCCATGCTCTCACCTCCGTATTCTACCCACGCAGCCTCATCCGTCCTCCGTCTTCAGGCTGCCGTTTTCGATGTGCTCCCGCAGGATGAGCTCCGACACCTCATACAGCCGCTCGGAGCCCTCCCGCGTCTTCTGCTGCCTGCCGAAGACCTGTCCGGCGCTCACACCGTGCTCCAGCCAGTCGCTCCCGCCGTTGGAATGGTTCAGCAGGAGGGGCTGGAAATTATCCATCGCGTGGGCGAATCTCGCCTCCGGCGTGACGTTTTCCTCAAATTCGTCGAAGACCGCGGTCAGTTCCTCCCGCTGATCCTCCGGCAGCAGGGCGAAAATGCGCTCCTTCGCGGCCTCCTCCCGGGCTTTCTGTGTGGCGAGCCCCGCCGTGTCGTAGGCGTAGGTATCCCCCGCGTCGATCTCCACCACGTCGTGGATGAGGCACATGAGCATGACCCGGGCGATATCCACGGGGGAATTTGCGTACTCCCGCAGCAAATACGCCATGACCGCCATATGCCAGGCGTGCTCGGCGTCGTTCTCCTTCCGGCCGCGGCCGGTGAGGCTCGTCTGCCGAAACACGTTCTTTTCCCTGTCCAGCTCCAGAATGAAGGCGACCTGCTTTCTGATCCTCTCGTCCATGGGCCATCCTTCACTCCCGTACCGGCCGCGTCTTCCGGCCGGCGCGTCCGCCTGCGTTTTCCGGGTAGATCTCCATGTATACGTCCTCCTCCGTCCGTTCATACTCCCGGAAGCCGCAGAAGGTATAGACCCGGATCGCCCTCAGGTTGTCCGGATAAACTTTCAGAAAGATGCGGCGCAGGCCGAGATGTCCGAAGCCGAAGTCCGCGATCCCGGCGACTGCTTCCCGGCCGTAGCCCATATTCTGCTTTTTGGCCGTGATCGCGATCCCCAGCTCGGCGGCGGAATCCCGGACGTCCATCAGCTCGATATTGCCGATGAAGCCGCCCCCGTCCTTCTCCAGCATGGAGAAAATGAGGGCCCCGGTCTCCAGCTTCTCCCGAATGAAGCTCTTTTCCTCCTCCAGGGTAAAGGGCTCCGTCCGGTGCCCGATGTACCGCAGGACGTTCTCCACGTCGCTGACCATGATCATATACTCCGGCAGCAGCGCCTCCGTCACCCGGACGAAGGCGATGTGCTCCGTTTCAAAAATGGCGTTCATGTCTCCCTCTCTTCGCCGCTTCAGCGTCCGTATTCCTCCAGCACCTGCTTCAGCAGCTTCGGATCGTCGGTCATGATGGCGTCGGCGCCCAGCTCGATGAGACGGCGCATATCCCCGGCCTCGTTGATCGTCCAGTACTGCACGGCTATGTTCCGCCGGTGGGCCCGGGCGATATAGCCTTTTTTCGTGAGATTCAAATGGACGCCCTTGACGTCATAGCCCATGGGGATCTGCAGGCAGGAAAAATCCGTATGAGAGAAAAGGTTGACGCCCAGCATCTGCGTAACGACGAATTTCGCCGCGCCGGAGGTGGACCCGCCGCGCATCAGCGCCGGATGGTTCTTCTGCAGATAGGCCTCGATCTCCGGGTGGAACGTGCCGATGACGAAATTGCCCTTGTAGTCCGGGAAGCGCTCCGTCAGCGTCCGGTCGATGATATCCGCGGCGGCGAAGCCGGTCTCGTCCCCATTCTTGATCTCCAGGATGAAGAGAAGGTCCTTCCGGTCATCGTAGAATTCCTCCAGCAGCTCGTGGAACTCCAGGATCTTCAGCCCCAGGGCCTGCTGCTCAGCCTCCGAAAGGCTGCGGTAGACGTATTCCCCGGTGTCCGGGTCCCTGAAGTTATAGCCCATGTTGTAGGTGCGGAGCTCCGCCAGGGTATGCTCGGCGATGGTCACCGCCTCCGCCCCCTCCGGGCAGGCCATGCGGTTGATGGTGGGATCGTGGCTGTAGACCAGATGGCCGTCGCTGGTCATCCACAGGTCCGATTCGCAGATCTCGATCCCGAATTCGTTCACCGCGGCCCGGAAGGCCATCAGGGTGTTTTCCGGGTTGCTGACGCCGCCGCCCCGGTGGGCGGCGATCATGGGCAGGGCCCCCTCCGCCTTGATGAAGGGGTTGTGCTCCATGACCTTCTTCGGCGGGATCAGATTGATCGCCGCGAAAAACACGACGAGGGCCGCCAGGATGCACAAAAGGATCCGCAGGCCCCTTCCCTTTTTCTTCTTTTCCATCGCTTCTCCTTTTCCGCCGACGTTCGCCGGGGCTGTCCGTCCCCGGGGGCCGGCTCTTTTCTCAGACGTCGAAGCCGCCGAAGCTGCCGAAGCCGCCGAAGCCGTCGAGATCGTCGGGCTCCGTCTCCTCACGCTGGGTCAGCACGAAACGCGGCCCTTCTTTCCCGACGGCGCCGGAGGGCACGAAGCCGCACTTTTCCAGAACTCTCCGGGAGGCCGCGTTATCCTCCGCCGTCTCCGCCTCCACTCTGCTCACGCCGGGCTGCTCCATAGCCCAGGCGACGAGGGTCTCCACCGCCTCCGTCGCATAGCCGAAGCCCCGGTATTCCTCCGCGATGCCGTAGCCGAGCTCGACCATTCCCCCCGCGGGGCTGCCCCGGAAGCCCAGGTTCCCGATGTGCTTTCCGTCCTTCCGGACGATCATCCAGATCGAATACCAGCCCCAGTCCTCCGGATGCTCCAGGCTCCCCCGGAGCATCTCCCGATAGGCTTCCCTGAGCCCGGCGTCCGTCTCCGCTTCGACGATGCCGTTCATCTCCTTCTCGGAGGCCGCATAGATCACGATACGATCCGCTTCCAGCATAAGGCTTCTCCTTCCCTTTTTTCGTGTTTGTTGTCTCCGGCGGCTGCGGGCGCCCTTCACAGCAGGGCCGCGACCGTCCGTTCGTAATCGCCGCCGATGAGCGTGACGGCTTCGCCCTTCCCTTCGAAGCCCCGGATGACGGCGCGGTTATCCTCCTTCAGCCGCTCCGGCGTGAGATCGCCGTCGTACAGCCGCCGTTCGATATCCGAGGCATGGGCCTTCACGTCTTCAAAGCGGGCGTCGATATAAGCGTCCGTCATGGCAAGGCAGATGAAGCGGATGGATGGGAGATACGCTTCCGAAAAATCCCGCCGCCAGTCGAAGGGAACGTAGCAGCCCTCCACGATGAGATCCTGCCGGTTCTCAACGGCCGTTTTTATCATCTCCCGGACGATCGGCCAGAGGTATGGGGTGAGGAGCCCGTCGTCCTCCGGGGTGAGGTCCGTACAGCCGCTGCGGATGAGCCCCATCTTCAGATGGTCGATGGAAAGATACGGATATTTATAAGCTTCCAGCATCCGCTGGGCCAGCAGGGTCTTGCCGGTGTGAGACGCCCCGGTTATGATTATGACCATATGGCATCTGCCGCTCCTTCCGGTTTCGTGTTGCTTTTTCCCCTGCGCACGTTTTGGATGATTATACATGAAAGCGGCCCGGAAGGGAAGTACTATTCCTGTAAATCGGCAAAGTATGAAGCAGACGGCCTGCCCTTGCCGTTCCGCCGGGCCCCCCCTCAGCCGAGCCCGCCGATCAGCGTCGCCCGGCAGGGCGCGCCGTCGCAGCCGCCCAGCTTCAGCGGCGCGGCATGGAGAAAGTATACGCCCTCCGGCACGTCCCCCAGGCGGATCCCCTCCAGGAGGACGATTTCCGCGGAGAGCATGATCAGATGGACCTCCTTCGGCGCGTCCTCCGGACCCACGGTCTGGGATTCGTTCCCGAACAGCCGCAGCCCCGCCTCCGCGAATACCCGCGCGGCCTCCGGGGTGACGACAGCCCTGCCCTTGACAAGGATCCGCTCCGCGGCCCGCGTATCCCGCTCCTTCGCTTCCCGCAGGATCCGCCGGGCGTCCGAGGCCGCGAGCTCCCCCTCGTGTTCCGCCACGCAGGCATAGCCTACAAAGCTGTCCAGGGCGACGCGGTCGACGGTCAGGCCCCCGTCGATGAAATGAAACGGCGCGTCCACGTGGGTCCCGTTGTGGGCGCACATGCTGAAATCGCTGAGATTGCACACGTCCCCTTGCCGTATCCTCAGCTTTGCTTCCATGGCTGGGCTCGTGTCCCCCGGGTAGACCTCGCAGCCGAAAACCTCCTGGGTGATGTCGTATATCCTCATGCTTCGCTCCTTTTCACAGCCGGAGCGGCGGGTCGGTCCTTCCTTCCCGCCGCTCCCGGCGTCAGGCCCGTTCCTTCAGGGCCCGGCACAGGGCCTCCGCATCCCCGGAGACCCCATCGTAAAGATAATCGCGCGCTTCGCCGTCGAAGAGCCCGTGCTTCTTTTCCAGCATCCGTTCCACCGACGCCGGAAGGTTCCCCCGCAGCCGCGCCCGGAATCGCTCCTTGACCGTGTCCAGGTCCGCGCGCACCAGAATGCGGACCGCGCCCTCCGGCAGCAGCCGGAGCTGCTCCCGCTCGGAGATCACGTAGATCAGGTTGTCCCCGGCCACAGCCTCCCGGAGCTTCTTTCCGAACAGCGCCGCCGCTTCGCCTTCGGACTTCGCCATCCGAAGATAATCCTTCCCGGAGATGATCTCCCCGCCCACTGCGCTTTGGATCCTCCCGGCAAGGGTGGATTTCCCGCTGCAGTTCTCTCCCATGATCCCGATCAGCATGTTCTTTTCCTCCGTGCTTCTTCGTCGCGCCGCCGTTCCTTTTACAGCGTCCTCCGCAGGACGATCTTTTCCTCCGTCCGGTACGCTTCCGTGAATCCGTGCCGGAGGAACATGCCGATCGCCGGATTGTCGGCGGCGATATCGTCGTACAGCACGGAGACGCCCCTTTCCTTCGCGATGGAGCACAGCAGCTCCAGTCCCCGGCTCCCGTAGCCTCTTCCCCGGTACTTCGAATAGATGATGACGTTCGCGTCGTAGTTATCGAGTTCCTCGTCGAAACGGTATGCGATCTCCCCGACGAAGGCGCCGCTCCCATCCCGCAGATAGCGGTAGAAGCGCCGCTCCCCGGGATCGCCCAGCCAGGCGTCGTACCAGTCCCTCCACCGTTCCTCCGGAAAGGGGACGGTCCCGCCCCATCTGCGGTTGTACGACATAGTCTCCTCGTCGGCCAGCATCGTCTGCCGGAACCAAAGATCCTCGTACTTCGGTTCATAAACGCCGAGCATCCCCTGTTCCTCCGCTGCCGCCGCCGCGCCTTCGGTCCGCTTCTGAAGCCCGAAGGTCTCTTGGATGAGCCTTGCCGCCGCTTCGGGCGCCATGTCGGTGTTCTCGATCCTCAGATAATTGTCAAACGGGATCTCACCCTCGAAGCTCACGCACCTGTGTTTCCTGTCGTCTTCGATCAGACGCCGATCGGAAAGGCCCAGGTCTCTCTTGGAGGGCTTGTTCCTCAGCCGGTTTTCCGTTGCGTTCCGCGCCAGCCTGACGTTCTGAGGCGCGATGAGTTCAACGTAATAGAATTCCGTCCCATAGGGTGCGAAGATCTCTTTGACGTGCTCCAGATATTCCCATTCCTGTGCCTGATCAAAATCCAGCATCAGGGTAAAGATCATCCCGTAATTGTCGGATGCCGCGAAGTTTCTGAAGACGACCTCCCGCAGCTCATGAACGGTCTTCCCGTCGAATCTGCCGAATATCTCAATGACGGGCTCAATGGTCATGTGGTTGTGGAAAAGCCGCAGGTCCGTGATCTTCATCAGCTCCTGGCCCACCGTCATTTTCCCCACGGCCGCGTCGCCCAGAATGAATACGAGCTTCATATACCCTCTCCCCTGCCCCGCTCCTTCCCCGATCCGAGCGCCGACGGATACGCAGAAGAAGGGAGCAAACCGCCGTCGGCTTCGTTCAGCCGCGCATAGATATACGTATCCTTCCATATCGGCTCGCCCCGGACGCCGCGGTGAGCGCCTCCGCCGCGAGGCCCCGCCGCAGATAGTCCTCGTTGACGAAATAGCCCACTTCCCTCGCGCAGAACTCCCGCGTGCCGCAATAGACGTTGCCGACGACCTTGCCGCTCTCCTTCAGCTCCATGGCCAGGTATTCCTCCGACCCGAGGTGCTCCCGCAGCTGCGCCAGGCTGTTTTCAAAGGTGATCCCGGGATAGCCTTCGAATTCGTCGTTTTCCAGCCGGGCCAGAAATTCGTACAGGTCGCGGTGATCGGTCTCCCTGAAGGGCCGCAGCAGGAGCCGTTCCGCCTGGATCGTCGCAGCTTCCATTTTCGCTCATCTCAGGGATACGCGCCAGGAATCGCCGTCCGCCAGATAGAGGAACTCCGTCAGCTCCGGATCCTCGATGACCCGCAGGAGCTCTTCCAGGTCGTCCACCGCGGGGAGACCGGGGAGACGGCGGCGGTCGATCCATTCCACCTTTCCCTCCTCCGAGGACCTGAGCTTCCCGGAATACCCGTCGGCGCAGAAGAGAAGCACGACGTATCTTCCGTTTTCGATGGGGAACTGCTTGACCCCGGCCAGCCTGGGACGGCTGACCGTCAGTCCCGTTTCCTCCTTCATTTCCCGGACGACGGCGTCCACGAAGGATTCGCCGGGCTCCACGTGGCCGCCAGGCAGGGCGTAGCCACGCCAGTCGTCCTTCACGCGATCCTGCAGGAGGATCCTGTCCCCGTCCCGGAGCAGGCACAGTACCGTCAGTTCAACGTTTTCCGTCCGATGCATCTGTGTTTCCCTCCGTTAAAAATACCCTTCGGAGCAAGGGCGGCTTGTGTTCGGCGTATTCCTCGGCGTCATGCGGAAACAGCGCCGCGCCTTCCTCCCGTGCTTTCACAGGACGGCGCAGAGCGCCTCCGCGGCCGGGCCGCAGATCCGCTCCACGGTCCCCTCCCCAAAGGGATCGGACAGCTGCGCGGCGGCCAGCAGCTCTCCGAAGGATCGACTTCCGCCGGCGCGGCACAGCGCCAGGTAATCCTCCCAGGCTTCGCGGGGATCCGTCTCCATCCTGAGGCGGAACTCCCAGGCGCCGATCTGCGCGATATCGTACTCGATATAGTAGAAGGGCGCTTCGACGACGTGCGTCTGCCGGGGCCAGCTCTTGCCGCTCCGGATCTCCTCTGCGCCGATCCCGATCCAGGGCCTGTATTTCCGGGAGATATCCGCCCAAAGCTCGCATACCTGCGTTCTCGTCAGACCGGGCAGCTCGTATACGCTGTGCTCGAATTCGTCCACCGCGCAGCGGTACGCCAGGTTTTCCAGCTCCTGCAGCAGATGATCCCGGATGAAGTCCCGCCGTCTGTCGTCGACGAAGAGCTCCAGATAGGGATACATGAAATGCTCCATCGTCTTCGAATGTATCTCATTCACCGCGGGGGAAGAGCGGTGGTATTCATACAGGGGCTGCGTCTGCGCCGCCGTACGGAAGGCGAAGCCGTGTCCGAATTCGTGCACCGCGGCGGCGGTCTCCATGCCGCCGCCGTGATAATCCCCGATGACGAAGGGCAGCCTCAGGCAAGGAAGCATACAGCAGGTCCACAGGTCCGGCCGCTTGTTCTCCCGGCTCTCCAGGTCGAACATTTCATCCCGGACCATTTCCTCAATGTAAGCGCCGGTCTCCCCGGACAGATCGGAAAACATCGTCCGGACGGCGGCGATCAGCTCCCCGCTCTTCCGGGGCTTCGCCGGAAACTCCTTCAGCCCGATCCCGCGCTTCTTCAGCTCCCACAGCGCCGGCACGACGGTCTTCCGTATCCGCTCCCGGAAGCCGGAGAGCTCCTCCCTGCCGTAATCGCGCCGGTCCCGCAGACGGTATCCCAGGTCGACGTAGCTGGCGAAGCCCCGGGCGGCTGCCAGGTCCCTGCGGGTCCCGATCAGGCGAAGGAAGACGTCGAACAGCATCTCTTCGTCCCGGTCTCTGCTTTTCATCAGCCGTCTGTATTCCGTTTTCAGCCGGGCTTCCGTGGTCTGCAGCTTCAGGCTCTCCGATTCGCCGCCGACAGCTCCTTCGGCCATCCGTGCGAAAACCTGCTTTCCGAATTCCTCCTCCAACCGGGATGCAAAGGGGGAAGCGAGCGCCAGGCGGGAGCAGGCGTCCCGGAGGGCGTCGATCGCCGGATCCTCCGCGTTCTGCAGCTCCACTTCCCTCGTGCTCGCTTCATAATCGATCCCGCACAGATGCCGTATGTACGCGATCTCCTCCCGATACTCCGCGTATTCGATTTCCCTTTTCACGGCCAGCCAGGCATCCCGCAGCGCTTCATAGGACGCCGCCGCTTCCATGCGCTTTTTCAGCGCGACAAGGCGGTTTGTCAGCGCCTCATAATCCGGCCTTTCGTATTCCAGCAGGGAAAACTTCATGGTACCTCCAACTCCGGCAGATCCGGTGTTTCCGGCGGCGGGCGATCCCGAAGAAACGGCCGTTGGGTCGGTTTGCGCTTATGCCCGTTTCCCTTCGCCGCCGGTCTTCTGCGGGTACATGCCGACAAATTCGCTGCCGTGCTCGAGAAACACCCCGGCAAGGTTCGGATCGAATTTCGTGCCCATCTCCTCCCGGATGATCCCGAAGGCCTTTTCCGGGGGCATCGCCTTTTTGTAACAGCGCTCGGCGATGAGGGCGTCGAATACGTCCGCGATCGCCATGACCCTCGCGGACAGCGGGATCTCCTCCCCGGCCAGTCCCCCGGGATAGCCCCCGCCGTCCCACCGTTCGTGGTGGCAGGCGGCGACGTCCGACGCGAACGACAGGTATTCGTCGTCCGTGACGCCGCCCAGCACCTCGCGAACGACCCTGCCGCCCTCGGAGGCATGGCGCTTCATCTGCTCGAATTCCTCCTCTGTCAGCTTGCCCGGCTTCTTCAGGATGTGATCGGGCACCACGATCTTGCCCACGTCGTGCAGGGGCGCGGCCCTGTAGATCAGGGAGATGAAATGATCGTTCAGCTGCTCCGTGTATACGCCGTCAGACCTGGCGAACTCCGAAAGCGCCTTGACGTAGCCGCTGGTGCGGGACACGTGCTCCCCCGTCTCCAGGTCCCGGCTCTCGATCAGGTTGGCAAGTCCGGAAATGATATGCTCCTGCATCGCGGACATTTTTTCCTGGTTGGCCACGAGCTCCGCCTGGATGTCCTGCTGGATCAGATCGTTGTAATAAATATAGCTGAGGCTCGCGCCGAAGGCGATGGCCATATAGGTAATGTTGATCTTAAACACGGTCATCGGTATGATCCCCGCGGCCAGGACCACAAGGATCATGGCGATCGTTCCCACATCCCTGTGACGGAAGCGCTTGCCGACCCTTATCATGCTGAAGACCAGGTAGAGCAGACTGAAGAAATAAAAAGCCCCGTAGATGATGAAATACTCTCCCCGATGGTAGCCCTGATGATCGAAGAAGAAGACTCTGCCGGAGGGTGCGGCAACGGTCTCGACGAGGAGGTTCAGGCAGAAGAAAACGATGGCGAACGTCCTCTGCTTCGGCAGCCCCAGAGCGCCGGAAAAGAGGAGCCCCAGCAGCGGGGCGGCGGAAAACTGCAGCACGGTGACGACCGTCAGCACGTTCCTGTATTTCAGGTCATAGGCCGCGCCGTGCACCGCGAATTCCGCTGCGGTGCAGAACATGACGGTCAGGAACGTCAGCAGGAACCATGCCTTCTGCTTTTTGGATATGCCCGAATACCGAATGACGTGGATCGACATAGCCAGCATGAACAGCTCGGTGAGGATCGCAATTCCGGCATAGAAGGTCATCGTCAGAACTCCTCCCTGTGATTCACAAACACCTCGGCCAGCCTCGGATCGAAATGCGTGCCCGCCTCCTGCCGGATCAGCTCAAAGGCTTTTTCCTTCGGGAGGGGCTTCTTGTAGCAGCGTTCGGAGACCAGGGCGTCAAAGACGTCCGCGACCGCCATGATCCGCGCGGAAAGCGGGATGCTCTCACCGGACAGGCCCGTGGGATAGCCCTTGCCGTCCCAGCGCTCATGGTGATACGTCGCGATATCCGACGCCATCGCCACATAGTCCTCATCCGTGACGCCGCCCAGCACCTCGCGGACGACCCTGCCCCCCTCGGAGGCGTGGCGCTTGATCTGCTCGTATTCCTCCTCCGTCAGCTTTCCCTGCTTTTTCAGGATGTGATCGGGCACCACGATCTTTCCGATATCGTGCATGGGCGTCATCATGTACAGCGTGGAGACGAAGCGCTCGTCCAGAGCCTCCGCATAGACGCCGTCCCGCCGGGCGCACTCCGCCAGCGTCCGGACGTAGCGGCTGGCGCGCATCACGTGCTCGCCGGTCTCGAAATCCCGGCTCTCGATCAGGTTGGCCATACCGGAGATGGTGTGCTCCTGCATGCGGTACATTTTTTCCTGGTCGGCAACCAGCTTTTCCTGAATATCCTCCTGTATGAGATCATTGTAGTAGATATAGCACAGGCAGGCGCAGATACCGATCCCCAGGTAGTCGGTGTAGACCCTGTACAGGATCAGAGGCAGAAGCGCGGCGACCATGACCACCAGCACCATGACGATGGTGTAAACGTCCCGCTTCCGGAAGCGCCTGCCGACGACGAACAGGCAGACGATCAGGAAGACAAGGCTGATGATGAAAAACGCCTCATAAGCGATGTAGTATTCTCCCCGGAAATACCGTCCCGCCGAATCAAACCGGAAGATCCAGCCGAAGGGCGCGGAGACGATCTCCGCCAGCAGATGCAGCCCAAAGACGGCGGAGGCTACGACGGCCTGACGGCGCAGCCCCAGCGCGCCGACGAAAAACACGGGCAGGAGCGGCGTCGCGGAAAACTGTATCACCGTGAGAACGGTCAGCGGGAGCACGAAGGCCTGGCCCCGCCCGTCGAAATGAATGGCGATGAATTCCGCTCCGGCACAGAAGAAGACCGTGACGAACGTGCACAGATACCAGCGTTTTTCCGTTTTGGTGAAGCCCGGGTAATACAGGACGTGAAACGTCAGGGTGATCATCAGCAATTCCGTCAGCGCTATCGCGCCGGAATAAGCCGTCATCGCGCAGTCTCCTCCTTTCTCCGTCGTCCGGAACCCTCGTTTTTCGGCCGTTTCCGATCAAAGGTATCTCTGAAGGATCCCGAAATTCACTTCCACCGGCAGGCCGCCGTCGACCGGTACAACGGGACAGCGCAGGAGCTTGAGCCTTTCCGGGGCCGCCCGCTTCGCCGTGAACGGCGGGTCGGTGGGCGCCCAGAAATAGTCGTCCGTGTCCATGAAGAACCAGCCCGTCTTTTCACCGATGGCCCTGCCCAGGGCGGAGGTTCCCGATCCCGACGCGCCGAAAAGATGAACGACGTTTTTCTCCATATCCAGACTCCCGGTTTGCCGCACGCGGGCGGAGACGCCGCGCCGTCTGATCGGGCGCGTCTCCCCCGTGACCCGCGCGTATTTTTTCAATTATACCGCCTGTATCCCCGCGTGTCCATTGCATATCCCGAAAGAAGCGGAGAAATACGCGGCTTCCCCATTCTGTCCCCGTCCGGCGCATCCCGCCCGACGGCCTCACGGCCGCTGGTTCACCTGACGGAAATCCCGATCATGACGGTCTCTTCGTCCTGATTGCTCCACACGGAATGGGGGACCGTTCCGTTCACCAGAAAGGCCTCGTCCTTCCGTATGATCGCTTCTTCCTGGTCGAGAAGAACCTTTGCCTCTCCTTTTACGACGATAAACAGATGGCTGTGCCCGTGGGTGTGCTGCTCCGTGGGGCCGCCGCCCTTCAGCTTGATATAGGCGATGGAACCGTCGATGATCTGCCCCATCGGTCCGAACAGTTTTTGGCCTCGAAGTTCACGTGCTTCGGCGGGGTCATAAATCCTTCTCGCATAACTCTCGTTCCTTTCCCGGAGCCCGTTCTGTACCGGGATCCCGATTTCGATCGGACTGCCGTCCGGAGCGCAAAAACGCACCGCCATGTCTGCGGGAGAAATCCTTTATTTCTTCCGACAAATGTACAAAAGATGGTTCGTGCTCCCCAGGAGCTCCCGCTTCTCCGCAAACGCCAGATACCATGCCGCAAACGCGTCGAAATCCTCGTCGGGAATGCGAAAATCGGAACGCTCCTCCAGCGGCTCCAGCAAACCGTCCGTGCCGGCGGTCGTGATCCATTCCACAGGCTTTCCGGCAAACAGCTCCTCAAACTCAGCTACGTCATACCCGGTGAACAGCTGCTCCTTGAAGTGCCTCACCCGATAATCGTCCGTGAAATTCTCTTCCTGTCCGAACGCCCAGTTCCCGTACAGATAATTCGCGTACATGATGGCATATACGGAAATGAAAGCAAAGAGCATGACGCCGCCCGGTTTTGTGACCCGAACGGCTTCGTCGATCGCCCGGTTCACCTCCTCGGCCTCATACAGATGATACATGGGGCCAAGGACGAGGGTCACGTCAAAAGAATCGTCCGAAAACCGTTCCAGATCGGTCGCGTCACCCTGGAAGGCACGGAGGTTTTCCAGCCCCTTCGCATTCTCTCTCAAAACCGCAAGGTTGCTTTCCACCAGCTCCACGGCAGTCACGTCCATGCCTTCTTTCGCCAGCGCTGCGGAATACCTGCCCGTTCCCGCGCCGATCTCCAGCACTTTCGATCCGCCCGCTGCGTAGCGATGGATATAGCTCATGGTGGTGCGGAATTCCAGCTGCCCGTGTCTGGACCTCTGCAGCCGCCCGTCTTCATCCGTCTGTCCGTAGAAGCTGCTCACGATCTCTTTTCTGCTGCGGGAAGAATCCCTGCCGGATTCATCACGAGAATCAAAACCCATTCAAAACCGCCTCCCTCCGCGTCTTTTGCTTCAAAGCTGCGTTTCTCCTCCTGCAGGACAAGGCCTTCCGTAAGTATCCTGTTTCCACCGTTATCGAGGATAAGCGCAAGTCCGAAAAGGCCGTTTCATTCGTATAACCTTTTTTTGGCGTTTCTCAGTTTTCTTTCGGTTTTTCTGTTTATCCGGAGCAGGATACCTCCCAAAAAGCAGGACCACATCAGCAGCGGAGAGCTCGATTGTGACACCAGGCAGATCGCTTTTACTCTGATCGGAAACGATCCCTTCATAACCTGACGGCGATGCTCCGCTGAGAATCTGCTCATCTCGGCAACCACGCTTGCCGCCGCTTTCTTCTCTTCTCTGGAAAAACCGGAATAATACAGCCACATTCGACCTATATGCTTGAAGCAGGCAGGAAGAAATCGCTGCCGATAATCCGGCATTCCTGCGTATCTTTCCCGATGCGCCGTCCAGGCGTCCATGATATTGCAGCATGATTTGGTATGAGAAATACTGCTCTTCCGCTCACGGAAATGAAACAGAGATTCTGAAAGAACCGCTGCTGTTCCACCCGTCTCCGCCAGGTGCTTCATGATCTTCCACGTGGTCGAAACATCCTCGTAATTATGACCTTCCGGAAATCGGATATTGGAAAAGCATCCGTCAAGATACAGCTTGTTCCATACTATAACGCCAAACAGCCCGTTTCCGTAAGCACGAAGGATTTCATCGCCGTGAAAAATCCGTATTTCATCCTCTTCTCTGTTTGAACAGACGGTTTTCCCCACATACTCCTTATAATAATTCGCTGCAACGATATCAGCACTATACTTTTTTGCGCATTTCATAAGAGTCTCGACCGTATCGGGTTCGATCCAGTCGTCACTGTCGACAAACAGAAGATAGGATCCTCTGCATACCCTCAGGCCGCAATTCCTTGCGGAGGAAAGCCCCATATTATCCGTATGTACAACCCGGATCCTGTCGTCACATCGGGCAAATTGGTCGCAAATCAGTCCGCTTCCATCCGTAGAACCGTCGTCTATTACAACGATCTCAATATTATGATAGTTCTGGTGAATCACGGATTCCAGGCATTGCGCAAGATAACTGACGACATTGTATACCGGAATCACAATTGATACCAGAGACGTTTTTTCGGAAAACGCCGCGGTCTCACCGGTGATCTCATGATCGCTCATGTCAGCAATTCCTCCCCGCCGTCTCCCCGTTTTTCAGGGAACAAACCGCTCCGCCCGATGATTGCCCGCTGGAGTTCCTTTTTGCCAGGCTCCGCCATCCCGGGCCGCGGCCATCGACCTGGGTCTCCGCAGAGACATGGGTATGGATACCGCGTTTTTGTATCTTCCCGGTCATCGGGCGTCCTCGCTCTCCGGCGGGCATTCCCGGACTTCGGCGGTCTTATCCTTGACCAGTCCTTCCATCCGGATATAGTATTCCAGCAGCCGCAGGACGTACTCCGGAGCGTGCCGGTTGTCACGCTCCCACTCCGTCACTGTCCTGTAGGGGATACGGAAGTAATCGCAGAACTCCTTGCGCGTCATCCCGGTGCTTTCTCTCAATTCAACGATTCTATCCTTGAAATCCATTGAGCTTCCTCTTTCATATAATCAAGGCGAAATACACATTGTGTATTTACTGTACCATATCATGGAAGATTACGCAATGTGTATTTCGCATTTTTCTTATTGTCTTCCGCAGCGGTCGACAGCATTGTAAAGCCGTTCAACGCAGGCCCGGCATAGCAGCTTATCGTTGGTTTTGCGGAGATCGAGCCGGCGGACAAGCACGGCGTTTGCGAGGCGCTGCTTTCCTGCCGACGGGAGACCGTGTCCGACGGTGGGCATTTTCTGCGGTATGATATTGTTGACCCGCTCCCCTGTCCGCCGGGCAGCTGCGGATCCCGGCGATCCCGTGTTGACCCCCGGAGCGGATCCCTATATAATGGACGGCAAAGAAACGAAAAAGGAGGCAGAACATGTATTACAAGGAAATCGCGGGCGTGAAGGTCTCCGCCCTGGGCATGGGCAATATGCGGCTCCCGACCCTCCAGGGGCAGGACAACAAGATCATCACGGAGAAGGCGCAGGAGATCATCGACTACGCCATGAGCCACGGCATCAACTACTACGACACGGCCTACCGCTACCACGGCGGCGAATCCGAGCGCTTCATCGGCCAGGCGCTGAAAAAGTATCCCCGGGACAGCTTTCTGCTGGCCAGCAAATTCCCCGGGCACATGATGGTCAAAAAGGAAGGCGGCGTGGTGGGCTTCACCAGCGGCCTTGCCGGATGGCCGGACAACACCGTGGCGGGCGTCTTTGAGGAGCAGCTGAAAAAGTGCCAAGTGGATTACTTCGATTTTTACCTGCTGCACAACGTCAACGAGAAGTCCCTGGCCATCTACGACGATCCCGAGCTGCAGGTGGTGGAGTTCGTGAAAAAGCAGAAGGCGGAGAGAAGGATCCGGCATCTGGGCTTCAGCTCCCACGCCTCCTCGGCAGCCACCATCGACGATTTCCTGACCAGATACGAGGGGGTCTTCGACTTCGTGCAGATCCAGCTGAACTACCTGGACTGGAAGCTGCAGGACGCCAGGGGCAAATATGCGGCCATCACGAAGCACGGTGTGAAGGTCGTGGTCATGGAGGGCGTGCGGGGCGGCAGGCTCGCAAAGCTCCCGGAGGAACAGACGGCCAGACTTCAGGCTCTGCGGCCCGGGGATTCCGCCGCCCGCTGGGCCCTTCGCTGGCTCCAGTGTCTGCCCGAGGTGGCGGTGGTGCTCTCCGGCATGACCACGCTGGAGCAGATCAGAGAGAATGTGGAGACCTTTGAAGCGCCCGATCCGCTGAGTCAGGCGGAGGGGGCCCTGCTGACGGAGGTGGCGGATTCCATGCTGAACTGGGTGCCCTGCACCGGCTGCCGCTACTGCACAGAGGGCTGCCCCATGGGCCTGGAGATCCCGAAGATCATCGCGGCTTACAACGGGGTGAAGAACGGCGACTTCATGGCCCGCTACGACCCGGCCGCGGACCCCGCCATGGATCCCGGACGCTGCGTGGGCTGCGGCGCCTGCGCCTCCATCTGCCCCCAGGGCATCTCCATCCCGGCCGTCATGGCGGAGTTTGCGGGGATGCTGAAGCTCCCGCGCCGCTGAGCGGCCCGGTATATGCGGAAAACGCGCCGCTTCTGTGGGAGGCGGCGCGCTTCATTCTGCCGACGAAGAGGCTTATGCGGAACGGTGCCAGAACGAGCATGTGCATTGCGGTAATACGAATCTTCCGTTGAAACCGTACAAGGAATTGTGAGAATGATTTGTCAGCCGAAGCGAAGGACGCAGACTGGCTGCCGTCCGCCAAGGGCGCTGGCGAAGGATGGCGCAAATCAGGCCGCAAGGACTGTCGTAATTCAATGGAAGATTCGTATAAATCGTCCGCCGAAGAAAGCGGATTGACGTACCGGCGGCCATGTCCCGTTTGCGGCCCGAAACTTCGGAGGCTGACTGGGCGCCGTTTCCTGAAACCGCCAGCGGAGCGGCATCATAGCCGCAGAGGCGAAAAACACGAGGACGACCTTCCCCTGTGCAGGTCGTCCTCGTGCTGTGAGAGCTGACATTTGATGTCCTGATTTCAACCCACTCTCCCTGCGCGGGGAGGGACCCCGCCGACCACCATTCGCACAGGAAAGAATGATTCCGCCCGCACTCCTGCATTTGCGGCGGAATCAGTCATTGAGTTGCAGACCGGCGTGCCTGTCGCGTTTCAATCCACCCTCCCCGTGTGGGAGGGACGCAATCAGAATATGGGGACCCTGCTGATTGTCAAATTTCAATCCACCCTCCCCGTGCGGGGAGGGACATTCCGCCCTTAACTCCCTGCGCTCTGAACTCTCATTTCAATCCACCCTCCCCGTGCGGGGAGGGACCGGGGCATGGAGTACACGCCACTGGGCATCAGCCAATTTCAATCCACCCTCCCCGTGCGGGGAGGGACGATGCGGGGCAGGGAATTGCACCCTGATCTCCTATTTCAATCCACCCTCCCCGTGCGGGGAGGGACA
>JAFXUU010000100.1 GCA_017524845.1 Oscillospiraceae bacterium
CTACAACGATCCGGAGATCATCGCCGTGTCCGGCAATGTGGGCCAGGCCGACGAGCTGGAGGGCCTGGAGGAAAAGGCCCTGAAGACCGGGGCCAGCAAGCTCATCATCGCCGACCTGGTGGACGAGATGGTGGACGAGGTCGTCATCCCCGCCCTGAAGATGGGCGCGACCTACGAGGGCTATCTCCTGGGCACCGCCTTCGCCCGGCCCATCATCGGCCGGAAGCTGGCGGAGATCGCCCTGGCGGAGGGCGCCGACGCTGTCTGCCACGGGGCCACGGGCAAGGGCAACGACCAGGTGCGCTTCGAGCTGGCCATCAAGCGTTTCGCCCCGGAAATGAAGATCATCGCGCCCTGGCGGGAGTGGGACATCAAGTCCCGGGAGGAGGAGATCGACTACGCCGAGGCCCACAACGTGCCTCTGAAGATCTCCCGGGAGACGAACTATTCCAAGGACAAGAACCTCTGGCACCTGAGCCATGAGGGCCTGGATCTGGAGGACCCGGCCAACGAGCCGGATTACGACAAGCCCGGCTTCCTGGAAATGAGCGTTTCCCCCTTCCAGGCGCCCGACACGCCCACCTATGTGACCGTCGACTTTGAAGCCGGCGCGCCGGTAGCCCTGAACGGGGAGAAAATGAAGGCCAGCGCCATCATCGAGAAGCTCAACGCCCTGGGCGGGGCCAACGGCATCGGTCTGCTGGACATCGTGGAGAATCGGCTGGTGGGCATGAAGGACCGGGGCGTCTACGAGACCCCGGGCGGCACCATCCTTTACGCCGCTCACAGGCAGCTGGAAATGCTCACCGTGGACAAGGACACCCTCCACGAGAAGCAGAAGCTGGCGGTGGACTTCGCCGACCTCATCTACAACGGCAAATGGTTCTCCCCTCTGCGGGAGGCCCTGCAGGCCTTTGCCGACGAGGCGAACAAATACGTCACCGGTACGGTGAAGCTGAAGCTCTACAAGGGCAACATCATCCCCGCCGGGACCACCTCTCCCTATTCCCTCTACTCCGAGAATCTGGTGACCTTCGGCGAGAGCGACTACGATCAGGCCCAGGCCGCCGGCTTCATCAACCTCTGGGGCCTGCCCACCAAGGTGCAGGCGCTGCGGGAGCAGGGCAAGCTCTAAGGGCTCGCCGCAGGAACCTCGATCAACAACTTCTGGAGGAGAGACATGGCAAAGCTATGGGCCGGAAGGACCTCCGGCGAGACCAGCGCGGCGGCGGACGATTTCAATTCCTCCATCCGCTTCGACAGCCGGATGTACCGGCAGGACATCACCGGGAGCATGGCCCACGCCGCCATGCTGGGCGCGCGGAGCATCATCACCCCGGCGGAGGCGGAGGCGCTCATCGCCGGGCTCCAGGGCATCCTGGACGAGCTGGACAGCGGGGCCCTGACCTTCGATCCCGCCTGCGAGGACATCCACATGTTCGTGGAGCAGGTGCTGACGGAGCGGCTGGGGGACGTGGGGAAAAAGCTCCACACCGCCCGAAGCCGCAACGACCAGGTGGCCCTGGACACCAGGATGTACCTCCGGGAGGAGGCGGACGCCATCGGCACGCAGATTCGGGAGCTGGCCGCCGTGCTCACCCGGCAGGCGGAAAAGAATATCGACGCGGTCATGCCAGGCTACACCCATCTCCAGCGGGCCCAGCCCATTTTGCTGAGCCACCACCTGCTGGCCTACGTCATGATGCTCCTGCGGGATCTGGACCGGCTGGCAGACTGCCGGAAGCGCATGAACGTCTCCCCCATCGGCGCCTGCGCCCTGGCGGGCACGAGCTACGACACGGACCGGGAAATGGAAGCCCGCCGTCTGGGCTTCGACGGCATCGCCCTCAACAGCATCGACGCCGTATCCGACCGGGATTTCTGCGTGGAGCTCATGGGCTGCCTCTCCCTGCTGATGATGCATCTGAGCCGTCTGGCGGAGGAGCTGGTGCTCTGGTCCAGCTGGGAATTCCGCTTCATCACCCTGTCGGACGCCTTCACCACCGGCTCCTCCATCATGCCCCAGAAAAAGAATCCGGACATGGCGGAGCTGGTGCGGGGCAAGACGGGCAGAGTTTACGGCGACCTGATCGGCCTGCTCACCACCCTCAAGGGTCTGCCCCTGGCCTACAACAAGGACATGCAGGAGGACAAGGAAGCCGTATTCGACGCCTGCGACACGGCGAAGGCCTGTCTGGGCATCTGCATCCCCATGCTGGAGGGCATGACCGTGCAGGCGGACAACATGCTCCAGGCCGCCCGGACGGGCTTCATCAACGCCACAGACCTGGCGGATTACCTGGTGGGCAAGGGGCTCCCCTTCCGCACGGCCTACAAGATCTCCGGGGAGCTGGTGGCGGAGTGCATCCGCCGCTCCTGCGTCCTGGAGACGCTGCCCCTGGAGGTCTACCGCGCTCACAGCGAGCTCATCGGCGAGGACGTATATCCCGCCATCGAGCTGAAGGCCTGCGTGGAGAAGCGCAGCTCGGCGGGAGGCACCTGCCGGGCTTCGGTCCTCTCCCAGATCGCTTATGTGAAAGAGAAGCTGAGCTTATGACGAAGGTATTTATCGACGGCAGCGCCGGGACCACCGGCCTGCGCATCCGGGAACGGCTGGCGTCCCGGGAGGGACTGGAGCTTCTGACGCTGCCGGAAGCCCTGCGGAAGGACCCCGGCGCCCGGAAGGACGCCATCAACAGCGCGGATATCGTGTTCCTCTGCCTGCCCGACGCTGCGGCCGTCGAGGCGGCTGCCCTGGCGGAGAACCCGGCCGTCGCCGTGATCGACACCTCCACCGCCCACCGGACGGATCCTGCCTGGGTCTACGGCTTCCCGGAGCTGGTTGGGAAGGAAGCCGTTGCCGCTTCCAGACGCATCGCCAACCCCGGCTGTCACGCCAGCGGCTTCATCGCCCTGGTCGCCCCCCTGGTGCGAGCGGGACTGCTGGACCCGGCCGCCTCCCTCTGCTGCTTCTCCCTCACCGGGTACAGCGGCGGCGGCAAGAGCATGATCGCCGACTACGAGTCGCCGGACCGCTCTCCCCTGCTGGACGCCCCCAGGCAGTACGCCCTGGGGCAGACGCACAAGCACCTGAAGGAAATGGTGAAGCTCTGCTCCCTGGCGCGCGCGCCGGCCTTCTGCCCCATCGTGGCGGATTTCTACAGCGGCATGGAGGTCACGGTCCCGGTCTTCCCCGAACAGCTGCGGGGCGGTATGGCCGAGCTGAAGGAAGCCTACAAGGCAGCTTATCCCGGCCCCCTCGTCCGCTTCGACGAGGCGGCCGACGAGGGGGGCTTCCTCTCCGCCGCCGCCTTCTCCGGCTTCGACGATATGCAGATCACCGTGAGCGGCAACGAGGAGCGCATCCTGCTCACCGCCCGCTTCGACAACCTCGGCAAGGGCGCCTCCGGCGCCGCCATACAGAACATGAACATCCTGCTCGGCCTGCCGGAAGAGACGGGCCTCACATTATCCGAAAGGAGCACGCCATGAAGATGATCTCCGGCGGCGTCTGCGCCGCGGCCGGCTTCAAGGCCGGAGGCGTCCACTGCGGCATTCGGAAGAACCACGTGAAGAAGGACCTGGCGCTGATCGCCTGCGAGGTCCCCGCCGCGGCGGCCGCCGTATATACCACGAATCTGGTGAAGGGCGCGCCTCTCACCGTTACGAAGGCCCATCTGAGGGACGGGCTGGCCCGGGCCGTGATCGTCAACAGCGGCAACGCCAACACCTGCAACGCCGACGGGGTGGAGATCGCGGAAAAGATGTGTGCTCTCACGGGGGAAGCGCTGGGTATCCCCGCGGAGGACGTGCTGGTGGCCTCCACCGGCGTCATCGGCCAGCGGCTGGACGTGACTCCCATCGCAGGGGCCCTCCCCGCCCTGGCTGCGGGCCTCAGCGCCGACGGATACGACGACGCGGCGGCCGCCATCATGACCACGGACACCGTGCCCAAGCAGGCGGCTGTGGAATTCACCCTGGGCGGGAAGACCTGCCGTCTGGGAGGCATGGCCAAGGGCAGCGGCATGATCCATCCCAACATGGCCACCATGCTGGTCTTCATCACCACGGACGCCGCCGTCGCCCCGGAAATGCTGCAGAAGGCCCTTTCCTCCGACGTGCAGGAAACCTTCAACATGGTGAGCGTGGACGGGGACACCTCCACAAACGACATGGTGATCCTCATGGCCAGCGGTCTGGCCGGGAACCCGGAGATCGCCGCCGAGGGGCCGGACTATGCCGCCTTCATGAAGGCCCTCAACTCCGTGACCATGGCGCTCTGCCGCATGATCGCCGGAGACGGGGAGGGCGCGACGAGGCTGCTGGAATGCCGGGTGAGCGGCGCCGCCGACCTTCCCACCGCCAGGACGACGGCCAAGAGCGTGATCTGCTCCTCCCTGGTGAAGGCAGCCATGTTCGGCGCCGACGCCAACTGGGGGCGGATCCTCTGCGCCATCGGCTACAGCGGCGCGGCGGTGGACGTGGAGAAGATCGACGTGGCCTTCCGTTCCGCAAAGGGGGAGATCACCGTCTGCAAAAACGGGGCGGGCGTGGATTTCTCCGAGGAGAAGGCCAAGGAGATCCTGCTGGAGAAGGAGATCGACATTCTCGTGGATCTGAACGCGGGGGAATGCGCGGCCGCCGCGTGGGGCTGCGATCTGACCTACAACTACGTGAAGATCAACGGGGACTACCGGACCTGAGGTGAAAAGCATGAACGGATCACTGAGCAACGCCGAGCGGGCGGAGGTGCTGGTGCAGGCCCTGCCCTACATCCGGAAATACGCGGGCAAGACCGTGGTCATCAAGTACGGCGGCAACGCCATGACCAGTGAGGTCCTGAAGCAGCAGGTGATGGAGGATATCTGCCTCCTGCAGCTGGTGGGCGTGCGCACGGTGCTGGTCCACGGGGGCGGCCCGGAGATCAGCGAGATGATGGCGAAAATGGGCAAGGAGCCCGTGTTCGTGGACGGGCTCCGGGTCACGGACCGGGAGACCATGGACATCGTGCAGATGGTGCTGGCCGGAAAGGTGAACAAGACCCTGGTGAACCTTCTGGAGAAGCAGGGCGGCATGGCTATGGGCCTGTCCGGCATGGACGGCCGCCTCATCGAGGCCCGCATGAAGGACGAGCGCCTGGGCTACGTGGGCGCCATCACGAAAATCAACATCGATCCGGTGAGGGATCTGCTGGACAAGGGCTATATCCCCGTCATCTCCACCGTGGGCTGCGACCGGGAGGGCAACACCTACAACATAAACGGCGACACCGCCGCCGCCTGGATCGCCGGGGCTCTGAACGCCCAGAGGCTCATCATGATGACGGACGTGGCCGGCATCCTCCGGGACAGAGACGACCCCTCCACCCTCATCCGGAAGCTGAACGTGAACGAGGCCGTGGGCCTTTTCCGGGAGGGCGTGATCGCCGGGGGGATGATCCCCAAGGTGGACTGCTGCATCGAAGCCATCAGCATGGGTGTGGACAAGGTCATCATCATGGACGGGCGCATCCCCCACGCCATCCTGATGGAGCTGCTGACGGACGAAGGCGCCGGGACCATGGTGGAAGGAGCGGAAAACAATGGATGATATCTTCAGCATCGACAAGACGTATATTGCCAATACCTACGCCCGGTTCCCGGTGGAGATCGTCTCCGGGAAGGGCTCTCTGGCCTGGTCCCCGGAGGGGAAGCGCTACATCGACATGGGCTCCGGCATCGGCGTGACCGCCTTCGGCTACGCGGACGACGCCTGGCAGCAGGCGGTGATCGCCCAGCTGGGGAAGGTGCAGCACACCTCCAACCTCTACTATACCGAGCCCTGCGCCCTGCTGGCCCGGGAGCTCTGCCTCCGCAGCGGCATGAAAAAGGTCTTTTTCGGCAATTCCGGCGCAGAGGCCAACGAATGCGCCATCAAGGCCGCGAGAAAGTACGCTGCGGAAAAGAAGGGGCCGGAATACCACACGATCGTCACTTTGGTGAACAGCTTTCACGGCCGCACCCTCACCACCCTGGCCGCCACGGGCCAGGAGCATTACCACGAGCTCTTTCAGCCCCTGACCCCGGGCTTCGCCTACGCGGAGGCGGAGGATATCGAGGGCCTGAAAAAGCTGGCGCTGGAGACGAAGGCCGCCGCCGTCATGCTGGAATGCATCCAGGGCGAGGGGGGCGTGCGCTCCCTCAGCGAGGGCTTCCTCAGGGCCGTGGGCGAGTTCTGCCGGGCGGAGGACGTCCTGCTCATCGTGGACGAGGTTCAGACCGGCAACGGCCGCACCGGGAAGCTCTACGCCTACATGAATTTCGGCCTGCAGCCGGATATCGTTTCCACCGCCAAGGGCCTAGGCGGCGGTCTGCCCCTGGGCGCCTGCCTGCTGGGCGAAAAGGTGCAGGACGTGTTCGCTCCCGGCGACCACGGCTCCACCTTCGGCGGAAACCCCGTCTGCTGCGCCGGGGCCCTCAGCGTGATCCGGCGGCTGGACGAAGCCTTCCTGGCCGAGGTTCGCCGGAAGGGCGAGCTGGTGCGCGGCGCGCTGCTGGGCGCCCCGGGGGTGGAGGCCGTATCCGGCCTCGGCCTGATGGTGGGCGTGAAGACGGCCATGAGCGCCGCCGAGGCTGTGAAGGCCTGCATGGAAAAGGGCGTCCTCTTCCTCACGGCCAAGGACAGGGTGCGGATGCTCCCCGCCCTGAACATCCCGGATGAGCTCCTTCTGGAGGCCGTCGGGGTCCTGAAAGAAGTCTGTTCGGAGGGCTGACATGGAAAATCTGCATGGAAAGAGCTTCCTCAAGCTGCTGGATTTTTCCCCGGCGGAGATCACCGGGCTGCTGGATCTGGCGGCGGAGCTGAAGGAAAAGAAAAAGGCCGGCGTCCCCCACCGGCTCCACGAGGGCAAGAACGTGGCCCTCATCTTTGAAAAGACCTCCACCCGCACCCGCTGCGCCTTCGAGGTAGCGGCGGCGGACCTGGGGATGCACGCCGTCTATCTGGATCCCAAGAGCAGCCAGATCGGCAAGAAGGAATCCATTGCGGACACGGCCCGGGTGCTGGGCAGGATGTTCGACGGCATCGAATACCGGGGCTACGGGCAGGACATCGTGGAGACCCTGGCGGCCTTTTCCGGCGTCCCCGTCTGGAACGGACTCACCAACGAATTCCATCCCACCCAGATCCTGGCGGACTTTCTCACCGTCCGGGAGCACTTCGGCTCTCTGGCCGGGCGGAAGCTGGTCTATCTGGGGGACGCCCGCTACAACATGGGCAACTCCCTCATGGTCGGCTGCGCCAAACTGGGTCTCAATTTCACCGCCTGCGCGCCGGCGGCCTATTTCCCGGACCCCGCGCTGGTGAACACCTGCCGCCGTATCGCCGCCGAAACGGGGGCCTCCCTCTCTTTCGAGACCGATCCCCTCACCGCCGTGCGGGGCGCGGACGTGCTCTATACGGACGTGTGGGTCTCCATGGGCGAGCCCGAGGAGGTCTGGGAGGAGCGCATCCGGGATCTGCAGCCCTACCGGGTGACCCAGTTCCTGATGCACGCCGCCGGTCCGCAGTGCCGCTTCCTCCACTGCCTCCCCTCCTTCCATGACCTGGAAACGGACATCGGGCGGGAGATCTTCGACAAATACGGACTGCCCTGCATGGAGGTAACGGACGACGTTTTCAACGGACCGCAGTCCATCGTCTTCGACGAAGCGGAGAACCGGATGCACACCATCAAGGCCGTCATGGCGGCCACGCTTTGATTCACATCGAACCCGCTTCGCTGCGTCCTTCTCAAAAATGAAGCGTCCGCTTCATTTTTGATGCGGAGGACCAGCGAAGCGAACGATACGGAGCTTGCGGCGCTCGCACGCGCGCTCTGCGAGAGGCTATTTTCGCGAGGCGCACGTCTTCGCGAAAAAAGATTCTGAACCATTCGCGCCCGCGGGCGCGAACTCTGCGAGGCTTTTTGGGAGGAATAACTTATGCCCAAGGATGAAAGCATCCGCAAGGTACTGGTCATCGGCTCCGGTCCCATCGTGATCGGACAGGCCGCCGAATTCGACTACGCGGGCACCCAGGCTTGCCGGGTACTGAAGCAGGAGGGCATCAACACCGTGCTGGTGAACTCCAACCCCGCCACCATCATGACCGACAAGGCCATGGCGGACGAGATCTATCTGGAGCCCCTGAACGAGGAGACTCTGCGCCGCATTCTGGAGAAGGAGCGGCCGGACGGCCTGCTGGCCGGTCTCGGCGGGCAGACGGGCCTCACCATGGCCATGAAGCTGAAGCGCAGCGGCGTGCTGGACGCCCTGGGCGTCCGGCTGCTGGGCACCGGGATCGACGGCATCGACAAGGCGGAGGATCGGGAGCTGTTCCGGGACACCATGCAGTCCATCGGCCAGCCGGTGGTGCCCTCGGAGATCGCCACGGACATGGAGGGGGCTCTGAAGGCCGCCTCGGACATCGGCTATCCCGTCATCATCCGTCCCGCCTTCACCCTGGGCGGCACCGGCGGCGGCATCGCCGCCGACGAGGAGGAGATGAAGGTCATCGCCCGGGCGGGCCTGGACCAGTCCCCCATCACCCAGATTCTGGTGGAGAAGTGCATCTCCGGCTGGAAGGAGATCGAATTTGAAACCATGCGGGACGCGGACGGCAACGCCGTTTCCGTCTGTTCCATGGAAAACGTGGATCCCGTGGGCATCCACACGGGCGACAGCATCGTGGCCGCCCCGGCCCTGACCCTGACGGAGCGGGAATATGCCCTCCTTCGGCAGGCGGCGCTGGACATCGTAGCGGCCATCGGCATCGTGGGCGGCTGCAACTGCCAGTTCGCCCTGAAGCCGGACGGCAGCGAATACGCCGTCATCGAGGTCAATCCCCGGGTCTCCCGTTCCAGCGCTCTGGCCTCCAAGGCCACGGGCTACCCCATCGCCAAGATCACCACCCTCATGGCGCTGGGTTATCGGCTGGAGGAGATCCGCAACGAGAAGACCGGGGCCTCCCTGAAGGGCTTTGAGCCGGCGGTGGACTACATCGTGGTGAAATTCCCCAAGTGGCCCTTCGACAAATTTGCCGGCTCCAGCCGGAAGCTGGGCACCCAGATGAAGGCCACGGGGGAAGTGATGTCCATCGCCTCCACCTTTGAGGCGGCCCTCATGAAGGCCGTGCGGGGCGCGGAGATCGGGCTGGACACCCTGAACGCCCCGCCTCTGGACGGGCGGAGCGTCCTGGACCGGCTGGCCGACCAGGACGACCGCCGCATCTTCACCGTGTACGAAGCCCTGAAGAGCGGCGTCTCCCCGGAGGAGATCTACCGCATCACCATGATCGACCCCTGGTTCCTGCAGAAGCTGCAGAACCTGCTGGATACGGAGCGCTCCCTGACGAAGGGCCTCACGCCGGAGCTGTATGACAAAGCCCGGCGCCTGGGCTTCACCGACAGGGCGATCCGCCGCATGAGCGGAGCGAAGGCTCTGTCGGAGGGACAGCTTACCTACCGCATCGTGAAGACCTGCACCGCCGTATTCGGGACGGAACACCCGTACTTTTATTCGGAATCCGGCGGGGACTGCGAAGCCCGCAGCTTCCCCCGCAGCGGCAAGCCCGTGGTGATGGTGCTGGGCTCCGGCCCCATCCGCATCGGCCAGGGCATCGAATTCGACTATTCCTCCGTCCACTGTGTCTGGACCCTGCGGGACATGGGCTACGACGTGGTGATCGTGAACAACAACCCCGAGACCGTTTCCACCGACTATGACACGGCGGACCGCCTGTATTTCGAGCCTCTTACCCCCGAGGACGTGATGGGCGTGATCCGTGTGGAGCAGCCCGTGGGCGTGGTGGTGGCCTTCGGCGGCCAGACGGCCATCAAGCTCACCGCCTTCCTGGACAAGGCCGGGATCCCCATCCTGGGAACCAGCGCCGAGGGCATCGACATCGCCGAGGACCGGGCCCGCTTCGACCGGCTGCTGGAGAACTTCTCCATCCGGCGTCCCAGCGGCCGGGGCGTGAACACCGTGGAGGAAGCGGTGCAGGCGGGGAAGGACCTGGGCTATCCCGTGCTCCTGCGTCCCAGCTACGTGATCGGCGGGCAGAACATGACCATCTCCCGCACGGAGGAGCACACCCGGAAGTATATGGAGGCCATCCTGGCCGGGGGCGTGGAGAACCCGGTGCTGGTGGACAAATACATGCCCGGCATCGAGCTGGAGGTGGACGTGATCTCCGACGGAAAGGACGTTCTGATCCCCGGGGTCATGGAGCACATCGAGCGGGCCGGCATTCACTCCGGCGACTCCATCGCCGTGTACCCCCCCTACAACCTTTCCGACCGCTTCCTGCAGAAGATCTGCGACTGCTCGGAGAAGCTGGCCCTGGCTCTGGGCACAAGGGGTCTGGTGAACATCCAGTATCTCATCTACGAAAACGAGCTGTATGTCATCGAGGTGAATCCCCGGGCCTCCCGCACGGTACCCTATATCTCCAAGGTCACCGGCGTCCCCATGGTGGATCTCGCCGCCCGGGTGATGCTGGGGGCGGCCCTGGCGGACCTGGGCTGCGGCACGGGACTCTACCGCACGCCGCCCTACTGCGCCGTGAAGGTCCCGGTATTCTCCTTTGAAAAGCTGAACGACGCAAACTCCATCCTGGGGCCGGAGATGAAGTCCACGGGCGAAGTGCTGGGCATCGGGAAGACTAAGGCGGAGGCTCTGTACAAGGGCCTGACGGCGGCGGGCTTCCGCGTCCCCTCCGAACGGGGCGGGGCCGGGGTGCTGCTCAGCGTGGAGACCGCCGACTATCCGGAGATCAGCTCTCTGGCCAAGCGTTTCTACGATCTGGGCATCCGCCTGTACGCCACCGCCGGGACGGCGGAGGCCATCGAACGGATGGGTCTGCCGGTGGAGTGCGTGCCCAACGCCACGGAGAGCGGGCGGCTCCTCTCCCTCATGGAGAGCGGCAGCCTGAATTACATCGTCTATACCGGCGCCGTGAAGGACGCCACCATGGGCGACTATATCGCCATCCACCGCCGGGCCATGCAGCTGGGCATCCCCTGCCTCACCAGCACGGACACGGCGAATGCCCTGGCGGAGATCATCGAGAGCCGCTTCCGGCCGGACAATACGGAGCTGGTGGATATCTGCGCCATGCGGCCCTGGAAGCAGAAGGTGCATTTCGCAAAGATGCAGTCCTGCGGGAACGACGGCATCTTCATCGAGAATTTCGACGGGCGCATCACCTGCCCCGAGTCCCTCTGCGTAGGCCTCTGCGCCCCCCACTACGGCATCGGCGGAGACAGCATCGTGCTCATCGAGCGCTCCTACACGGCAGACGCGAAGATGCGCACCTTCAACCGGGACGGCAGCGAGGGGAAGATGGCGGGCAACAACATCCGCTGCGTGGGCAAATACCTCTACGACAAGGGCTACGTCCGCAGCGAATACCTGCGCATCGAAACGGAGAGCGGCGTTTATCCCCTGCGCCTCTTCCTGCGGGACGGGAAGGTCAGCTCCGTTTCCGTGGATATGGGGCGGGCGGAGCTGAATACCGCCGCCATCCCCGCCAACGTGGACGCGGAAAGGATGATCGACTATCCGCTCACCGTGGGCGGAAAGGAATACGCCGTCACCTGCGTCAGCGTGGGCAATCCCCACTGCGTGGTCTTCTGCGACGGCATCGACGGCCTGGACCTGGCGGAGATCGGTCCGCAGTTCGAATACGCGCCGGAATTCCCCCAGCGGATCAACACGGAATTCGTGCGGGTCGTGAGCCCCTCCACCCTGCGGATGCGGGTATGGGAGCGGGGCAGCGGCGAGACCCTTGCCTGCGGCACCGGCGCCTGCGCCGCGGTGATCGCCGCGGTGGAGAAAGGGCTCTGTCCCAAAGGCGCCGACGTGACGGTGAAGCTCCTGGGGGGCGACCTCACGGTGAATTACGCCGACGACCGCCTGACCCTCACGGGGAGCGCCGCGGAGGTCTTTGAGGGACAGTTCGAATACTGAGCAGAAAAAAGGAAACCGATACCGCAGTCCGGTATCGGTTTCTTTTTGTCCATTCGTTTTTCGCCGATCATTTCCTGCCGGCAGCCGGATGGCGCGCCCGGGCGGCCTCCAGAAGCTGCTTCGCCTCCGCGGAGATCTTCTCCGGGTAATACACCAGGTTCACCGGCAAACGGCGCTTCAGGGGAAGGTAGCCGTAAACCGGGTTGCTGATGGCGAAATCCCAGTCGCTGAAGAACATGACGCCCTTGCCGTTGGCCGTGTCGAACAGGGCCGTGGTGGCCTGGCTCATGCTGCGGAAGCGGGGCCGGAAGCCATAGTCTCCGCAGCAGTCCCGAATGACGCCGCTGAAGCGCTTGGAGAGCTTGCTGATATCGTCGTCATACACCAGGAAGGGGATGTCCTTCAGCTGCTCCGGGGATGTCACGTCCGGGTGCTGTTCGACGGAATACAGAAGGCCGCAGCCCGTCTCCCCCACGGGATAGCAGGCGGGTCCCAGGGGGGAAGACGCATAAAACTCATGGGTGACGATGATATCGAAGGTCCCGCTGCCCAGGCGGGCCAGCAGCTCGGACAGGCGGTAGGACTCCACGCTGTAGCGCAGCTCCGGGAGCTCAGCGGTGAGCTCCTTCAGCAGGGTATAGAGGAAATGAGGATTCCAGGTCTCGGGGCAGCCGATCTTGACGGTGCGGCCGCTGTTGCTGCTCACCCGGCGGATCTCTTCGATGGTTTTCTGAAACTCCCGTTCGGAGAGCTCCAGAAAATCATTCAGCAGCCAGCCCGCCTCCGTCACCGTCAGCGAGCTGCCGCTGCGCTCGAAGAGGCGGCAGCCCAGCTCCTCCTCCAGCTTGGAAATGTTCTTGCTGATTGCAGGCTGGGAAGTATACAGAAGGTTGGATGCTTTGGTGAAGCTCAGCGTCCGCAGGACGGCGGAAAAGCAGTTGAGCTGGGTCCTGGTCATTTTGACTTCCTCGGCTTTCATAATCATTCCGTTATATTTAAATTACTATAAATCCATTGTGTTTTCAAGAGCAATATGGTTTAATGGAAAAAAAGTTATGGCTTTCTTTCTTCAAGGGAATGGAAACCGCAAAAAACAAAGGAGGACATACCATGATTCGAAAAGCGACTGTCGAGGGCGGCGTCGTTCGGGGCATCCCCGCCGCCGATCCCCGGATCACTTCCTTCAAGGGCATCCCCTTCGCCGCGCCGCCGGTGGGCGTCAACCGCTGGCGCGCTCCCCAGCCGGTGATCCCCTGGGAGGGAGAGCTTCCCTGCCTCACCTTCAAGCCCATCTCCATGCAGCACGTCCCCGGCCTGGACAAGGACAACATCTATTCCCGGGAATGGAACGTGGATCCGGAGATCCCCATGGACGAGGACTGCCTTTACCTGAACGTATGGACCCCCGCAAAGACTCCCGAGGAGCGTCTGCCCGTCTTCGTCTGGTATTTCGGCGGCGGTCTGCGGGAGGGTAACCCCGCCGAGATGGAATTCGACGGGGAGCGCATCGCCCGCCGGGGCATCGTGGTGGTCACGGTGAACTACCGGCTGAACGTGTTCGGCTTCCTGGCCCATCCCCAGCTCACGAAGGAGCAGCCGGACGCGCCCTCCAACTTCGGACATCTGGACCAGCAGGCGGGTACCCGCTGGGTGAAGCGGAACATCGCGGCCTTCGGCGGCGACCCGGACAACATCACCATCGGCGGTCAGAGCGCGGGCGGCGGCAGCGTCTGCGCCCAGCTCACCTCTCCCCAGAACGAGGGTCTTTTCCGGCGGGCCATCATCCAGAGCGGCATCATGGCCGGCGTGTACAGCACCTTCTTCCCCGGCGCCAAGCGCGGCTTTGCCGACGCCGAGGAGCAGGGCGTGAAGTTCTTTGATTTTCTGGGCGTCAAGACCCTGGAGGAGGCCCGGGCCATCGACGCAGTCACCCTGCGGGACAAGTGCGAGGAATTCAAGGGCTGGTTCGGCACCTCTTCCGACGGCGTGTTCCAGACGGGAGAGGCCACCGACAACATGATGAAGGGCAAGCGCTGGCCCGTTCCCCTCATGATCACCCGCACCATGGACGAATTCGCCTCCGGCCTCATGGCCAACAGCAAGGAGGAATTTGAGGAGAAAGCCCGGCAGATCTTCGGGGACGACGCCTCCGTCTTCCTGCGCATCTGCTCCGGCGAGGTGGGCGAGAAGGTGAAGCGCTCCTTCGTCAACGGTCTTGAAATCGCCGTGAACGCCCTGGTGCGCCAGCAGAAGGAGCTGGGGCCGGATACGCCCGTCTATTACGCGGTCTTCGACGCGGAGATCCCCGGCTGGGACCACCCCGGCACCTTCCACAGCGTGGACCTCTGGTTCTACTTCGAGACCCTGGCCAAGTGCTGGCGTCCGTTTGTGGGCAAGCACTACGATCTCAGCCGGAAGATGTGCAACTACTGGGCCAATTTCATCCGCTCCGGCGATCCCAACGGCGACGACGCCGACGGCACGCCCATGCCCCGCTGGGAACCCCTGAAGGCAGACGAGCCCTACGCCATGATCTGGGGCGACACGGTGGAGATCTGCAAAGAGAAGCCCGAGGAACTGGTGGAGCTCTGCATCGAAACCTACCGCAGGGGCCTGAAGGGCAAGGAGGGCTGAGATGCCGAAGAAAGCGAAGCTGACGGTACACCCCGCCTTCCGCATCGGGGCCATCTCTCCCCGCCTCTACGGCGCTTTTCTGGAGCCCATCGGCAACATGGTCAACGGCGCCATGTACAACCCCGAGCACCCCACGGCGGACGATCTGGGCTTCCGGCGGGATTATATCGAAGCGCTGAGGAGCACCCCGCTGCCCTGCGTGCGCCTGCCGGGAGGCAATTTCGTCTCCGGCTGGGACTGGAAGGATTCCATCGGCCCCCGGGA
>JAFXUU010000101.1 GCA_017524845.1 Oscillospiraceae bacterium
CGGCTCGATCATCCAGAACTCGGCGGCGTGGCGGGTGGTGTTGGAATTCTCCGCCCGGAAGGTGGGGCCGAAGGTGTAGATGTCCCCGAAGGCCATGGCGAAGGTCTCGCCGTTCAGCTGGCCGGACACCGTGAGGCTCGTCAGCTTCCCGAAGAAGTCCTGGCTCCAGTCCACCTCCCCGTCCTCCGTCAGGGGCGGGTTTTTGGGATCCAGCGTGGTCACCCGGAACATCTCCCCTGCGCCCTCCGCGTCGCTCCCGGTGATGAGGGGGGTGTTTACGTACACGAAGCCCCGGTCCTGGAAGAACTCGTGGATGGCGAAGGCCGCCACGCTGCGGACGCGGAACACGGCGGAAAAGAGGTTCGTCCGGGGCCGGAGATGGGCCACGGTGCGCAGGTATTCCACGCTGTGGCGCTTCTTCTGCAGGGGGTACTCCGGGGCGCTGGCCCCCTCCAGGGCGATGGAAACGGCCTTCAGCTCAAAGGGCTGCTTCGCCTCCGGCGTCAGCTTGAATTCCCCCTTCACCACGAAGGAGGCGCCCACGTTCTGCCGCGTCACGGCCTTGTAGTCCTCTACGACGCCGTCCTCGAACACCACCTGCAGGCCCTTGAAGCAGCTCCCGTCGTTCAGCTCCAGGAAGCCGAAGCTCTTCATATCCCGGATCGTGCGGGCCCAGCCCGCCACCGTGATCTCCTTCCCGGCGAAGTCCGCCGGGCTCTCATACAGTTTTCTGATCTTGATTCTTTCCATGATTCTCAACTTCCCAACTCAATATGTTTCCGGAGCTTCGTCCCGCTCCGGCTGCTTCTCCGTTTCCCCGGCGTCCTCCCCGGGATCCTTCTCCGTTTCCGGGGCCGCATCCGCCTCCGCGGGCGCCGCCTCCGGGGCTTTTTCGGCCTCACCGGCGGGGTCCGGCGCTTCCTCCGCGTCCGGCTCCGCCGCTTTCTCCGCCGGCGCTTCCCAGTCCCGGAGGGAGACGCCGCCGCTGAGGATGCGGAAGGCGTCGCTCAGCTCCTCGTCGAATTCCTCCTCCGTCATGGTATCGGCTTCCGGCTCAGCCCCGGACTCCGGTTCCGGCGCGGCGGCCGCCGCCGGGGCGGACGCCTTCCGCTCCCGGTTCACCCAAAGGCCCTCGGGCTCCGGACGGCGGAAGACCAGGACGTAGAGCAGCACGGCCGCCGCGGCCAGGCAGGTGATCCCCGCCAGCAGCTGGCTCACCCGGAGATTGGAAGACCCCACGTACAGGCTGTCCGTCCGCAGGCCCTCGATGAACATACGGCCCAGACCGTACCAGAAGAGGTAGCACAGGAAGAGCTGCCCGTCAAACCTCCGGTGCTTTTTCGACCAGAAATGGAGGATCAGGAAACCCAGGATATTCCACAGGCTCTCGTAGAGGAAGGTCGGATGGTAGTAGAAGGTCTTGTAGGAATATACGAGGCCCATGCGCCAGGGGGCCAGGGTCTCCGTGCCGTGGGCCTCCCGGTTGGTGAAATTGCCCCAGCGGCCGATGGCCTGGCCGATCAGGAGGCCGAAGCTCACCACGTCCAGCATGCCCCGGGTGCTGATCTTCTTCGACCGCGTGGCGATCACGAGGCCGATGACGCCGCCGATGACGCCGCCGTAGATGGCGAGGCCGCCCTCCCAGACGGCGATGATCTCCCGCAGGTCGTTCACCCCGTCGAAATAGGGATTCGCTCCCGCGGCGTCCCGATAGAAGATCACGTAATAGAGCCTCGCGCCGATGATGCCCAGGGGCACCGCCAGCAGCAGGGTGTCGATCAGGTCGTCCTCCGAAAAGCCGAGGGAGGGCGCCCGCTTCACGCAGTAGAGCACCGCCAGCAGGAAGCCCACGGCGATGATGACGCCGTACCAGTAGATCTTCCAGCCGAACACGGTGAAGTAGGGCAGGAAATTCAGTTCAAAATCTCCCAGAATGGGAAAGGTGATGCCTGGGATCTCCATTGCTCTTCTCCTTTCAAAGCGGCGCGATCACGGACAAGGCCAGCCGCTCGGGCCGGAAGGTCTCCCGGAGGAAGGCTTCCGCCTCCCCGGGCCGGATGCTCTCCGCCAGGGCCGGGAGCTCCATGCAGTCCCAGCCGTCGAAGCGGCATTCCGCCTGCAGCTCCGGCAGCTCCTCCGGCGAATCCAGGGACATGAGGAAGCCGCCCAGCCTGGCCCGCTTCAGACGCTCCAGCCGCGCGACGGCCGCAGCGTCCATGCGGAAGGCCTCCGCCCCGTCGACGATCCTGGCCAGGACCTCCCCGGGGTCCCCGCAGCGGCCCCCAGCATAGCAGACCCCGCCCCGACGGAAATCGTAGGTGTCCACGAAAAAGCTGTGATCCACGACGCCCGCGTCGTACATCTCCGCAAACAGGGGGGAGCCGACCCCCAGGAGCAGCTCGCAGCTGAGATCCGCCAGGAGCATCTCCCTGGCCCAGGCCGCCCCTTCCTTCCGGCGGAGCAGCTTGGCCCCCAGCTGGAACAGGGGCATGGAAACGGGCATCTTCTCCTCGACGCGGACGCTGGCGGGGGTGAGGTCCTCCTCGGCGGGCTCCTCCCGCACCGGCGCTTCCCCTCCGGGAGGGACCAGCTTCTCCGCCAGGGCCATGATCCGCTCGGGATCCACGTCCCCGGCGCAGCAGAGGACCATATTCCGGGGCGTGTAGAAGGCTTCGTGGCATTCATAGAGGTCTTCCGCCGTGATGCTCCCTATGGACTCCGCCGTGCCGGTGATGGGGTCCCTGACGGGGTGCTCCCGGTAGAGGGCGCGGAAGAACCTCCGGTCCACTCTGCGGGTGGGATCGTCCTCATACATGGCGATCTCCCGGGAAATGATCTCCCGCTCCCGGTCCACGCTCTCCGGCGTGAAATAGGGTGTGGTGACGAAGCGCAGCAGCTCCTCCAGGCAGGGAGCGAAATTCTCGGTGCAGCTGAAGAGGTAACCGGTCATGCCGTGGCCGGTATATGCGTTGGAGCTTGCTCCCAGGGCCGCCAGACGCTCCGCGGCGCTGCCCTCCGGCATGTCGAACAGCTTATGCTCCAGAAAATGGGCCGTTCCGGCGGGGATATCCTTCCCCTTCCCATTCAGCAGGATCCGGCGGTCGCAGCCGCCGAAGCCCGCGGCGAAGAAGGCGTATTTCGTCTGAAAGCCGGGCATGGGGAATACGTATACCGGCAGGCCCGCGGCGGTCGTTCCCTCCCAGACCCGGACGCCGCAGCGGGGCCATTCCTTCAGCTTCATTCCGCCGCCTCCCCTCTGAGAAAGTAGGAGAGCTCCGGCCGCATCTCCGCGGCGATGCGGGCCACATCCTCCCCGGACACCTCGGAGGCCAGAGCGGCGTACTGCCGCAGATCGCCTCCCGCGCCCAGCAGATTCTGCCCCAGCCGGAAGGCACAGACAGCCGAGGGGCTGTCAAGCCCCTGGAGATACCAGGCGGAAACGCTCCTGCGGGCGCTTTCCAGCTCCCGGGGAGAGATATCCCCCGACGCCAGCCGGGCAAGCTGATCCAGGACGGCCTCCTCCGCCTCCTCCCGGCGGCGGCCGTCGATGCCCGCGGTGACCAGCATGCTCCCCTTATAGCGGTCCACGCTGCTGCCCACGGCGTAGCAGAGGGCCCGTTTTTCCCGCAGCTCCAGGAACAGGCGGGAGGCGGAGCCGCCGCCGAAGAGCTCGTTGAACACGGCAAGCGCGGGATAGTCCGCCCCGCCGCCGCGGCGCCAGCGGAAGCCGAGGACCAGGTTTCCCTGCTCCACGTCCATCTCCTCCGTCACCCGGCGCAGCTCCTTCCCCTCGGGAGCCGCCGCCGGCTCCGGCAGGAGGCGCTCTCCGCCGGGCAGGGTCATGAAGGCGCGGCGCACCGCATCCTCCACCCGGGCGCCGTCCTCGCTCCCGCAGTAAAACAGTTCCACCGGGGAAGAACGCAGGATCTCCCGGTAAAACCTCGTCAGGGCCTGATAGCGGACGCGCAGGGCGTCCTCCGCCTCCCCCAGGGGATAGACCCCGTAGGCCTCCCCGGCGAACATCAGCGCCAGGGCCCGCTTCACGGCGTAGCCCCGCTTGTCGTTCACCGCCGCTTCGATCCGGTCGTGGAGGTCCCGCCCCTCGGAACGCACGAAATCGTCCCGCAGCAGCCCGCCCCGGGTGGCGGGGTCCAGGAGCAGCTCGCCGCCCAGGGCGACGATCCTGCCCAGGCAGTCCTCCCCGCCCGGCAGGTACCGCCCGTCGGGAAAGACGGCATGAAAGCCGATGGCCAGGGTCTCCCCCATCTGCCGCAGGGCAGGCTCCATGGCGGAGCCGTAGAGCCCGTCCAGGGCGTCGGCGATCCGGGCCTGATCCGGCAGCGTCCGCGTGCCCCGGCGGAGCACGGCGGGCAGCAGCGCAGTGCGGGATGCGTCCTCGGCGCGGAGAGGCCGCAGCAGGTGGATGCAGAAGCATCCGCTGTGGAACCTGTCCGTGCGGATCGTCGTCAGCCGGACGCCGGGAAACAGCTCCAACTCCCGTTCCTCCATGCTTCTCCCCCTCTCCGAAGCCGCAAGGGCTTTAATGATTATTTATATCACATAGCGGGGGAGGAAACAACACAAAATTCACCCCTTTTCCGTTTTCTTCGCCTGCGCCTCCCAGCCCTTTTCTCCCCGCTGCGCCTTGATCTCCCAATCCGCGCCGCCCGCCCGGAGGGTGAGGCGGAAGCCGTTCCAGCTCTCGGGGAGCCTGGGCGTCACGCTGAGCTCGCCGCCCCGCGCCCGCACGCCCAGGAGCTCCTCCAGGACGACCCGAAGGAACCATCCCGCGGCCCCGGTGTACCAGCTCCAGCCGCCCCGGCCCGGCATGTCCGGATTCGTATAGATGTCCGCCGGGAGCACGAAGGGCTCCAGCTGATAGGTTTCCTCCGCCCGGCCGAAGGGGAGCATGGCCTCCAGCAGACGCCAGCCCCGCTCCGTCTCTCCGCAGCGCAGGCAGGCGGCCGCCAGCCAGAGCCCCGCGTGGGTGTACTGTCCGCCGTTTTCCCGGACGCCGGGAAGGTAGCTGCGGATATAGCCCGGCTCCGTCGCCCCGTTGAAGGGCGGCGTGAAGATCCGCACCAGGCGCAGCTGCCGGTCCAGCAGGAGGTCCGCCGCCCGGCACACCGCCGCCCGGCTCCGTTCCCGGTCCCCGAAGCCGCTGAGGACGGCGAAGCTCTGGGCCAGGGAATCCATGCTGCATTCCAGGTTCCGGGCGGCTCCCAGGGGCCGCCCGTCGGCGTAATAGCCCCGGAGGTACTGTCCCTTGTCCCAGGCGGCATCCGCCGCGGCTCCCAGGCGCTGCGCCCGCTCCCGCAGGGCCTTGTCGCCCAGGAGCGAACCGAAGCGGTCGAAGACCAGGGCTGCAAACCAGGTGAGCCATACGCTCTCTCCCCCCACCCGGTCCATGCCGTCGTTCCAGTCGCCGCTGCCGAAGAGCAGGAGCCCGTGGGGACCGACGCCCCGCTCCTCCGTCTGCCGGAGGGCCCGGAGGCAGTGCTCAAGCAGGCTGCCGGACCCCTGCCGGGCGGGCTTTTCGTAGCGGTCGGGCTCCTCCGGCCCCAGAGGCGCGGAGGACAGCCAGGGGACCTTTTCCTCCAACACGTCGGTATCCCCGGTCTTTTCCGCGTAGACGGCGCAGGCATAGGGCAGCCACAGGAGATCGTCGGAGCAGCGGGTGCGCACGCCCCTGTCCCCCTCCCTGCCGGGGTGCCACCAGTGCATCACGTCCCCCTCCGCATACTGATGGGCCGCGCACAGCAGCAGATGGTCCCTTGTCCGATTCGGGAAGGCGTCCGCCAGGGCGCAGGCGTCCTGAAGCTGGTCCCGGAAGCCGTAGGCCCCGCCGCTCTGATAGAGGGAGGCCCGGCCCAGCATGCGGCAGGCCAGGGTCTGGTAGAGGGCCCAGCCGTTGAGCAGGGCGTTCAGCGCCGGGCTGGGGGTCTCGGCCCGGCAGGCCTCCGTCACCCGCCGCCAATGGGCCTTCGTCTCCCGGAGGAGGGCTTCCCCCTCAGCGGGCGGGAGCGACGTGCGCTTTTCCGGGGACAGGACAAGGCACAGCTTCTCCGCCGCGGCGCAGCTCACGCGCAGGAATCCCGGCGTCTCCTCCACCGGCAGCGTCTTGCCGGAGACGGCGGGCCAGAGCTCCGCCCCCTTCTCCGGCCGCAGCGTCCAGCGCAGGCGGTCCCCCTCCCGGAAGCCCCGGAGGGAGACGAGGAGGACGCGGAGATTCTTCCCCGGCGGGATGAAGCCCACCGTCTCCGTCTCCAGACCGTCCATACGGCGGCGCCAGCGGATGAAGCCGAAGCCGAAGAGGACCTCCGCGGGGTATTCGTCGGGGGCGGCGAAGAGGGACAGGGCCCTGCCGCCCCGCAGGAGCTGCAGGGTCTCCGGTCCGTCCACGGCCAGGGGGTCGTTTTCCCAGGGGGTGAGGCGGCGCTCCCGGGCGTTGTCCAGCCACAGGCTCCCGCTGCCGCCGTCCGTCGCCAGCCAGCCCAGGCTCCCGTTGGTCAGCACCAGGCTCCAGGCCCTGCGGCCCAGCCCCCTTTCCGTGCGCATAAGATAGCCCTCGGGGGTGAATTCTCCCCGGCGCGGGGCCGCCGTCTCCGCGTCCGTCGGATAAAAGGACCTGCCTGCCTCCGCCGAAGGAGGCAGACGCAGCGGCTTTTTCAGGCCCGCGGCGTCGGCCACGGCAAAGAGGGCGTCCCGGTCCTCCCGGCTGCCCCCCACGAAGCGGAAGCCGCCCGGCTTGTTCTCCGCGTCCCCCAGGCCCAGTCCCGCAGCCAGCGCCCGCAGGGCTTCCTTCTGGGGCTGTCCGTAAACGCCGGCGTCCTCCGTGAGGATCGCCAGGTCGAAGGGAACGCCCATCGCCCGCAGGAAGGCCCAGACGCGCAGCAGCTTTTCACCCTCTTCCGCGGCGCAGACCGCCGTCGGCAGATCGCCGGAGATGCCCCAGCGCCAGAGGGCTGACGGATCCGCTCCCCGCTGCCGCCGGAGCTTCTCCGGCGTATCCGTCAACAGTTCCGTAAGCAGTCCGGCGGCCTCCTCGGGGCCGGGTCCGCCCTCCAGCAGCTTCAGCGCCCGGAGGAACGCCTCCCCTTCCCCGCCCTCCCGGCGCAGGAGCCGCTTTGCCGACGCTCCCGCCGCCTCTCCGTCTCCGGCGGCAGCCAGGGTGAAGCGCAGGGTCTTTTTCTGCCCGGGACGCAGGCGCAGCTCCGTGCGCAGGAAGGCGCAGGGCTCCGACGCGGCCCGCACGCCGCCGCCGGGCCTCCGGATGGCCGCAGGCATCCCAAGGATCGATCCGCGGCCGAAGATCAGCGCCTTGTCCGTGTCGGCAGAGAAGGCCTCGCTGCAGGCCAGGGCCAGGGCGCAGGACAGCGCGCTGCCCCCGGGACGGCGGAGGATGATAAGCGCTCCCTCCTCCAGCCGGCTCTCCAGGGACAAGCGGGAGAAAGCCGGGTGAGAGGCGTAGTCCCGCTCCCGGCAAAGCAGCGGCTCCAGATAAAGGGCCAGGGTCAGGCGGCGCGGGCTCCGTCCGGGATTCCGGACGGTCACCTCGTGCACCTCGCCTCCGGCGGGTGCCGCCGAGCTCCGGACGCGGAATTCCAGGCCTTCGGCAGCCGTGTCCCGGCAGAGGCAGGTCCCGTCCCAGAGGGAGCGGAAGGGCTGACCCTCCGCCAGCTCCGGCAGAGGCTGAAGGGAGACGAGCCCCGCCTCCGGGGCGGCGAAGAATAGGACGCCCCCGTGGGGCGCGACGCGCGCCGACGTCTCCCGGCAGCCCGGCGGCGTCCAGAAGGCCCGGCCGCCCCCCAGCTCGCTGAGGACCAGGCTGTATCCGCCGCCGGCCAGGGGAAAGAGGGCCGGATGCCGGGGATCGAAGCCTTCCTTTTCCAGGAGGAAGCCCTCGCGGCTCCCCCGCTCCGGCCTAAGTGGGACGGCCGCATCCTGCACGGGACGGATCCTCCGGCCCACGGGAGTCCGTTCCTCCAGAAGCTCCCGGCAGGCGGCGACGGCGGGTTCCGCCATCATCCGGCGCTGCATGATCCCCTCCGACAGACAGTTGTCCACGGCAAGGATGCTCATGCCCAGATGATGGGCCATATAGCAGCGCACGGGCCTGAAGGCCGCTCCCTCCAGGCGCTGCGGCGTGAAGTCCAGGGCCTCGATGAAGCCGTAGGTCCCCTCTGCCCCCAGGGCCCGCAGGCGCAGCAGATTGCGCACGGCCCCCCGCCGGTCCTCCTCCAGGGCAAGGAAGCTGGCGTAAGGCGCGACGACGGCCTCCCGGTCCATGCCCCGCTTCAGGGCAAGGCCCTGCACGCCGTGGGCCTTGTAGGCGTAGCTGCCCCCGGCGTCCGTCTCGGCAAAGGCACTCTCGGACATGCCCCAGACCCCGCCTGGCGCCCGCCGCTTCTGTACGCGCAGGCAGAATTCCCGGCTTTCCGCCAGCAGGGAGCCCCTCGGACCGGGCAGGATCGCCTCGGGGAGCATATATTCAAACATGGTGCCCGTCCAGGAGGCAAGGCCGCTCATCCCCGCCGCATCCGCCAGGGTGCGGCCCAGACGGCGCCAGTGCTTCCAGGGGACGCTGCCCCGGGCGATGGCGAGGTAGCTCGCGATGCGGGCTTCGCTTTCCAGCAGATCGTAGCAGCCGCCCACGGGCCTGTCCGCCGCGCCGTCCCAGCCGATGCGGAGAAGGCCCCGGGCTTCATCGAAGAGAAAGCCCAGGTCCATGGGCTCCGAGAGGGCCCGCAAAAGCTCCGCCGCCGTCGTTTCCCCCGCCTCCCGGGCAGCCCGGGCGAGGATGATCAGGCTCGCCAGGAGGTTCGCGCTGTCCACCGTGGAAACGAAGGCGGGATCCAGAGGCTGTCCGCTGCGGATATCGTACCAGTTGTAGAGGTGGCCACGGCACTTCGGCAGGGCCAGGAGGGTGCGCAGGGTCAGGCCGATCCGGTCCCAGGCCTTTTCACGCGTCCAGAGACCCAGGTCTGCGGCGGCCAGGCAGGACAGGAGATAGAGCCCGACGTTGGTGGGACTCGTCCGCTCCGCCGTGACGCGCACCGGCGTTTCCTGCAGGTTGTCCGGGGGCAGCCAGCGGCGCTCCGGCGTGACCTGCTCCTCGAAGTAGCGCAGCATATCCGCCGCGCAGTGGAGGAGGAACAGGCGTTCTTCTTCCCCCGGCTTTCCCCGCGTTCCCGTCGGGCGGCCGGCGGCAAAGCTCAGGGCGGGAACCAGCAGCCACAGGAGCCCCAGGGCCCGGAGGGGGATCCGGGGACAGAGGGCCAGGGCAAGGCCCAGGACCCAGCAGGGCCACATGCGCCGGTAGTACAACCCCGGCCCGCCTTTGCCCCGCTTGTCACCCTCTGCGGCGGTGACCCAGCGAAGGAGGTTCCGCCGGCTGACGAGGCTGCGGTAGAGAGCCAGGCACACGGCGCTCCCGTGGATCCAGGCCCGGTAGGGCAGCAGGAGCACGAGCCACAGGAGCTGCCGGAAATCTCCCGCCGCGGCCCCCAGGGCCCGCGCCCGATAGCGCCGGAGACCGGGGACCCGCCCCGGAGAATCGGAGGCGATGCGCAGGACGAGGCAGAGAAGGACCGCGGAGAGAGTCAGGACGAAGGCGCGGCCGGGGAAAAAGCCGCAGCACAGCAGCATGGCCAGCTCCGCCGTCGGCGTCAGGCTCCTCAGGAGATTGTCCAGGATCTTCCACCGGCTCAGCGGCGACAGGGGGTTCTTTTCCCGCGTCCCGTCCCCGGTGGGGACCCGCGGAAAGAGCCAGGGAAGGGTCTGCCAGTCTCCGCGGATCCACCGGTGCTGCCGCTCGAAATAGGAGAGCAGTCCGGAGGGGAAGCCGTCGGTCAGCTCCACGTCGCTGACAAAGGCGCAGCCTGCGAAAGCCCCCTCCAGCAGATCGTGGGACAGGAGGGTCTCCGGGGGAAAGCGGCCCCGGAGGGCGGCGCGGAAGGCGTCCACCTCCAGGATTCCCTTGCCCGCGTAGCTCCCCTCCCGGAACAGGTCCTGATACACGTCGCTGTTGAGCCCGCCGTAGGGATCCAAGCCGCCCTGTCCGGCGAAGACCCGGGCAAATTCGCTCTGTTCCGCATCCGTCAGGGACACGCCCAGCTTCGGCTGCAGCAGCGCGCGGCCCCGGAGCACCCTTCCGGTCGCCGGGTCAGTCACCGGCGCCTGCAGAGGATGGGCCGGGGTCCCCGCCAGCCGGGCGGCGCTCCCCAGGTTGAGGCGGGTGTCCGCGTCCAGAACGATGAGGAAGCGGATCCCCTCCAGGCATGCCCGGCTCCCGGCCCGCAGGGTCAGGGAGCTCTCCCCGCCCCGGAGCAGCTCCGTCAGCTCCATGACCGCCCCGCGCTTCCGCTCCCGGGGCCGCCAGACGCGGTCCCGGGCGCTGTAGCTCCTGCGCCGGGTGAGCAGGCAGAAGCGGTCTCCGTAAAGGCCGCACAGCCGGTCGATCTCCCCGGCGGCCGCGGCCAGGATGGCTTCGTCCTCCGGGGAGACCTCTTCGGGCCCCTCCCGCAGGTCCGCCAGCAGGCCGAGACAAAGGCCGTCCCCGGCATCCCGGTTGGTAAGCCAGCCCTCCTCCAGCCGCCGGACCGCCTGCGCCGCCTCCTGTGCGCCGGTGAGCAGCTCGGCGCTGACGGCCAGGGTGCGACTCTCCGGGGGAATGCCCCGGGAATAGTCCAGCCGGGGCAGACGCTCCGGCCTCGCGCACCTCGTATAGATCCGCTCAAAGAGGTATTTCACGGCGTCCCGCAGCGGAAGGAAGACCAGCAGGCCCGCCGCCGGACCGGCGGCCGCTCCGAAAGCGGCGGCCAGGACGGCGGGCAGGAGGAGGCCGAGCACTTTGACCACGTTGAGGATGGAGGCGGTCTTGGGGTGGCCGCAGCTCATGAAGCAGAAGGCGCCGTAGCGGTGCAGCTCCATGCCCCAGAAGCCGAA
>JAFXUU010000102.1 GCA_017524845.1 Oscillospiraceae bacterium
AGTTGTCGGGGATGGTGACGGTCAAGGTGCCGATGGGCTCCAGGATCACGGGGCTGGCATTCACGAGCTCCTTATAGGCCAGACCGGCGGCGGTCTTGAAGGCCATTTCGGAGGAGTCCACGGGATGGAAGTCGCCGTCGTAGAGCACGGCCTTCAGATAGACCATGGGATAGCCGGCGAGCACGCCCTTGGCGCAGTTCTCCCGCAGGCCCTTTTCCACGGCGGGGAAGAAGTTCTTCGGCACGCTGCCGCCGAAGACCTCCTCGGCGAAGATCATGTCCTCCTGCTCGTCCTGGGGCTCGAAGCGGATCTTCACGTCGGCAAACTGGCCGTGACCGCCGGTCTGCTTCTTGTGGCGGCCGTGGGCCTCGTACTTTTTGCGGATCTTCTCCCGGTAGGGCACGCGGGAGGGGCTCAGGACGACCTCCACGCCGAACTTGCTCTTGAGCTTGGAGCACAGCACGTCCAGATGGATGTCGCCGGCGCCGGAGATGACCATCTGCTTGGTCTCAGCGTTGTTCACGACGGAGAAGGTGGGATCCTCCTCGCCCAGGCGGCTGAGACCCTGGGCCACCTTGTCGTCCTGCCCCTTGGTCTTGGGGGCGATGGCCATGGAGTAGCAGGGCTCGGCAAACTCGATGCCGGGGGCGGCCTCCACCTTGCGGGAATCGCAGAGGGTGTCGCCGGTCTTGGAATCGGAGAGCTTGGCCACGGCGCCGAAGTCGCCGCAGACGATCTCCTGGACCTCCACGTTCTTCTTGCCCTGCATCATGTAGATGTGGCCCAGCTTCTCGTTGGCGCCGGAGCGGGCGTTCACCAGGGTCATATCCGGGGTGACCTTGCCGGCGATGACCTTGAAGAGGGAGAACTTGCCGAACTGGTCGGAGATCGTCTTATAGATGATCGCCCGGGCAGGCTCGTCGGGCTTCACCGGCTCGCCGCCCTCCATGGGCTCGGGGAAGAGGTTGACGATGGCGTCCAGAAGGACGGTGGTGCCCAGGCCGGTCATGGCGCAGCCGCAGAACACAGGGCAGATCTCCCCTTCCGCGACGCCGGTGGACAGGGCGCCGTAGACCTCCTCCTGGCTGAGCTCCATGGTCTCCAGGTACTTCTCCATGAGCTCCTCGCTGGTGGAGGCGGCGTTCTCCACGACCTCCTGATACAGCTCCTCCAGCCGGTCAGCCTCGTCGGCGGGGATATCGATCTCCTCCCGCTTGCCCTTGACCATGCGGAAGGCCTTTTTCGCGATCACATCGATGATGCCGGTGACCTTCTCGTTCTCCACCACGGGCATGGTGAAGGCGGAAACCGTGCTGCCGAACTTTTCCCGCAGCTGGTTGAAGGTGCGGTCGAAATCCGCATGCTCCTCATCCGTCTTGGAAATATAGATGGCGCGGGGCTTGTTCGCCTCCTTCAGATACTTCCAGGACTTCTCCGCGCCGACGTTCAGCCCGTCTTTGGCGGAAACGCAGATGATGCCGGCGTCGGCCACGCGCAGGGCCTCCTGCACTTCCCCGGCGAAATCGAAGAAGCCCGGGGTATCCAGGATGTTGATCTTCGTGCCCTTGTACTTGGCATAGACCGTGGCAGTGGAAATGCTGATCTGGCGCTTGATCTCCTCGGCGTCGTAGTCGCAGACGGAGTTGCCCTCAACGACCCTGCCCAGACGGTCGGTCATGCCGGTCACGTTCAGGATGCTCTCGGCAAGGCTGGTCTTGCCGGTGCTGCCGTGCCCCAGGAGGCATATATTGCGGATTTTCTCTGACATCTGATTCCTCTCCTTATTGAAGTTCTGCACAGAAAGTTATTATACACGAAGTACGGTCGAAACACAAGTGTTTTTCAAATTATGCCCCGGTCCCCGTCAGTCTCCCTCGGCGGAATCCGCGATCAGCATCGTCGCCAGGGCCCAGAGCAGCATGGCCAGGAGCAGCTTGCCGGGAGAAGCGGAGCCGAAAGCGCCGCGGGCGCAGGAGATGAAGACGATGGCGACGCCCAGCGCGGCGCCCAGCAGGGTCATCAGCAGGGCTCTGCGGGTATTCCGCCAGAGCCGGCGGCCGCCCCGGGCGGCCTCGGAATAGTGCCAGAGGCCCTCCCGGCTCAGGAGCGCGGCGGGCTCCGGGTCCTCCGGGGGCTCCACGCTGAGCCGGTACCGGTCCTCCGGCGGGAGGAAGACGATGCTCCCCTCGCTCAGGCGGAATTTCTGCACCAGCATGGCGGGGCTGATATTGAAATCCCGGATGGCGTACACGGGCCGGAGCTTGCCGGACTCAAAGCGGAACAGGGCGTTCTGCACCAGCTCCTGGGGCAGGTAATTCACGGTGAAGACGCCGCAGAGCTCGTGGTCGATGGCGGTATACACCGCGCCGCCCACGTCCACGCTGCCGGGGACGCGGATGCCCATCAGGTTCATGTAAGCGCCCGTACCCACCAGGACCTGCTCCATGCCCACGAAGGCGCTCACGCCGCCCTCCGTGCCGCAGTCGAAATCCTCCACCCGGTAGAGGGGCGCGGCGTACTGCCGCATCAGCTCCCCGAAGACCCGCCGGAGGCCGGAGCCGGTGGCCAGGATCACGCTGCCGGTGTAGGCCACGACCTTCTCCACGTGGGCGCCGGAAAGGACCTTCATGCCGTTGAGGATGATGGTGTTCTCCGGGTATACGTCCAGGTCCCGGATCACCAGGCCCACCGCCCCGGACATGTCCTCCGCGCCGCTCCAGCCCGCCAGGGCCGCGCCGTTGCCGGTGAGCTTCTTCGCGGTAAGGGCGAAGGGCCGGGCGAAGGCCAGGGTTGAGGTGAGGGCCGCCGCGGCGCAGCTGAGGGCCGCCAGGCAGTGGATCACCGCCCCGGTCCCGGACAGGAAGGCGGCGGCCAGGGCCAGGATCACCAGCAGGATCAGGACCGGCGGGGACAGCTTTTTATAGACCCGCTCCGGGAGGTCCGGCTGGACGGCCTTTTTGAGGAAGCCTTTGGAGCTGCCCAGCTTCTTGTTCAGCACGACGCCCTCCTCCGCCAGATCCGGCGCGGCGGTGACCACCGTCGGAACGCTGGCGAGGCGCATGGCCTTTACGGTGTCCCGGAAGGCGCTGCGGCGGCAGAGGGAACCCCAGAGGGCGAAGGCCAGGGATACGGCGGCGGGGGCGCAGTAGGGCAGCCCCAGCCCCTCGGCCCGTCCGGCCAGGATCAGCACCGCGTCAACCTCGGCGGCGACGTTCGCCAGGAGGACGACCGATTCGAAGCCGGGATGGGCGGAAGCCAGATCCGTCACGCCCCGCACCAGCACGTCCAGTCCCAGGAGCATGACCGCCAGCTGCATGGCCGCCAGGAGGATGACCGCCGTATTCCCGCCGAGGGCGGACTCCGGCGCGGCGCGGCCGCTCCAAAGGACCAGAAGGGCCATGACGGCGCAGAGCGCGAAGGCCGGGGTCATCCGCCGGCGCAGGGAGACGATGCCGGAAGCGTAGAGGCGCAGCGCCTCCTCCGGCGTGGGCTCCGGCTTCTCCCGCCGGGCCTCCTCCCGCGCTTCCTCTCTCCGGCGGGTCTTTTCCTCCCGCTGCTTTTTTCTCCGGCGGGCCTGCTCCGCCCGGGCGGCCCGGCGCTGCCGCTGCCGCAGGGCGGCTTCGTCCACCTTCGCGTCGGCTTCGTCGGGGCCGGGGGCTTCTCCCGCCTCAGTTTCTTCTTCCCCGTTCTCCCCAGGGGCCTCTTCCGGCGCGGCCTCCCCTTTTCCCGCCGCAGGTTCTTCCGGCGGGGCTTCCGCTTCTTCGGGCGGCGCGGGCTCCTCTTCCTCCTCCACGGGGAGCAGCGGCGCCGGTTCTCTCGGCTTCCGCTTCTCCCGGGGCACCCAGATGGGGATCGGCTCCGGCTTGTCCGGGCTCTCCTCCTCCGGCGCGGGGACTTCGGCAGGGGGTTCCTCCGGCCCGGGCGCTTCCGGTTCCGCCGCCGGTTCCGCAATCGGCGCCTGAGGCACTTCACCGGGCGGCTCCGGCGCCGGGTCTTCCTTCTCCGGCGCGGGCGCTTCCGTCTCCGGCGCCGGGGCTTGCGCTTCCGTCTCTTCGGCAGGTGCGGTTTCGGGGCCGTCCGCCGGGGCTTTGGGGGGCTCCGGCTCCTCCTTCGCCTCTTCTCCGGCGATCTCCGCCTCCACACTGCGCTTCATCTCGTTGATGATCTCGTCGGCCCGCTTTTCCAGTTCTTCCTTGCTGAGGCGGCGCTCGTTCCGGATGAAGGCCTCGGATTTGTACTCCGAAAGGATGGAGGCCAGCGTATACGTCTCGGCAGGCGCTTCCGACTGATTCAGTTTTTCAGGGCTCTGCTCCGACATAAAGAACCTTCTCTCAACCGATTCTCTGCCTGACCGCCTCGTAGAGGACGACGGCGGCCGCAGCGGACGCATTCAGGGAGGACACCTTCCCCCGCAGGGGAATGGACAGAAGGAAATCGCAGGTCTCCCGGGTGAGGCGGCTCATGCCGCTGCCCTCCGAGCCGATCACGATGGCGGCGGGTCCCTTGAGATCCGCCTGCCAGAGGCCGCGGTCCCCGTCTGCCGCCGTGCCGAACACCCACACGCCCGCTTCTTTCAGGCTCTCCAGGGCGGAGACCAGGTTCCCCACCCGGGCGACGGGAAGATGCTCCACGGCCCCGGCGGAGGTCTTCTCCACCACGGCGGTGATCCCGGCGCTGCGGTGCTTTGGGATGAGGATCCCGTGGGCTCCGGCGCATTCCGCGGTGCGGACGACGGCGCCCAGGTTGTGGGGATCGGAGATCTCGTCCAGGACGACGATCAGGGGCGGCTCTCCCCGCTCCCGCGCCAGGGCCAGGATGTCCTCCACCGACGCGTATTCCCGCACGGCGGCCACGGCGATCACGCCCTGGTGGGCGTGGGTGACGCTCATGGCGTCGAGCTTGCGCCGATCCACCTCGGAAACGACGGCGCCCGCCGCCTTTGCCTTCTGGATGATGAATCGGACGGCCTTGTCCTGCTCCCCGCGGACGACGTACAGCTTATCCAGGGATCGCCCGGCCCTGAGGGCCTCCATGACGGCGTTTTTCCCCTCGACGCGGTCCTCCGCTTCCTGTCTTTTTTCCGGCATAATCCTCTCCGCAGTTCCACTTTGATATTGATTCAGTATATTATAGCACAGCCGGAAGCCGGTGGAAAGTGTAAATTTTCTGTTTCCGGCCAGTATCCGCCCCTTCTCCCGTGGACAAAAGGGGCGGAATCATGTAGAATGACCGTCGGAGGCAATGCTAATGAAGATTCTGAACGGATTCAACCGCGGTCTCTACCGCTTTCTGAACAAGCATCCCAGGTTTGGCATCCCCCGGCTGATGCTCTATCTCATCATCGGCAACGCGCTGGTCTTTCTCTTTTCCCAGATGGACAGATCCGGGATGCTCGTCTGGTATCTGTGCCTGATCCCCGGCCGGCTGCTGAAGGGCGAAATCTGGCGGCTGGTAACCTTCGTCTTCGTTCCGAATACCAGCCGCATCATCGGCCTCGTCCTGGAGCTATATTTCTATTACCTCATCGGCAGCACCCTGGAGCAGGCCTGGGGCACGGGCAAGTTCACCGCCTACTACCTCTTCGGCATGGCGCTGAACATCGTGTTCGCCGTGATCGCCGGTCTGATCCGGGGCGGCGGCATCTATGTGACGGGCAGCTACCTCAACCTCTCCATGTTTTTCGTTTACGCCACACTCTGGCCGGAGAACCGGATCCTGCTGTTTTTCTTCATCCCCATCAAGGTGAAGTGGCTGGGCTGGTTTGAGGCGGCTCTCTTCATCCTGAGCATGATCACGGGGCGGACCCTGCTTCCCCTGGTGGCCATCGCCAACTACTTCCTGTTCTGCGGCGGGAGCCTGCTGGCTTCCCTGAAGCTGCTGAAAATTCGCAGCAGCGGCTCCGCTGTCCGCTTCCGCCGGAACGTGCGCCGGGCGGAAAAGGCCCAATCCGACCGCCCGTACACAAGGAAATGCGCGGTCTGCGGACGGACGGATGCGGACCACCCGGAGCTGGAGTTCCGGTACTGCTCCCAGTGCGTCGGCTACCACTGCTTCTGTGAGGACCACATACACAGCCACGTCCACTTTACGGAGCCATGAGCGGAAGTCTCGAAATGAATCGAGGGGCTGCAGCCTGAATCGCTGCAGCCCCTCGGCGTTTTTCCCTTATTCCGCGCAGAGCTCCACGATCACCATGGCGAAGATCTTGATGGCGGTGAGCATGTCGTCGATGCGCATGCGCTCGTTAGCCCCGTGCAGGTTGGATTCGAAGCCGGGCATGGCGGCGCCGAAGGCGATGCCGCCGGGGATATCGTGGACGTAGGTCCCGCCGCCCATGGAGAGGCATTCGCCCTTCCGGCCGGTGAAGGTCTCGTAGCTCCGCAGGCAGGCCCGCACCAGGGGTGAATCCGCCGGCGTGTGGTGGGGCGGACGCATGACGCCCTCGAAGCGGAAGCCCGCCGCCTCCAGCCGCTCGGCTGCCACGGCGCGGCAGTTCTCCTCTCCGGCGCAGATGGGGACCCGGCTGTCAAAGCTCCCTGCGCAGCCCGTCTCCGTCATCCGGAAGAGGCTGAAGGCCAGGGTCAGGGGGCCGGAAAGCTCGTCCGCCATGGCGATCCCCAGGGCCCGACCCGCTCCGTCCCCGTGGGGGAAGAGGCCGCCCAGGGCCCGCAGTGCCTCCGCGGAGGGGCTTTCGGCCAGGGGCAGGGCGTTCAGCAGGGCGATGAGGGCGGTGATGCCGTTGTTCCCCAGCTCCGGGGTGGAGGCGTGGGCCGCGAGGCCCCGGACCGAGAGCTTCGCGCCGCCGGGGATCTCCGCAACGGAGAGGGAGACGCCCAGCTTTTCAGCCAAAGGGCCGCAGAGAGCGGCGAGCTCCTCCGGGCTGAAGCCCAGCACCCGGGCGGCGGCGTCTGCCGGGAGGACGTTGATGCGGTATCCCCCGTCGAAGTCGGAAACCCGGGGCAGGGCCCCGGAGGGCTCCCATTCCCGGCGGAACGTCCCTGCCAGACCGCCCTTTTCCGTGTTGATCACGGGAAAATCCGCGTCCGGCGAGAAGGTATAGGGCGCGCTCTTTTCCAGGGAATAATAATGCCGGATGTCCCGGGAACCGGATTCCTCGTCCGTGCCCAGGATCAGCCGCGTGTTTTTCTTCAGCCGGTCCCCCGCCACGTCGCGGGCGCAGGCCATGGCGTAGAGGGCCGCCACGGCGGGTCCCTTGTCGTCGTCCGTGCCCCGGCCGTAGAGGCAGCCGTCCTTCTCTACGGCGGTATAGGGATCCGTCTCCCAACCGTCTCCCTCGCCCACCACGTCCAGATGGGCCAGGATATCCAAAGCGGCTTCTCCCTCCAGGAGGTCCGCCGTCATGACGTAGCCGTCGTAGTCCTTCGTGCGGAAGCCCAGCCCGGAAGCCAGGGCCAGGGCCTCCTTCAGCGCCGCGGCCGGGCCCTCCCCGAAGGGCATGCCTTCCTTCGCTTCCCCGGCGACGCTGCGGACGGCCACCAGCCGACCCACGTCCCGGAGATAGTCCTGCCGCCGCTCGTCCACCCAGCGGCTGATATCTTCCTTCACCGTCATCGTCTTCACTTCCCGTTTATCTTCCCGTTCGGGGTTTTCGGCTCACCAGTCGTCATCCTCGTCGCCCCAATCGTCGTCTTCGTCGCCCCAATCGTCGTCTTCGTCGCCCCAATCGTCGTCCTCGTCGCCCCAGTCGTCCTCGTCGCCCCAGTCGTCCTCGTCGTCCCGGTCGTCCTCGTCAGTCCGGCTGTCGGGATCTTCGTCCTCCCGGTCGTCGGGGGTTTCGTCTTCCGGCGGTTCTTCGTCCTTCGCCTGGTCGTCCTTATTCTCTTCCTCCGGGGTCTGCTCCTCCGCCGGGTCCTTTTCCGGCGGCTCCGGCCCGTCGTCGGGCGCGGCGGTCTCCGTTTTCTCCATGAGACGCGCGATCACGGCGCACATTTCCGCCCGCGTCGCCGTCCCCAGGGGATCGAAGGAACCGTCTCCCCTGCCGTTGATGAGGCCGATCCGCCGGGCCCGCAGCACGGCGTCCAGCGCCCAGGGGCTGACGGACGCCTCGTCCGTGAAGCGCACGGCTTCCTCCGTCTCCGGCAGATCTAAGCCGAAGGCGTCGCAGCAGCGGATAAGGATCAGGGCCATCTGCTCCCGGGTGATCTCCCGGTTCGGTGCGAAGGTCCCGTCGTCATAGCCCGTCACGATCCCGTATCCGGCGGCCCAGGCCACGTAGGAGGCGAACCAGTCCCCCGGGCCCACGTCCGAAAAATCGGTCGCCGCCGCGGCGGCGGGATCGGCCGAGCACATGCGGCCCAGGATAGTCACGAACATGGCGCGGGTGACCTTCCGGTCCGGCTCGAAGAGATGCTCCTCCATGCCGTTGACCAGGCCCTTCTCCGCCAGCGCCAGGATACTCCCCCGGCCCCAGTGCCCTTCGATATCCGGGAAGCGCTCGGCGGCGGCGAAACTGCCGGATGCCTCCGACAGGTAATATCCGTCCACGAAGCCCAGAGCGGCGGAATACACCCGGATGAGCGCCTCCGACTCCTCTGCGGCAAAATAGCGGTGAGCGGGGATCAGCCACTCCCCGTCCGCGCAGACTCGCCCCTCGGACAGGTCCAGCACCTCACCGGCGGCGACCTGCAGCCGCGCCCTGCCCTCGGACAGCACGAATTTCCCGAAGGGGGCGAGACGGACGCTGCCCCCGTCCTCCAGCGCCAGGGCCGTGAGGGAGGCGGCACGGTCCCATGCCGTTGCCTCCGAAATGGGGATGGCGTCCAGCCGCCCGCGGTAATCCTCCGCCAGACCGCCGAGGCCTTCCTCCGTTTCCCGGGCGAAGAGGGCCTGCAGTTTGGGCAGATAGGTGTTGTAAAGATAACTGAGGGACAGCAGCGGGTCGTCCGCGCCGCCTGCTGCGGCGGCCTTCCCGATGCCGGCCAGGATCAGCAGACAGAGGATCAGCGCCGCGGTTCTCTTTCGCATCCTTATCCCTCCTCCCGTATTAACGACTGATTTTACCACAGCTTCCGCCGGATTTCAACCTTTGGCCGGAGCGCGGCGACCGGCTGCCCGGACGGCGGGCTTTTCTTGCAATACCCCGCCCCGTATGCTATCCTGTTTCCCGGAGGCGCCGCTCCGAAACCGGAAGACGCCTCGCCGGACCGTTTCCCGGTCCGGAACACGAACGGAAGGACGGCGATCCGTCATGAACACCAGATTCCCCCATTTGTTCAGTCCCCTTCGGGTGAAGGGCATCCTCCTCAAAAACAGGATCATGTCGGCTCCGAATATGCTGTTCCACACGGTGGACGGCCGTCCGACCGAGTATTACGCGCCCTATCTGGAGCACAAGGCCCGCGGCGGCGCGGGGATCGTGAATCTGGGCGAGGTCTCGGTGGGCGACGGCGGGAACCACGTCCCGGAGATGAAGAAGACCCACGATAATCTGCCTCTCTTCGCCGAGCTCTCTGCCGCGATCCATGAGCACGGCGCCCTCGCCAGCGCGGAGCTGACCCACGGCGGGCTGAAGATCCGGCCGGAATACAACACCCGGCGGGCGATGGGCCCGGTGGCTGCGGAAACGGCGCCCGGCGTCTTCGCCGAGGCCATGACGAAGGAAATGATGGAGGAGGTGTGCCGCCAGTACGCGGACACGGCGGAATACGTCCTCTGGGCCGGCTTCGATACCGTGCTCCTCCATTTCGGCCACGGCTGGCTCCCCGCCCAGTTCCTCTCCCCCATCGTGAACACCCGGACGGACGAGTTCGGCGGCAGCCTGGAAAACCGCATGCGCTTCCCCCTGATGATCCTCCGGGCCGTGCGGGAGCGGGTGGGTCCCAAACAGCCGGTGATGGCCAGGGTCAGCGGCTCCGAGCGCACCGAGGGCGGCTTCACGGTGGAGGACACGATCTGCTTTCTGGAAAAGGCCCAGGAATACATCGACCTGGTGGAGGTCAGCGTAGAGGGCCTGCAGAACAACATGACGGCCACCTTCCGCCCCCTGGGGATCAACACGGATCTTTCGGAGGCGATCAAGCGGGACGGCCGGGTAAAGATCCCCGTCTACACGGTGGGCGCGGTGCTCTATCCCGAACAGGCCGAGGAGATCATCGCCTCCGGCAAGGCCGACGGGGTCTCCATGTCCCGCGCCCTTATCGCCGACCCCTATTTCCCGGAAAAGGCCTTCGCCGGGCGCGAGGAGGACATCACCCCCTGCATCCGCTGCCTGGGCTGCTGCGACAGCGACAACCTCACCCGCCACATGATCTGCAGCGTGAATCCCCTGATCGGACGGGAAGCCCGCCTGGGCTTCGGAGAGGACGTCAGCAGAGCGAAGCACACGAAGCGGGTCCTGGTGATCGGCGGCGGCCCCGCCGGGATGACCGCCGCGGTCACGGCCGCCCGCAGGGGGCATGAGGTGACCCTATGGGAGAAATCCGGCCGGTTGGGCGGCCTCCTGAACTTCACCGACGCCGACAGCCTGAAGCACGACCTGCGCCGCTACAAGGATTTCCTCATCGCCCAGACGGAGAAGGCGGGCGTCCGTATCGTGCTGGATAAGACGGCCACGGCTTCGGAGGCCGCGGCCCTGGCGCCGGACGATATCGTGCTCGCCGCGGGGAGCAAGCCCATCGAGCCGCGCTTCATCCCCGGCTGGGAAAACGCCCGCCATGCGCTGTCGGTCTACCGGGACTCGGCCTCCGTGGGCGAAAGGATCGTGATCGTCGGCGGCGGCCTGGTGGGCGTCGAAACGGGGCTCCACCTGCGGAACCTGGGCAGGGACGTCACCGTCCTGGAGATGGAGGACGAATACGCCCGGGACGGGGGCTTCGGCTACAAATACGGCCTCCAGTACACCGTGCGGGAAAAGCAGCTCCGGGTGATCACGGGGGCGCGCTGCCGGGAGATCCGCCGGGACGCCGTCGTTTATGAAAAGAACGGCGTGAGCGTGACCCTCCCCTGCGACTGCGTGTATTACGCCGTGGGCATGCGCAGCGAGGACGGCCTGTATGAGGAGCTTGCCCCTCTGGGCATCCGGATCACCGCCGCGGGGGACTGCAAAAAGCCCGGCAAGGTCTCCGGCGCGGTCCACTCCGGCTTCTTCGCCGCCATGGACATCGGCCGGTTCTGAGCCTCGGCACGGCGGCCGCGCCCTTTGATCGACAGCTTCTTCCATCATAAATCCCCGGCCCGGCGGGCATACTTCCCTCTGCGGAGATATTCCGCGGGAGGAAGCCGATATGCTGGGAAAGGTCGAGATCTGCGGCGTCAACACGGCGAATCTGCCTGTCCTTTCACCGGAGGAAACAGAGGCGCTGCTGCGCCGGGTCAGGCAGGGCGACCGGGAGGCTCGCAGCCGCCTGATCGAGGGCAATCTGCGCCTGGTCCTCTCCGTGATCCAGCGCTTTGCCGCCCGGCGCAGCCAGAAGGGCGAAAGCTGCGACGACCTGTTCCAGGTGGGCTGCATCGGCCTCATCAAGGCCATCGACAACTTCGACGTCGGGCAGAACGTCCGCTTTTCCACCTACGGCGTGCCCATGATCATCGGCGAAGTGCGCCGCTATCTCCGGGACAACAGCGCCGTGCGGGTGAGCCGCAGCATGCGGGACACGGCCTACCGCGTCCTGCAGGCCCGGGAAGCCCTGCTGGCGGAGCGGCAGACGGAGCCCACGGTGGAGGAGATCGCGGCCCTGCTGGACATCCGGCGGGAGGACGTTGTGATGGCGCTGGACGCCATCGCCGAGCCGCTCAGCCTCTATGAGCCGATCTACAACAGCGCCGGGGACGCCGTCTATGTGATGGATCAGATCTCCGACGAGCGCAACACCGACGAAAGCTGGCTGGAGCAGATCGCCCTGAACGAGGCCATCGCCCGGCTCAGTCCACGGGAACGGCACATCCTCGCCCTTCGCTTCTGCGACGGCCGCACCCAGATGGAGGTGTCCTCCGAGATCGGCATCAGCCAGGCCCAGGTGTCCCGCCTGGAGAAGAATGCCATCGCCCGCATCAAGCGGGAGCTGTAAGCAAAAGCGACCGTCCGTACCGCGGCTGCGGTGCGGACGGTCCTCTGTCTTTCAGCTATATATCCCGTTCAGTTTATGGCCAGAAGCTCGCGGATCTGGCTGGTGTAGAGCTCGTAGTAGAGGCCCTTCTTCGCCATCAGCTGCTCGTGGCTCCCCTCCTCGGCGATCACGCCGCCCTGGATGTAGAAGATGCGGTCGCAGTTGCGGATGGTGCTGAGCCGGTGGGCCACGATGAAGGAGGTGCGCCCCTTCAGCAGGGTGGAGATGCCCTCCTGCACCAGGCGCTCGGTGTTCGTATCCACGCAGGAAGTGGCCTCGTCCAGGATCAGGATGCGGGGATCGCTCAGCAGCGTCCGGGCGAAGGAGATGAGCTGCCGCTGTCCGGCGGAGAGGCCCTCGCCCCGCTCCTTGGTCTCCGTGTCGTAGCCGTTTTCCGTGTCCCGGATGAAGTCGTCGGCGTGGACGGCCTTCGCCGCCGCGATGCATTCCTCGTCCGTGGCCGTCAGCCGCCCGTAGCGGATATTGTCCATGATGGTACCGGAGAAGATGAAGGTATCCTGCTGCATGACGCCCATCTGCCTGCGCAGGGAATTGAGGGTGACGGACTGCAGATCGTGCCCGTCGATCTTCACGGCGCCCTCCGTCACGTTGTAGAACCGGGAGATCAGGTTCACGATGGTGCTCTTCCCCGCGCCGGTGGGACCCACCAGGGCGATGGATTCCCCGGCCTTCACGTCGAAGGAGACGTGCTTGATGACGGGGATCCCCTTCTCATACTCGAAGACCACGTCGTCGAACTGCACGTGCCCCTGGATGGGCGGGAGTTCCTTCGCCGCGCTGCTGTCCTCCACGGTGACCGGCTCGTCCAGCACCTGGAATATGCGCTCCAGGTAGCTCATGGCGTCCATGAGCTGATTGTAGATGTTGCCGATCTGCATGATGGGAGCCCAGAACTGGTTGGAATAGCTCACCATGGCGCTGATGGCGCCGATCTGCACCACGCCCTCCAGGATGAAGTCCTTGCGGAACCAGTAGACGGCGGCGATATAGATGGCGCATTTCACCAGACGCATGAGCATGGCGGCGATGGGATACATGCCGTGGGCGACGTAGGCGGCCCGCAGCTTGAAGTGCCGGTTCTCGTTCAGCAGCCCGTCGAAGATGCCGCTGTTCATGTCCTCCCGGGCGAAGGCCTGGGTGACCCGGACGCCGTTGATGTTCTCCGAAAGGTAGGCCGTGACGTTGGACTGCTTGTTGGCGGCCTTCTGCCGGAAGCGCCGCTGCATGGGCTTGGTGAGGGCCACGTAAACGATGAAGATGGGCAGGCCCGCCAGCACCACCAGGGTCATCTTCGGGCTGAAGGTCAGCATGAAGATGAGGATGATGACCAGGTTGATGAGGGCAAGGATGGCGTTCACCAGGCCGTTTGTGAGGAAGTCCGACACGTTGTTCACGTAGTTGATGACGCGGGTCAGGATCTTCCCGTGGGGCCGGCTGTCGTAGTAATCGAAGCCCAGCTTCTGCAGATGGACGTATACGTCGGTGCGCATGTCCGTGGTCATGCTCTGGCTGGTGCGGGCGCTGATGACGCCCTTGCGCCGGTTGATGAAGATGGTGCCGATGTTGATGAGGAAATAGCCGCCGCCCAGGATCAGGATGGAGGCGATGGCCTTGTGGCCCTGGGGGATCAGCTTGTCGATGACGTAGGCCTGGATGCGGGGCGTCAGCAGGGCCAGGAGGCTGGAGCAGATGGCCAGGGCGAACATGGCCGCGATCTGCTTCCGGTATTTCTTCACGTAGACGAGGCTGCGGCGGAATTGGGGCCAGTTGAACGGCGCGTCCAGCACCTCGTCGATATTGTACTTGTTTCTCGCCATTACACGGCACCCCCTTCCGGCAGAGCGTCAAGGGAGAAGGCGGCGTCGGTCTCCGCCTCGTCCAGGCCGTGCTGCATGACGCAGGTCTTGTAGTAGTATCCCTTCCGGAGCATCAGCTCCCGGTGGGTGCCCTCCTCGATGATGCGGCCCTTGTCCAGGATGTAGATATAGTCGGCGTGCTTCACGGAGGAGACCCGCTGGGCGATGATGATGGTGGTGCACTTGTCGGGCATGGTCTTCAGGTGCTCCTGGATGTATTCCTCCGTCTCCATGTCCACGGCGGAGGTGGTGTCGTCCAGGATCAGCACCGGGGCGTGCTTCGCGATGGCCCGGGCCAGGGAGACCCGCTGCTTCTGGCCGCCGGAAAGGCCGGTGCCCCGCTCCCCCACGATGGTATCGTATTTCTCCGTCATGCCGGAGATGAACTCGTCCGCGTCCGCGATCACGGCGGAGGTCAGCACGTTCTCCACGGAGGTGTCCGGCACGCCGTAGGCGATGTTGGACTCCACCGTGTCGGAGAAGAGGAACACGTCCTGCATGGTGAGGCCCACGCTGCGCCGCAGCTTTTTGAGATCCCACTTCCGCACGTCCACCCCGTCGATGGAGACGCTGCCCTCCGTCACGTCCACGAAACGGTCGATGACGTTAACCAGGGTGGACTTGCCGCAGCCGGTGGGGCCCATGATGCCGATGACCTTGCCGGGCTCGATGTGCATGTTCACGTCGTCCAGCACCCGGGTATTGCCGTAGCGCAGGCTCACGTGGTCCAGATCCACCCGGCCCAGGACGGCGTCGGGGCTCTCGTCCTTCTCCGGCTCCCGGATCTTCACTTCCATGTTATAGAGCTCCTGTACCTTTTCTGCGGAGGCCCGGAAGCGCTGGATATCGTTCACCAGCATGCCCATCATCATGAGGGGCTCGTTCAGGGTCCAGGCAAAGGTGAGGAAGAGGGTGAGCTGCCCGATGGTGATTCCCCCGTGATCCACGCCCACGATGACCAGAATGGAGCCCACCACCAGGTTGATGACGGTGATGATGGTGGCCAGGGAGTCGATGATGGGCCCGTAGCGCAGCCAGACCATGACGGCCTCCAGGTTGCGCTCCTTGTAGCCCCGGTTCTCCTTCTGGAACTTCTCCATCTCGTAGTCTTCCCGGACGAAGGCCTTGACCACCCGGTTCCCGTCGATGTTCTCCGCCACCACCGCGTTGAGGTTAGACAGCTGCTTCCTCGCCTTCTTGAATGCGGGATGCAGCTTCTTGCCCATGGCGTTGGCGGCCACGGCCGTGAAGGGCGAGACCACCAGGAGGATGAGCGTATACTTCCAGTTGATGCTCATGAACACGGTGATGGCCACGATCAGCATCAGCACGAATTCCACCGAGCGGGGAATGACGAAGCTGAGGCTGCGGCTGATGACCTCCACGTCGCCGGAGCACTTGTTGATGATGTCGCCGGCCTTGTTCTCCCGGTAATACCCGGTGTCCAGCACCATCAGCTTGCGGAAGATCGCGCCCTTCAGGCGCACCACCGCCGTCTCCGCCGCCTGCTCCGCCAGGATGCTGGTGAAATAGCGGCAGGCGGAGAAGGCCAGGCCTACCGCCAGGGTGAGGCCCAGCATGGGCAGGAGCCGATCGAACTTCTGGGGCATGAGGACCTCGTCCACGATGTCCTTGAAGATATAGGGCTCCAGGGTCATGAGGCCCACGCCCGTGATATCGAAGATAATGGCCAGGATGAGGCGGAATTTCGCCTGCCCCATCCATTGAAAGGCCCATTTGTACTGTTTCAAGAAGAACCACTCCGTTTGTTCAGACTTCCGTAAGCTTATAAAACTCCCAGGCAAAGAGGACGCCGTCCACCATGAAGCCGCCGCAGCCGCTCTTCGGCCGGAGCTCGCCGCAGCGCGAGGACCCGTACTGGCTGCGGAAGCGCTCCCGGAAGCGGCGATGCTTTTCCTCCCTTTCTTCCCGGCTCCTGCCCTCCGCGGCCAGTTCCCGGTCGAAATACCCCAGGGCCGCCGTCAGCAGGCAGCAGTCCTCCTCCGGCTTCGGCCCGGGGGCCGCCCCGCCGCTCCGGCCGCCGCCCAGGCTCTCCCAGGCCAGCAGCGCAGTTTCTCCGCAGGTCTTGCCCCGAGCAAGGAGCGAGGAAACAAATTCCTTCATCCGGTGGATGGTGGGCAGATCGTAGCCGCCGACGCCTTCGTTCACGCCCTGGGCGGCTTCCTCCGAAGCGTAGCGCTCGAAGAGGGCAAGGGCGAAACGTTCCCGTTCCCGGCTGGCGGGACGGCGAAGGTAGTCCGCGTTCAGGTCGTGGATGCGGACCCGGTCCAGCCCGTCGGCGTCCTTCAGAAGCTGGGCCAGCAGCCTGGCGCGGGGCAGGTCCGCCGGGGCGTACCGCGCGAGGATGCCCTCCATGGCCCCGTCTCCCAGGGAATGGGCCTCCACCCCCGCCATGGCCTCCTTCAGCTCCTCCCCGGCAAGCCCGGTGAGGGACGCCAGCCTTTCCGCGCTGCGCGCCCCGTGGGCCCCGTCCAGATAATCGCAGAGGCGGCCGGTGTCGTGGTAGGCACACATGGCCAGCAGCAGGCGGGTATCCTCCCCGTTGAGGGGCTCCGCGGCGGCGAGCATGGCTCCGTGGAGCATGGTGCGCTCGATATGCCCCACGCCGTGCACGTGGCTCATATACAGCGCCTCCCGCCGGAGCTTTGCCAGGGCTTCCCGCAGCAGCGGAAAGGTCGGCGAGGCGAAAAAGGCATCCACAAGACCGGCATCCTCCCCCCAGCCGCCGCGCCGCAGCAGCTCCAGGACCAGAGCTTCCGCCATTTTCTCTCCCTCCCCGCCAACGCCCGATGCGCTGATTTAATTGATTCTATCACTGAAGCATGTTCTTTGCAACCTAAACTTGACAACGGGAAAGAGCATGATATTATATTTCAATATTCTGAAAGGCCGCGCTTTCCCCAGGCGGCCCGCTGCGCGGAGGTAAGGCTATGAAAAAGAAGATCATCACCATGGATGAGGCGATGGACCTCATCAAGGACGGGGACACCATCTGGGTAAACTCCTTCGGTGCCTGCGCCTCCCCCATCGACCTGAACAAGGCCATCACCCGCCGCTTCCGGGCCACCGGGCACCCGAAGCACCTGACGGTGTACAGCTCCTTCAGCTTCGCGGAGTGGCGGGAGGACAGCGACGTGGAGGGCTATATCTGCGAGGGCGGGGCCGACTGCGTGGTCATCGGCTTTTTCGGCAGCCTCTACGGCACGGCCAGGGCCATTCAGGAGAACCGGCTGGAGGGCTACAACCTGCCCGGCGGCGTCATGAGCCACATGATCCGGGCCGCAGCCTGCGGCCAGAAGGGCCTTTTCACCAAGATCGGGCTCAACCTTTTCGTGGACCCCCGGGTGGGCCAGTATCGCCTCAACGAGCGCTCCAAGCGGACGCTGGTGCACCTGGCCGGGGAAGGAGACGACCTGGGCCTGGTGTACGACAGCCCCAGCGTGGACATCGCCCTTCTGAAGGCCACCTATGCCGACGAGCGGGGCAACATCACCTTTGAGAACGAGGCCGCCAGCGTGGACTGCCTCAGCGTGGCCCAGGCCACTCACCGCAATGGCGGCAAGGTGATCGTGCAGGTGGCGCGGATCGTGAACAACCACATGCTGCCCAGGAGCGTCAACGTGCCCTCCGCCCTGGTGGACGCGGTGGTGGTGGTGCCGGAGCAGCGGCAGATCACCGCCATGGATGGGTTCTACGACTATATCTGCGGGAAATACGTGCCCACGGGGAACATTCTCCGGGCCTGCCGGGACGAGATTGTCAGCAAGATCGGCGAGACCAGCCACCGCACCAGCCTCCACAGGGCCATCGCCAAGCGGGCCTTCCACGAGCTGAAGGAGGGACAGATCGCCAACATCGGCATCGGCATCCCGGAGCTCATCGCCCAGGAGGTGCTGGACCGGGACATGCTGGACAAGGTGCACCTCTCCGTGGAATCCGGCCACACCGGCGGGCTCCCCCTGGGGGGCAAGGGCTTCGGCTGCTCCATCGGGCCGGACACCATGATGGACATGGCCCGGCAGTTCGATTTCTATGAGGGCGGCGGCCTGGACATCTGCTTCATCGGCACCCTGCAGGTGGACGCCCACGGCAACGTGAACGGGCACCAGGCCCCGGGAAAGCTCAGCGGCATCGGGGGCTTCGCCAACATCAGCCAGACCACCAAGAAGGTGGTGTTCTGCATGACCTTTACCGCCGGCGGGCTGGAGGGCGACTTCGACGGCAACCGGGTGACCATCACCCGGGAGGGACGCATCCGGAAATTCCAGGAGACCATTCCCACCCGCAGCTTCGCCGTGGAGAACGCCTACGCCATCGACCAGGAGGTCATGTACGTCACGGAGCGCTGCGTCTTCTGCCTGACCC
>JAFXUU010000103.1 GCA_017524845.1 Oscillospiraceae bacterium
CCAGCGCATCGAGGTGGCGAAAACGGTCATCGGCGGGCGGGACACCCTGTCGGCGATCCTGAACAGCGACATGGAGAACATCATGCGCACCCAGACCGCCCTGGACCGGAAGCGCTTCGACGCGGCGGTGGAGGCCCTCCTGGCCGCCAAGCACATCTACATCCTGGGCACGCGGACCAGCGCCGCCCTGAGCATGTTCATGGGCTTCTACTTCAATATGCTGTTTGAAAACGTCAAGGTGCTGTACGAGAACACCGCCGGGGAGGTCTTCGAGCAGATCATGCGCATCGGCCCCGGAGACGTGTTCGTGGGCATCAGCTATCCCCGGTATTCCAAGCGCACGGTGAAGGCCGTCCGCTTCGCCAAGGAGCGGGGGGCGACGGTGCTGGCCCTGACGGACGCGGCGACCTCGCCCATCGCCGAGGGGGCGGACGTCTGCCTCCTGGCCCGCAGCGACATGGTCTCCTTCGTGGATTCCCTGGTGGCCCCCCTGAGCCTCATCAACGCCCTCATCGTGGAGGTCAGCGAGCGGAAGCCCGGCGTGGCCCGCACCTTCACCGAGCTGGAAGAGGTCTGGAACGAATACGACGTGTATGAAAAAAACGCAGACTGACGTGTGCGTGATCGGCGGCGGGGCCGCGGGGCTCACGGCGGCGATCTTCGCCGCCGGGGCCGGGGCCAGGGTGACGGTGCTGGAAGGGCAGGAGAAGCCCGCCAGGAAGCTCCGGATCACCGGCAAGGGCCGCTGCAACGTGACGAACGACTGCGCCCCGGAGGACGTGCTGAAGCACGTCACCCGGAACGCGCGGTTCCTCTACAGCGCGCTTTACGCCTTTCCCCCGTCGGCGGTCATGGCCTGGTTCGAGGGCCTGGGCGTGCCCCTGAAGACGGAGCGGGGAAACCGGGTCTTCCCGGTCTCCGACCGGGCGGAGGACGTGGCGGAGGCCCTGCTGCGGGAGCTGAAGGGCCGGGGAGCGGAGCTTCTCCGTCTCCGGGCCGGGCGCGTCGTCGCGCCGGAGGGCGCCGTCAGGGCCGTTTCCGCGGGGGACACGGAGATCGCCTGCGCCGCGGCGATCCTCTGCACCGGGGGTCTCAGCTATCCGGCCACCGGCTCCACCGGCGACGGGTACGCCATGGCGGAGGCCCTGGGCCACAGGGTAACGCCCCTCTCGCCCTCCCTGGTGCCCCTCGTTTCGGAGGATCCCGACTGTCCGGCCATGCAGGGCCTCAGCCTCAGGAACGTCACCCTCTCCCTGCGGGAGCGGGGGACGGGGAAGAAGCCGGTATGGCAGGAGCTGGGGGAAATGCAGTTCACCCATTTCGGCCTCACCGGGCCCCTCGTTCTCTCCGCCTCGGCCCACATGGAGCCGGGAAAGAAGTACCTGGCGGAGATCGACCTGAAGCCGGGCCTCACGGAGGAGAAGCTGGACGCCCGCCTCCTGCGCCTTTTCGGGGAAAACGGCCGCCGCGCCTTCAAAAACTCCCTGGACGGGCTGCTGCCCCGGAGCCTCATCCCCGCGGCCGTCCGCCGCAGCGGCATCCCCCCGGAGCAGAAGGTGTCGGAGATCACGAAAGCCCAGCGGCAGCGGCTGCTGGAGGTCCTGAAGCGCTTTGAAGTGGAGATCGGCGGCACGAGGCCCATCGCGGAAGCGGTGGTCACCCGGGGCGGCGTGGACGTGAAGGAGGTCCTGCCTTCCACCATGGCTTCCCGCAGGGTGTCCGGCCTCTATTTCGCCGGGGAGATACTGGATCTGGATGCGTACACCGGCGGCTACAATCTGCAGATCGCCTGGTCCACGGGCCGGGCGGCCGGACTGGCGGCCGCGGCGTACGCCGGAAGGAGAGAGTGAAATTGAAAAGGATACAGGTGGCCATCGACGGACCGGGCGGCGCCGGGAAAAGCACCATGGCGAAGGCCCTGGCCCGGGCGTGCGGCCTGAATTACGTGGATACCGGCGCCATGTACCGCACGGTGGGGCTGGCCCTTCTCCGGGCGGGGATCGACCCGGCGGACGGGGCGGCCGTGGCCGCGGTCCTGCCGGAAACGCAGGTCGGCCTCCGGTACGAGGACGGCGCGCAGCATATGCTCCTCAACGGGGAGGACGTGACGGGGCTCATCCGCACGCCGGCGGTGAGCGCCGCGGCCTCCGCCGCCTCCGCGCTCCCCGCGGTCCGCGCCTTCCTCCTGAAGGCCCAGCAGGACCTGGCGGAGGAATGCAGCGTGGTGATGGACGGGCGGGACATCGGCACGGTGGTCCTGCCCGGGGCGGACCTGAAGGTGTTTCTCACCGCCTCCGCGGAGGAGCGGGCCCGTCGCCGCTGCCTGGAGCTGGAGGAGCGGGGTACGCCCCAGCCCTATGAACAGGTGCTCGCCGAGATGAACGAGCGGGACGAGCGGGATACCAACCGGGCCGCGTCGCCCCTGCGCCCGGCGGAGGACGCGGTGATCCTGGATTCCACCTGCCTTTCCCCCGAGGAGGTGCTGGAAAAGCTCGTGAGCCTGGTGACGGAAAGGCGGCAGACATGAAGCTCCAGCGGTTCTATCGCCTGGTCTACACCCTGATCTGTCCGCTGGTACATCTGGTCTATCCCATCCGGGTGCGCTATCCCGAGCGCCTGCCCGACGGGCCCATGGTGCTCTGCGCGCCCCATTCCAGCATGGTGGACCCCGTCCTTCTGATGATGGCACTGACCGTCCGGCGCTTCCCCCGCTTCCTGGCGAAGAAGGAGCTCTTCTCCGTGCCCGTCGTGGGGAAGATCCTGCGGGCCATGGGCATGATCCCCGTGGACCGGGGCAGCGCGGACATCGGCTCCATCCGCACGGCGCTGTCCGTGCTGAAGGAGGGGGGCATCGTGGGCGTGTTCCCGGAGGGAACGAGGGTGAAGGAGGATACGGGGGCCGCGGCCAAAAACGGGGCCGTCATGCTGGCCTCCCGCACCGGGGCGTCACTGCTGCCGGTGTGGCTGCCCCGGCGTAAGCCCGTATTCCGCCCGGTGGAGATCGTCATCGGGGAGCCCTACACCCTGCCCCGGCTCCGGGGCGGCAGCGAGGTCTACCGCGCCTATGCCGAGGAGCTCATGCGCCGCATCGGCCTCCTGGGGAAGGAGAAGGCGTCGTGCTCGTAAGGCTCGCGAAGACCGCGGGCTTCTGCTACGGCGTGCGCCGGGCCATCGCCATCGCGGAAAAGGAGGCGCCGGGGGGCTGCGTCGTCCTGGGGGAGCTCATACACAACCGCAGGGAGATGGAGCGGCTCCTCGCCCTGGGGCTGCGCCGGGCCGCGTCCCCGGAGGAGATCGCCCCGGGGGAAACGGTGATCATCCGCTCCCACGGGGAGCCGGACAGGGTGATCGCCGCCCTGCGGGCGAAGGGCTGCCGGGTGGCGGACGCCACCTGCCCCAACGTCACGCGCATCCACCGCATCGTCCGGGAGGCGGCGGAGCGGGGAAGGCTCCCCATCGTCATCGGAGACCGGGATCACCCCGAGGTGCAGGGGATCGTGGGCAGCGCGGAGGGCGTTGTGGTCCTGAAGGACGGGGAAGAAACCAGAAAATGGCTTTCGAAGGGGGCTCCGGGGCCGGAAACACCCGTTTCCGTCGTTTTTCAGACCACGGAGGTCCGGGAAACCGTAAAAAAATGCGCGGAAACCTTGAAAAAGGTGTATACAAATTCGGAAATCTTTGATACAATATGCGATGCCACGTTTAGTCGCCAAAAAGAGGCGGCTGGGCTATCCGCCATATGCGATGCCATGCTTGTGGTAGGAGACAGGAGCAGTGCAAATTCGAGACGGCTGGCGCAGGTTTGCGCCGTCCGGTGTCCCAAGGTTATTTTTGCGGAAGCAGCCTCTGAGCTCGACCTGTCAGACCTGAAAGATGTCATAACATTGGGGGTGACCGCTGGAGCCTCGACTCCGGCGTGGATAATTAAGGAGGTTTGTGCGAAAATGACCGAAGAAATCAAGATCGACGAAATCGTGGAAGAAGCGCCCGCGGAGACCGCCGCGCCGGAGGTCCCGGCCGAGCCCGCAGCGCCTGCGGAGACTGCGCCCGCCGAGGCGGAGCCCGCCGTCGAGTCCTTCGATGAAATGCTTGCCAAGAGCTTCAAGACTCTGAACAACGGCGATAAGGTGACCGGGATCGTCGCCTCCATCGGGGCGAACGAGATCACCGTGGATCTGGGCACGAAGCACTCCGGATATATTCCCATGTCCGAGCTGACCGACGATCCCGACGTAAAGCCCGAGGATATCGTCAAGGTGGGCGACGAGATCGAGACCTTCGTCATCCGCGTCAACGACGTGGAGGGCACGGTGCAGCTTTCCAAGAAGCGCCTGGATACCGTGAAGAACTGGGACAGCATCGAGGCTGCCAAGGAGGACAAGGTCCCCGTGGAAGGACTCGTCACCGAGGAGAACAAGGGCGGCATCGTGGTGAACGTGAAGGGCATCCGCGTGTTCGTTCCCGCCTCCCAGACCGGGCTCCCCAAGGACGCGCCCATGTCCAGCCTGGTGAAGACCAGGGTGCAGCTGCGCATCACCGAGGTCAACCACGCCCGCCGCAGAGTGGTGGGCTCCATCCGCGCCGTGCAGTACGAGGCCCGCAAGGCCGCCGCGGAGAAGACCTGGGCGGAGATCGAGGAAGGCAAGAAGTATCAGGGCGTCGTCAAGTCCCTCACCAGCTACGGCGCCTTCGTGGATATCGGCGGCGTGGACGGCATGGTCCACGTGTCCGAGCTGAGCTGGAAGCGCATCCACAATCCCGCCGAGGTGCTGAAGGTGGGCGACGAGATCGAGGTCTACGTCATCTCCTTCGATCGGGAGAAGAAGAAGATCTCCCTGGGCTACCGCAAGGCCGAGGACAATCCCTGGGTGAAGTTCACCAGCCAGTATCAGGTGGGCTCCGTGGCCACCGTGAAGATCGTGAAGCTCATGGCCTTCGGCGCCTTCGCCGAGATCGTCCCCGGTGTGGACGGCCTGATCCACGTCTCCCAGATCACCAACGAGCGCCGCATCGGCAAGCCCGACGAGGTCCTGTCCGAGGGGCAGGAGGTGGACGTGAAGATCACGAACATCGACGAGGAGAACAAGAAGGTCTCCCTCAGCATCCGCGCCCTGATGGACGCCGACCGCTTCGCTCCCGCCCGGGAGGAACGCGCCGAGGACGAGGTCGTCTACGATACGGACGCCCCCGGCGAGTACCGGGGCGAGTAAGCCGGACGCAGAGCATGTGAAAACCGCGCTCCCTTCCTGACGAGGGGCCTTTGGCTCCCCCGCGGAGGGGAGCGCGTTTTTGCCGGAAGCGCGCGCCGCCTCCCCCCAGATCGGGCGGCAGAAGACTCGCATAAACGGCACGGCAGCAAGCAGACCGAACGAGCGGCGGCCGGAGTCTGCGGCCGCAAAGGAAGAAAACGATGCACGACGCCAATCACCCCCATGAGCATGTCCACAGCCACGGCCACGACCACGAGCACAGCCACGGGCACAGCCACGGCGGCTTCGACAGCCCGGAGCAGGCCGCTGCGATGACGGCCTATATGCTGGAGCACAACCGGCGGCACGCCGAGGAGCTCCACGAGGTCTGCCACAAGCTGGAGGACATGGGCAAGACGGCGGCCGCGGAGAAGCTGGGCGCCGCCCTGGCGGCCTACAAGGCGGGGAACGAGAGCATGGCCGAAGCCCTGGCGGCCCTGCGGGAGAGCTGATACCGGGGTTTTTGGGAAGATCGGTATGAAACGCCTCCTGCCGCAGCTTCGGTATCGCTGCGGCAGGAGGGCCTGCGGGTATCAGGGGCCGTCCTTCAGTCCGGTCATGAAGCCGTCCAGGGCCGTGGACTGGACGTCGCCGGCGATCACCGTCTGTCCGCTGACGACCAGATCGGCGACGATGTCGTCCCCGCCGGAGGGGTGGTTCCGCACCCGGAAGGAATAGCGCACGGCCTCCATGCCCCCGTATTCCGCCAGCGGGTAGCCCTGTCCGGCCTGCAGCGCGGCGTAATCCGCGTAAACGCCGGTGAAGCTCCGGGGGATGACCAGGTGCTTCACCTCCAGGGGCTCCGGGTCCACCTCCCAGCCCAGGCTGTTCAGGTAGCGCACCGCTCCGGCGGCGTCGCTCACGCCCATGGACGCGCCTTCCCCGTGCTTTTCCGGCCTGTTCCGGCCCCGGAGGCCCGCCAGCAGGATCAGGGCTGCCAGGACCAGGGCCAGGGCGATCACGGCGAGGATGGCCTTCTTTCGGTTCAGCTTTGCGGTAAAGACGAACATGCGGACCTCCATTTTCTGCCGACGGTCTCCGTCGGCCTGCGCTTGCGTCAGGCGCCGCCGGGTCCCGGCGCTGCCTTTCGCGGATATATATGAAAGGGGAGAAGAGAAGATGCCGGCGTCCTCCCTGCGGCTGGACAAATGGATCGCCGGTGCGGGCCTCAGCTCCCGCAGCGACGCAAAGAAGCTCATCCGCGCCGGCCGTGTCACCGTGGACGGGTCGCCCATCACGGATCCCGCCGCCCGCTGCGATCCCGCTTCGGAGATCCGGCTGGACGGGGAGCGCGTTGCCTGGCAGGAATACCTGTATCTCATGATGAACAAGCCCGCGGGCTATCTCAGCGTCACCCGGGACGACCGGGGGCCCACGGTGCTGGACCTGCTGCCCCCCGCCCTGAGAAAGCGCAACCTGTCCCCGGCGGGCAGGCTGGACCGGGATTCCGAGGGCTTTCTCATCCTCACCAGCGACGGGGACTTCTGCCACCGGGTCATTTCCCCGAAAAGCGGCGTTGAGAAGGAATACCATATAGAGGTCGACCGGCCCTTCCCCGAAGGCGCCGAGGCGGCCTTCGCCGCCGGGGTCCCGCTGGAGGACGGGGAGATCTGCCTGCCCGCCCGGCTGGAGCCCTCGGAGGACCGGCTGAGCGCCCGGGTCTTCCTCTCGGAGGGGAAGTATCACCAGGTCAAGCGCATGGCCCTGGCGATGGGGACCCGGGTGAAGAGGCTCCGCCGCGCCGCCATCGGCGGCGTGCCCCTGGATCCGGCCCTGGCTCCCGGCGCGTATCGGGAGCTGACGGAGGCGGAGCTTCGGCGCATCAACTGTCATTTTGTGTCAATATGACAATTTGCACAAATAATACTCGGCAGCTTTGGCGGATAGATAAATTGCGGAACCGGTGCGAGTGTGCTATGATAAGTTATAACTTTTCAAGGCATCTTGAAGTTTTTTTGGAGGGGTTTTTACAATGTCTAGTGTTACCATGAAGGGCATCTACAAGAAATACGCCGGCGGCGTCACCGCTGTCTCCGATTTCAACCTGGATGTCGAGGACAAGGAGTTTATCATTCTGGTCGGTCCGTCCGGCTGCGGAAAGTCCACCACGCTCCGCATGATCGCCGGCCTGGAAGAGATCACCCTCGGTGAGCTTTACATAGACGGCAAGCTCGTCAACGACGTGGCTCCGAAAGAGCGGGACATCGCCATGGTGTTCCAGAACTACGCTCTTTATCCGCATATGACCGTGTTCGAGAACATGGCCTTCGGCCTGAAGCTGCGGAAGATGCCCAAGGACGAGATCAAGCGCCGCGTCGCGGAAGCCGCTCAGATCCTGGAGATCGAGCACCTGCTCGACCGTAAGCCTGCCGCTCTGTCCGGCGGCCAGCGCCAGCGTGTCGCCCTGGGCCGCGCCATCGTGCGTAACCCCAAGGTCTTCCTCCTGGACGAGCCTCTGTCCAACCTCGACGCCAAGCTTCGTACCGCCATGCGCAGCGAGCTGGCCAAGCTGCACAAGAAGCTCGCCACCACCTTCATCTACGTTACCCACGACCAGACCGAGGCCATGACCATGGGCACCCGGATCGTCGTTATGAAGGATGGCTTCGTGCAGCAGGTGGCCGCGCCCCAGACCCTGTACGAAGCGCCCGCCAACCTCTTCGTCGCCACCTTCATCGGCACCCCGCAGATGAACACCGGCGAGGGCGAGCTCATCGATGAGAACGGCGTCACCTACCTCACCTTCGGCGAGAACTGCAAGGTCGCCCTCCCCGAGGAGAAGGGCCGCAAGCCCGAGGTCCTGGCCTACGCCGGCAAGAAGGTCATCTTCGGCATCCGCCCCAACGACATCCATTCCGACGAGGATCTGCTCCAGAAGTATCCCAACCAGGTCATCGAGGCCGAGGTGGACATGACCGAGCTTCTGGGCGCCGACACCAACCTCTACCTCACCAACGGCGACATCAACATGACCGCCGTCGTCACCACCGGCACCACCAACTGCAAGATGGGCGACAAGGTCCGCCTCTGCGTGGACAGCAAGCGCGTCCACCTCTTCGACTACGACACGGAGAAGACCATCACCAACTGATCCTCTCCGTTTGTCACAGGCTGCGGCTTTTCCGCAGACGGGACGATCATTGCGGAAGGCTGAAAGGCAGCGATGCTTTTCAGCCTTCCTTTTCGACCGCGCATATCATAAACAGAAAGGACAGATGGATATGGCATTCTGCAGCAACTGCGGAAGCAGGCTGGAAGAGGGGCAGAAATTCTGCACCAACTGCGGCGCGCAGGTGGAATATGTGCCCGCGGCTCCGCAGCCCCCCGCGGCGGCGGCGGAGACCTTCGCCGCCGGGGCGGCCGTGCAGCAGGCGCCCGCGCCGGAGGGACAGGGGGCCTATGCGCGGGAAGAGCGGCCCGAGCCGCAGACGGCGGCCCGGCCGACGGAGCAGCCTGGGCCGAACGCCGTCCCCTTCCGGGCCGACGAGCCGAAAAACAAGGCGGCGAACCCTAACCACACGCCGGACAGTACGGGGGACTACGATCCCGCCGATATCGCCTCCCACAAGGGCATGTCGGTGCTGGCCTATTTCAGCGTCCTGGTGCTGATCCCGCTGCTGGCCGCGAAGGACTCCCGCTACACCCGCTTCCATGTCAATCAGGGCCTCCTCCTGCTCATCCTGGACGCGATCGTCGTTATCCTGAGAAAATTCGACGGCATCCTCCACTTGATCGGCACGCTGGGCGGTTTCTTCGCCTTCGTCCTCTTCATCATCGGCGTCGCCAACGCCGTCAAGGGCCGGGCGAAGGAGCTGCCCCTCATCGGGAAGTTCCGCCTGCTGAGCTGATAAGAATAGAAAACACCTCCGGGGGGCGGCCGAAAGGCCGCCCCCTCAGACTGTAGACAAACCCTTGATTCAAGGTTTCAATACGCATGGGGGATGTGTGCGGGGGGACGGGAATCCCCCCGGATTACATAAAACCGGCACAGTTTACAAATTATTTTCGGATGCCCGCCGGGCAGCTATTGAAAATACGCCTTAAAAAAGGTATGATAACTTAATCGAAGCCAATCGCCAGCAATTGACTGCGCCGTCTCCGGGATCGGCGTGAATAGGAGGACGTGTTATGTCGGGAAGAATATTCCAGAGTGTGATCGTTCAGATGAAGGAGATCACGGACCGGATCTTCGGGGTGATCGACGCGGAGGGCAATATCCAGGCCTGCAGCGCCCTGAACCTGATGGGCTCCGAGATCGACGGCGCTCAGCTGGCCATCCTGGGCAGCAGCCGCCCGTACACCTGCCACGACGGAAAGACCTTCTGCGTGCTCGGAAACGGCAGCGCCCGCTTTGAATACGCCGCGTTCGTGGAGGGGGAGGACGAGCAGGCCCAGGTCATCTGCCGCCTGGCGGCCATCGCCTTCAACGAGGCCAAGATCAATTACGAGGAAAAATTCGATAAGTCCGTCTATATCAAGAACATCATTTCGGACAATACCCTTCTGGTGGACCTCTATTCCCGGGCCAAGGAGCTCCGCATCGACGTGACAGTGCCCCGGGGTGTCCTCCTGATCCGCCTGCCGGAGAAGGTGGACAGCGCCACGGTGGAGATCCTGCAGAACCTGTTCCCGGACCGGCAGAAGGATTTTATCTTCAGCGTCAACGATACGGACGTGGTCCTCATCAAGGAGCTGAGCCCGGGGAGCGACGGGCGGGAGCTGGACCGCTTTGCCCAGCAGATCGAGGACACCCTGGCCTCCGAGCTGTTCATCAAGCCGGTGATCGGCGTGGGCAGCGTCTCCGGCCATCTGCGGCAGCTGGCCGAGCGCTACAAGGAGGCCCAGGTGGCCATCGAGGTGGGCAAGGTCTTCGACGACGACAAGATGATCATCCACTACGACAATCTGGGCATCGGGCGCATCATCTACAAGCTGCCCCGCACCCTCTGCGAGATGTTCCTGGGGGAGGTGTTCAAGAAGAGCCCCATCGACGCCCTGGATCAGGAGACCCTGGAGACCATCAACCGCTTCTTTGAGAACAACCTGAACGTATCCGAGACCTCACGCAAGCTCTTCGTCCACCGCAACACCCTGGTGTACCGGCTGGAGAAGATCAAGAAGCTGACGGGGCTGGACCTCCGGGAGTTTGACCACGCCATCGTCTTCAAGGTGGCGCTAATGGTGAAGAAATACCTCAACTCCCAGGATGAAAAAGTCTGACGGAGGAACGACGTAACGAATGATTAGTCTGGAGCACGTATACAAATCCTATGAAAACGGCACCACCGCCATCGAGGACGTTTCCTTTGCCATGGACGACGGGGAATTCGCCTTCCTGGTGGGCCCCTCCGGCAGCGGAAAGACCACCATCATCAAGCTGCTCACGGGGGAGATCGCCAGCACCGAGGGGCGGGTGGTGGTCAACGGCTACGATATGGGTACCATCTCCCAGCGGCGCATCCCCGCCCTGCGGCGGACCCTGGGGGTCATCTTCCAGGATTTCCGCCTGATCGAGAACCGCAACGTATATGAGAACGTGGCCCTGGCCATGCACGTCTACGGCGCGCGGAACAGCGAGATAAAAAAGCGCGTACCCTACGTCCTGGGCCTGGTGGGCCTGGAGGACCGCATGCGGGACATGCCCCGGGAGCTCTCCGGCGGCGAGCAGCAGCGGGTGGCCATCGCCCGCGCCCTGGCCAACAATCCCCGCACCATCATTGCCGACGAGCCCACCGGCAACATCGACCCGGAGCTGAGCGCGGAGCTGATGAAGCTCCTGAGCAAGATCAGCGAGCAGGGGACGACGATGCTGGTGGTGACCCACGAGCACGATCTGGTCAATCAGTTCGCCAAGCGGGTCATCCGCATCGTCAACGGCCGCGTGGCCAGCGACAGCAAGGGGTGGTATCAGGCATGAACAGACTGGGGTATTATATCCGCGAGGGCGTGGACAGCATCTTCAACCACGGGCTGATCTCCTTCGCCACCATCTGCGTCATCGTGGCCTGCCTGCTCATTATGGGCTCCTTTGCCTCCGTGGCCTGGAACGTGAATCAGATCATCGGGAGCCTGGAGGATCAGGTCTCCATCCTGGCCTTCGTGGACGACAGCTGGACGGAGACGGAAGCCCGGTCTCTGGAGCAGCAGCTTCTGGCGGTGGACAACGTGGCCGGCGTGCAGTTCGTCACCCGCGCCCAGGCCCTGGAGGAATATCTGGGGCAGCTGGAATACAGCGAGCTTTTCGACGAGGTGGAGCCGGAGATCCTGCGGGACCGGTATCTTGTCTATCTGAAGGACATCAGCCTCATGGCCGGCACCCAGAACCGGCTGAAGGACGTGCCGGGCATCGCCCGGGTCAACGCCCACCTGGGCATCGCTCAGGGCATGGTCGCCGTGCGCCGGGTGGTGAACGTGGTCTCCGTGGTGATGATCCTTCTGCTGCTGGTGGTCTCCGTGTTCATCATGGCCAACACCCTGCGCCTCGCCGCCTTCACCCGACGCAGCGAGGTGGCCATCGTGCGCATGATCGGCGCCACCAACAGCTTCATCCGCGGCCCCTTCAACGTGGAGGGCATGATCCTGGGCCTCACCGGCGCGCTGATCGCCTTCCTGGCCCAGTGGCTCCTGTATACGACGGTGACGGGGCGGATCGCCGCCTCCTCCCTGAGCTTTCTGGATATCGTTCCCTTCTCCGCGCTGCTGCTGCCCATGCTTGCCTGCTTCCTGATCATCGGCCTCCTGGTGGCCATTTTCGGCAGCCGCATCGCCATCCGAAACTACATGAGGATCTGACATGAAAAAGAGAAAGCTATGGTTCAAGATCGTCGCCATCATCCTGGCGCTCCTGATGCTGGGCACCGTGGGCATCAGCGTGATCGCCTCCCTCATCAGCAGCGTCCACGCCAGCCAGGAGCTGGAGGAGCTGACGGCGCAGCAGAAGGCGAACAAGGAGGAGCGGGACGCGCTGGAGGCCCAGCGCAGCGAGCTGGCGGGGGAGAAGGCCGCGCTCATGTCGGTGATCGCCTCTCTGGACCAGTCCATCGCCACCATCCAGGCGGAAAAGGAAGCCTACGATCAGATGATCCGGCTCACGGAGCAGGAGCTGGCGAATCTGGACGAGCAGATCCGCCTTCTGGAGGAACAGATCGATTATAAACGCATCGAATACGACGCGGCCGTGGAGGAAGAGGAGCACCAGTGGACCATCTTCCGCCAGAAGTTCCGCATGATGGAGGAACGGGGCACCATCTCCTACTTTGAGATCCTCTTCGAGGATCTCACGGATTTCGGGGACCTGCTCACCCGCATGGACATGATCGACGAGATCGTGGCCCAGGACGCCGGCGTCATCGATACCATGGAGCAGGCGAAGCAGGAGGTCGTGCTGGCCCAGCAGGCCCTCTACGAGGCCAAGGACGAGTGCGAGGAAAAGGAGCAGGTGCAGCTGGACAAGCAGGAGGAGCTTAAGGAGCTCATTGACGCCGCCACCCAGCGCATCCGGGCGCTGGAGGATGAAAAGGCGGCCCAGGAGGCTTCCGCGGCCGAGCTGCAGGAGCAGATCCGGGGCCTGGAGGAGCAGATCCGCCAGGAAAAGGCGGAGGACGCCCGCATCGCCGCCCGCATCGAGGAGCTGGAGCGGATGGAGCTGCTGAAGAACGCGGGGGTCAACGCCACGGGGACCTACCTCTGGCCCAGCGCGGACAGCTACTACGTCACCAGCCTCTACGGCAACCGCCTCCATCCCATCCTGGGCTACTGGCGCATGCACAACGGCATCGACATCGGCGCCAGCTACGGCACGAAAATCTACGCCTCCGACGGCGGCATCGTCATCACCTCCGAGGAGAGCTATTCCTACGGGCAGTACGTGATGATCGCCCACGGCAACGGCCGCTACACCCTCTACGCCCACATGAGCCAGCGCCTGGTGAAGGTGGACGACACCGTCTCCCAGGGGCAGGTCATCGGCTACGTGGGCGCCACGGGCTACGCCACCGGGCCCCACATCCACTTCGAGATCTATGAGAACGACGTGCGGGTGGATCCCCTGCAGTTCTTCTCCAACTACGTGATCCTGGACTGAGTATGAGGAAAAAGGTAAGCATCGCTGTCTGCCTCTGCGCCTGCGTGCTGACGGCGCTCGTCACCCTGGCCGCCGTCCGGTGCTTCGCCCGGCCCCCGGCCCAGGAGCCCGGCGCCGCCGCGGAGGACAAGCTCGCCGAGGCCGCGCAGCTCATCCGTGAAAACTTCATCGGGGAATATTCCGAGGCGGATATGACGGACGCTGCCATCGCCGCCATGGTCTACAGCCTGAACGACCGCTGGTCCTATTATATGACGGCGGAGGAAATGGCGGACTACCTCAGCACCCAGAACAACCGCTACGGCGGCATCGGCATCGTCCTGCGGGACGGGGAGGACGGGATCGCCGAAATCTACAAGGTCTACGCCCATTCCCCGGCCGGTGAGGCCGGAGTCCCGGTCGGCTGCCGCTTCCTCACCGTGGGAGGCAGGGACGTGACCGGGGAGAACACCGAGACCCTGGCGGCGCTCATCCGGGAGGATATCGCCGCCGGAAAGGTGGAGCTTTGCATGCTTACACCCGCGGGGGAGGAGCTGGCTTGCAGCCTGATCCCCGGGGAAGTCTACACGGAGCCCGTGAGCAGCCGGGTCCTCGCCTCCGGTCTTGGCTGCGTGAAGCTGGAGAACTTCGATGGCCGGAGCGCCGGAGAGGCGATCGAGGCCGTAAAGGGCCTGCTGGACAAGGGCGTGAGCGGCATCATCTTCGACGTGCGGGACAACCCCGGCGGCCTCCTGTCGGAGCTGCTGGACCTGCTGGATTATCTGCTGCCCGAGGGAAAGCTCTTCATCAGCCGCTATATCGATGGGACGGAGGAAACGGAGGTCTCCGACGCCGACTGTGTGGAGCTGCCCATGGCCGTGCTGGTGAACGGGGACACCTACAGCGCCGCGGAGTTTTTCGCCGCCGCCCTGCGGGAATACGGCTGGGCGCAGGTCGTCGGAACTCAGACCAGCGGCAAGGGCTACGCCCAGATCACCGTGACCATGCGCGACGGGAGCGCTATCCACATCTCCCACATGGCCTACTACACCCCCTCGGGCGTGTCCCTGGCCGGAGTGGGACTGACCCCGGACCTCACCGTGGAAATGGACGACGAGGCCCGCTACGCCCTGTATTACGACATGCTGCCCGAGGAGGAGGACCCCCAGCTCCAGGCGGCCGTCGAGCTTCTCAGCGCCGCCGTCTCCGTTTCTCCTTGACAGAAACGGAAAACCCGTTATAATGCAATATCAAAACACCGAAAAGGAAGTAAGACCATGAAGAACAAGTATAAGCTTTCCCAGGCCCGCCTGGACCAGCTGAAGGAAGAACTCAACTATCTGCAGACCGTCCGGGAAAAGGAAGTGGCGGAGCAGATCCGGGAGGCCCGCAGCTTCGGCGACCTGTCCGAAAACAGCGAATACGACGAGGCCAAGACCGAGCAGGGGAAGCTCTACTCCAAGATCGCGGAGATCCAGGAGCTGATCGACAACGCGGAGATCATCGAGATCACCGCCGACGGGGACGCCATCGGCATGGGCTACCGGGTCGTGATCCTGGAGGACGGGGAGACCGTGGAAGAGGTCTATGAGATCGTGGGCTCCCAGGAGTCCGATCCCCGGGCGGGCCGCATCTCCGAGGATTCCCCCATCGGCCGTGCGCTGATCGGCAAGCGCGCCGGCGACGAGGTGCTGGTGGAGGCCCCCGGCGGGGATTTTCGCTTCCGCATCGTAAAGGCGGAGCGCCGCTGAGGAGGGGAAGCCATGGCAGACGAAACGAGAAGAGAAGCGCCGGAGCAGGAGCTTTCCGAGCTGCTGCAGATCCGGCGCGATAAGCTGAAGGCCCTGCAGGAGGACGGACGGGACCCCTTCGAGATCACGAAGTTCCGCCGCAGCGCCTGGTCCGCCGATATCCTGGGGGATTACGCAGCCTTCGAGGGGAAGACCGTGTCCGTGGCGGGGCGCATGATGTCCAAGCGCGGCATGGGCAAGGCGGCCTTCTGCCACATCAAGGACGACAGGGGACTTCTCCAGCTCTACGTCCGCTCCGACGGGGTGTCCGAGCGGGAATTTGCCGATTTCCGCAAATTCGACATCGGGGATATCGTCGGCGCCGTGGGCTACGTGTTCAGGACCAAGACGGGGGAGATCAGCGTCCACGTGCAGGAGATCACCCTGCTGGCCAAATCTCTGCGGCCCCTGCCGGAGAAGTTCCACGGCATGACGAATACGGAGCTGAAATACCGGCAGCGCTACGTGGACCTCATCATGAGCGGCGAGAGCCGCCGCAATTTCGAGATCCGCTCCCGCTTCA
>JAFXUU010000104.1 GCA_017524845.1 Oscillospiraceae bacterium
GACACTGGCCGCCCCGCAGCCGGTAGCCGTGACGTCGGCGCGGCCCACCCATCCGCCGGAGCCGGTCGTGCGGTAAACCTTGTACTTCGTGGCTCCGGAGACGGCGTTCCAGGTGACGGTGATGCCGCCGGCAGAGGCGGAAGCCCCCTTCAGCACCGGCGCGCCGAAGACGGCGACGGCCCTGGCGGAGACGCCCTTCGTGTCGAAGGAGCTCCACCTGCTGCCGTTCCAGGCTTTCACGGTGTAGGTGTAGGTCGTGCCCTCCGCGACGTTGGCGTCCGTGTAGCCGGTAGCCGTGACGTCGGCGAGGCCGACCCATCCGCCGGAGCCGGTCTTGCGGTAGATCTTGTACTTCGTGGCCCCGGAGACGGCGTTCCAGGTGACGGTGATGCCGTTGTCGGCGGCGGAAGCGCCCTTCAGCACCGGCGCGCCGAAGATGGCGACGGCCCTGGCGGAGACGCCCTTCGTGTCGAAATCGCTCCAGATGCTGCCGTTATACGCCTTCACGGTGTAGGTGTAGGCGGTGCCCTCCACGACGTTGGTGTCCACATAGCTGGTGCCCGCGACGTCGGCGAGGCCGGTCCAGCTGCCGGAGCCGGACTTGCGGTAGACCTTGTACTTCGTGGCCCCGGAGACGGCGTTCCAGGCGACGGTGATGCCGTTCACCCCCGCGGAGGCGCTTTTCAGCGTCGGCGCCGGGAAGACGGCGACGGCCCTGGCGGAGACGCCCTTCGTGTCGAAATTGCTCCATTCGCTGCCGTCATACGCCTTCACGGTGTAGGTGTAGGTGGCGCCCTCCTTCACGGCGGCGTCCACATAGCGCGTGTCGGTGACGTCGGCAAGGGCGACCCAGTCGGAGGAGCCGGACTTGCGGTAGACCTTGTATTTCGCGGCGTTGAGGGTCTCGTACCAGGCGACGGTGATGCCGTTGACGCCGGCCTTGGCGGAGACCATCAGCGGGGCGGTGAAAATGGCCGTCATGGCAACCGTGTTCGACTGCACCTTTTCATCGAAGTCGTCGGTGATCACGCAGTAGAGCTTCGTGCCGCTGGTGTCCTCCGTCAGCCTCAGGGTGCAGACGGCCGTGGTGGAGGCGTGCTTCACGAACCTGGAGCTGTCGGGCGCTTTCACGTACCACGCGTAGCTGAGATTGTTCCCCGACGCGACCACGGTGAAATCCACGGAGCTGCCCAGCGCGCCCTGGAAGCTCTTGGGCTGGGTGGTGATCTTCAGCTCGTCGGAACCCGCTTCGGAGGAATTGACGTGCAGGCTGGCGTTGCGGGTGAGGGTCCAGTTCCCGTCGTCGACGGTGATGGCCCGCCACTGGGACTGGCTGCCGCCGTAATAAACGTCCTTCAGAGGGCAGCCCAGGAAAGCGTTGTACCGGATGATGGTGACGCTGGTGGGAATGCTGATGGTATACAGCTGGGAGCAGAGATGGAAGGCATAGTCGTCGATGTACTTCACGCCCGAGGGGATGGCGTATTCGTTCAGCCCCTTGCCCGGGCACAGGAGCAGCGTCGCCCGGTTCTTGGAGAAGAGGACGCCGCCTCTGCTGCAGTAGGCGGTATTGTCGCTGTCCACGTCGATGGACGTCAGGGAGCTGCAGCCGTAGAAGGCGAGATCGCCGATGCTGGTGACGCTGTCGGGGATCGTGATCTCGCTCAGATAGATGCAGGAGGCAAAGGCATAGGAGCCGATGGTCCGGACGCTTCTGGGGATCGAATAGACGTCGTCCCAGTAGTTCCCGGGGCAGGCGATCAGCTGGGTGGCGTCCTTGTTGAAGAGCACGCCGTCCTTGCTGCAGTAGGCGGAGTTGGAATTGCTCACGAGGATCGATTCCAGCTTGGTGCATTCATAAAACGCCTGGAGGCCGATGGTCGTGACGGAGGAGGGAATGGCGACCTCCGTCAGCTCCCTGCAGCAGTAAAACGCCTTTGCGCGGATGGCGGTCACGCCGTCGGGGACCGTGAATTCGCCCGTCCGACCTTCGGGGTAGAGGATCAGCGTGGTGCCGCGGCGGTTGTAGAGGACGCCCTCCATGCTTTTGAAGCTGCTGTTTTCCTCGTCCACGAGGATGTTTTTGATCCCGGTGTCGAGGAAGGCCGATTCGTCGATGCTCGAGACGGAGGCGGGGATCCTGATCTTCCGCAGGGCGCAGGACATGAAAGCGTACGCGCCGATGGATTCCAGGGTGTCCGGCAGGGATACGGACGAAAGCTGATAGCAATCGCTGAAAGCGTTTTCACAGATGCTGGTGACGCCCTCGCTGACCACCACCTCCAGGATATCTCCCTCGTAGCCGTGCCAGGGAGCGATCCCGGCGCTGATGTCCTCCGACATATCGCCCTTGCCGGAGATCGTCAGCACCCCGTCGCTGCTCAGGGACCAGTTGAGATTGCTCCCGTATCTGCCGCTGGCGATGCTCCAGCCCGCGGCTGAGGCTCCGCCGGGCAGCAGAGCCAGGAGAAGTACCAGGGCCAGCGCAAGGGAAGCCAGCCGTTTCGTTTTTCCGCCCATGACAATTGCTCCTTTTTCATGATTTGCCCCTATTATATAAGAGACCGCGAAATCTGACAAGCCTTTCGGCATGAGAAAAGCAGGAAAGACGCGAAAACGCAGCCGCCGCAGGCAGAAAAGCCCCGGCGGCGCGTCCGATTCTTTTGTGTTATTCCGCAGCGGCGGAGACGCCCCCGGCGTCGAAGCCGCTCCAGGCCGCCCCGTTCCAGGCCTTCACGGTGTAGGTGTAGGCGACGCCGGAAACCACGTCGGCGTCCGTAAAGCTCGTCTCCGTCACGTCTCCGAGACCGATCCAGCCGCTGTCGGTCTTCCGGTAGACCCGGTAGCTTTTGGCGCCGGAGACGGCGTTCCAGGTGACGGTGATGCCGTTCGTGCCCGCAGCCGCGCTCTTCAGCACCGGCGCGCCGAAGGCGTCTTTGGCGGTGGCGGAGACGCCCTTGGCGTCGAAGCCGCTCCAGGCCGAGCCGTTGTACGCCTTCACGGTGTAGGTATAAGTCGTGCCGGAAACCACGTCGGCGTCCGTAAAGCTCGTCTCCGTCACGTCTCCGAGACCGAGCCAGCCGCTGTCGGTCTTCCGGTAGACGCGGTAGACGGTCGCGCCGGAGACGGCGTTCCAGGTGACGGTGATGCCGTTCGTGCCCGCAGCCGCGCTCTTCAGCACGGGCGCGCCGAAGGCGTCCTTCGCCGTGGCGGAGACGCCCTTGGCGTCGAAGCCGCTCCAGGCCGAGCCGTTGTACGCCTTCACGGTGTAGGTATAGGTGACGCCGGAGGCGACGGCGGCGTCCGTAAAGCTCGTCCCCGTCACGTCTCCGAGACCGAGCCAGCCGCTGTCGGTCTTCCGGTAGACCCGGTAGCTCACCGCGCCGGAGACCTCGCTCCAGGAGACGGTGACGCCGTCCGTCCCCGCCGCCGCACCCGTCAGCACCGGGGCGGTGAAGACGTCCCGCACCGTAACGGTGATCCCGGCGGGATCAAAGCCGCTCCACTCCGTTCCGTTCCAGGCCTTCACGGTGTAGGTGTAAGCGGCGCCGGGAGCGACGTCTGTGTCCGTATAGCCCGTCCCCGTTACGTCCCCGAGACCGACCCAGCCGCCGGAGCCGTTCCTGCGGTAGACCCGATATCTCACCGCGCCGGAGACTTCGCCCCAGGAGACGGTGACGCCATTCGTCCCCGCCGCCGCGCTTTTCAGCGCGGGCGTACCGAAGGCGGGAGCCTCGATGGTCATGGTCACGGTGTCCGACTGCACCGTGTTCCCCATGGCGTCGGTGACGATGCAGTAGATCTGCCGACCGTTTTTGGCTTCCGTGAGGACCGTGCTGTATGAGGGGCTTGTGACTTTGGATTTCGAAAACTCCTCCGCGCCGGGGTTTTTTACGTACCACTGGTAGCTCAGGTCCTCGCCCTGGGCCTTCAGGCTGAAATATGCCCTGCCGCCCTCCGGGGCTGCACAGTTCGCCGGCTGCTTCGTGATCCGCAGCGGCGTGAGGCAGAGCAGCTCGGTCCTCCGCAGACACTCGTTGCCAGACGCCATGGAGATGGAGAACCATTCCTGTGTGGTGCCGACGAAATATACGTCGGCCAGAGAGAGGCAGTTCTGGAACGCCCGAGCGCCGACGCTCGTTACGCTGTTCGGGATGATTATGCTTGTCAAATCGCTGCAGCCGATGAACGCGCCCTCGCCGATCTCGCGGATATTGTCCCGAAGGACAACGTCGATCAGACCGGTGCAGTGGGAAAACGCATAGTTTCCGATCCTCGTGATGCTGCCCGGAACGGTCACCCTCGTCAGAGAGCTGCACTCGGCAAACGCATGGCTCCCGAGGCGCGTCACACTGTCCGGGATGTTCACCTCCGCGAGGGCCGAGCACCCGGAAAAGGCATCTGATCCGATGCTCGTCACGCTGTTCGGGATAGTCATGTCCGTGAGTGCCTTGCAGCCGGAAAACACTCGTTCCCCGATGGCGGTCACGCTGTCCGGAATGGTCACGCCCGTGAGCGCCTTGCAGCCGGAAAACGCAGCCGGACCGAAATCCGTCACCCCGTCGGGGATCGCGTAAGCCCCGCTCCGGCCCCGGGGAAATTGGATCAAGGTCGTGCCGCTCTTGTTGAAAAGTACGCCGTCGATGTCTCTGAAGTATGGGTTGGACGCCGCCACCGTTATGTGCGTCATTGCGCCGCAGCCGGCAAACGGAGCTTCGACGATGTTCTTCAGCCCGCTGCCGAGTACCGCGCCCGTGAGCGCGCTGCAGCCGGAAAACGCAGCCACGCCGATGCTCGTTACGCTGTCCGGAACGGCGACGAAGGTGAGGCTCCTGCAGTCGCCGAAGGCGAATTCCCCGATGGTCGTTACGCTGTTCCCGATAGTCAGCTCCGTCATCGCGCCGCAGCTGAAGAACGCCTTATCTTCCACGGTCGTCACGCTGTCCGGAATGCTCGCGCCTTTGAGTGCGCGGCAGTCGTAAAACGCGCTGCAGCCGATGGTCGTCACGCCGTCCGGGATGGTCACGCCCGTGAGAGAGAAACAGCCGCGAAACGCTTCCGGGCGGATATCCGTTACCCCCTCCGGGATCGAGTAAGCCCCGCTCCTGCCGCCGGGAAACTGGATCAGAGCCGTGCCGCTTTTGTCGAAAAGCACGCCTTCGACGGCCGTGAACGCCGGATTCGCTTCCTCCGCTTTGATGTCCGTCAGCCTGCGGCAGGAGGCAAACGGGCCGTCCCCCAGCCGCGTCACGGTGGCCGGGACCGTGATCTCCGTCAGCGAGTCGCAGTTGAAAAACGCGTTGTCCCCGATGCTCGTCACGCTGGCCGGGATCGTGATGCGCTGCAGGGCCGTGCAGCCGTAAAACGCCCGGTTCCCGATGCCCGTCACGCCTTCGGCGATGACGATCTCTGTGATGATCATTTGGTTGCCGTACCAGGAGGCGTATTCGGCATTCCGGGGATAATCGTACATCGCCCCCGTGCCGGAGATCGTCAGCAGCCCGCCGTGGTACAGCACCCAGCTGAGATCGTCCCCGCATTCGCCGGATAAGAACACATCCTCCGCCAGCGCTCCGCCGGGCAGCAGGGCCAGCAGCAGGACCAGCGCCAGGACCAGGGAAAGCAGCCGTTTTGTTTTTCCGCTCATGTGAACTGCCCCTTTTCAGAATGCGTAAATTTATATAACATCATATCAAAACAGAAGCTGTCTGACAAGCCCTTCCCCGGGAGAGCGGCAGCCGCCGTCCCCCGCAGGGCGGCTGACGGATGAGAGCCTGTCCCCGCCGATCCCGCAGAAACGCAGCCGCCGCGGGCAGTCTGCCCGCGGCGGCGTGTGGTTTCAGTTCATTTGTGTCATTTCGCTGTGGCGGAAACGCCCGCCGCGTCGAAGCCGCTCCAGGTCGAGCCGTTGTACGCTTTCACGGTGTAGGTATAAGTCGTGCCGGAGGTGACGGCGGCGTCCGTGTAGCTCAGGCCCGTCACGTCTCCCTGGCTGGTCCAGCCGCCGGAGCCGGTTTTGCGGTATACGCGATACTTCGTAGCTCCCTCCACCGCGTTCCAGGTCACGGTGATGCCGTTGGGCCCGGCGGAAGCCCCCGTCAGCACCGGCGCAGCCGGCCCTGCCGCGATGGTCATGGTCACGGTATCCGTCTGCACGGTGCTGCCATAAGCGTCCGTCACGATGCAGTAAGCCTGATTTCCGTTCCGCGCCGCCGTCAGCTCCACGCTGTAGGTAGCGGTGGTGATGCTGGATTTGGAGAACCTTGTTGCCGAGGGCTTCTTTACATACCAAATGTATACGAAGAAAGGACGGATGGCAAGGACTTTTTAACAAAAAGTGGGGGAAACCCTCCGTCCGACGTATCCGGGAAAAAGATGTCGGGAAAAATTGACAAACGCCCGGGATGGAATATAATAGATTCAAATACATTTAAGTATCCCGGAGGGGACGGGCACGCCGCCGGTCCCGCCGCGGGGCGCAGCCGCCGCGGAGCGCCGGGAGGAAAGGAAGCGGCATATGAGCGAAATCTATCGGGAAACACCCAATGAGCTGCCGGTCTACGGGACGTACGACATCCTGATCGTGGGCGGCGGCGCGGCGGGCCATAGCGCGGCCATCGCGGCGGCCCGGGCCAACCGGGAGGCGAAGATCCTCCTCATGGAGCGCTACGGCTACTTCGGCGGCGACGTCACCGGGGGCTACGTGCTGGTGGTGCCCTCCCTGAGCTGGAAGAACTATTCCGTGATCCGGGGCATCCAGGAGGAGTGGTTCTCCCGCCTGGACAAGTCCGCCCCGGAGGCCTATCTCAGCCCCCGGCTGGACGACGTGGGGAAGAACGACCCCATCCTCATCGGCAAGTGGGAGAAGATCCCCTTCTGCACCTCCGGCTTCGGCCCGGAGAAGGTGCTGGCCCGGGCTCCCTCCTACGATCCCCAGCAGCTGAAGATCGAGATGGACCTGATGGTGCAGGAGGAGCCCAATATCGAGGTGCTGCTCCATTGCTGGGGCACCAAGCCCATCATGGAGGGCAAGGAGATCAAGGGCGTCATCTTCGAGAGCAAGGCGGGCCGCCAGGCCGTCTATTCGAAGATCGTCATCGACGCCACCGGCGACGGCGACATCTATGCCCAGGCGGGCGCTCCCTTCCACGGCAAGAGCGGCATCCCCGGCGAGATGGAGCGGGACGATCAGACCGCCCTGGTGTGGCGGGCCGCGGGCGTGGACTATCTGGCCTACGCCGAGTGGCAGCGGACGAATCCCGAGGAGTCCCGGGCCTTCAGCAGCGAGCTGATGAAGGTGGCGGGCTACCGTACCATGTTCTTCCCCGCGGGCAACACCGACGTGGTCTGGTTCAACAACTGGCTCAGCGGTCGTCTCTGCATCGACCTGAAGGACATCCGGGAGACGGAGTTCGTCGTCCGCAATTCCATCCGCCGTATCCTGGATTTCTGCAGGGAGAAGTGCCCGGCCTTCAAAAACGCCTATCTGCTGGACATCGCGCCCCAGCTGGGCGTGCGCTGCTCCCGCCGTCTGGACGGCAGGGTGTACATGACCATGAAGCACATGGCCGCCAACGTGGCCTTCGACGACGTCATCGCCTGGAGCACCACCACCGGCTCCTCCGTGCCCGTGGAGATCCCCTACGGCTGCATCGTGCCCAAGGAGATCGACAACCTGCTGGCCCCCGGCCGCCACCTCTCCGCCGATCCCGACGCCATCGGCCCCCTGCAGCTGATCCCCCAGTGCGTGCAGACCGGCCAGGCCGCGGGCGTGGCCGCCGCCGTCGCCGTCAGGGACGGAACGACGACCGCCAACGTGGACATCAAAAAGGTGCAGTACATCCTTTCCCACGAGCAGGACGTGCCCCTGCCCCGGCAGGACAATACGAATCAGGCCATGGTGGCCGAGATGGAGGCCTGCAACTACGGCCGCGACAGCGAGCGCGCCAAGCGCATCCTCGCCAAAGCGGACTGAGCAAAGAAACCGTCCCGCGGGCTCCGGGGAAACCCGGAGCCCGTTTTTCAGGCCCCCGTTCCCGCCACGCGGACTGCCTTCCCCTTGGGGAAGGTGCCCCGAAGGGGCGGCTGAGGGAACCCCCGTCCACCGTCCCCGCGGCAGCGGAAAAGCCGTCGTCAGCCGCCTGCGGCGACAGCTTCCCCGGAGGGGAAGCCCGGGACGCTCCCGTCCCCGCCGCGTCCATGCCCGCTACAGGCCCCGTTTTTTCGCCCTTGATTCTCCCGGGAATCATGGTAGAATAAGGCACAGCAAACAAAAAGGAGGTATCCGATGCTTCAGGATATACTGACTGCCCGGAAAGGGCAATTCGACCCCGGCGTCCATACGGAGCTGCGGGGCCAGCTCAACCGGCAGCGCCGGGTGGTGCTGCTCTCCGGCAACGTGGTGGCCAACGCCCGCGCCGACGTGTCCGGCGTCTCCGCCCGCGTCTGGCGGAACGGGACCTGCGGGTTCTCCTCCATGGCGGAGTATTCCCCGGAGGCGGCCCGGAAGGTACTGGAGGCCGCAACGGAGAACGCCGCGTTCATGGACGCCCACGTCCCCGCCGGGAAACCGCCCCTGCCCGCCCTGAAATACAGCCGCCGCGCCCTGGGCTGGGACATCCGGGACTGCGCCCAGAAGGAATACATCGAGGCCGCCCGGGCGCTGGACGCCTACGTGACGGAGCACTGCCCCAATCTGCTGAGCCGCACCGTCGTCGCCATGGAGGACTCCATGGAAAAGCTGCTGGTCACCTCCGACGGCATGGATTCCCACGTGATCGCCCCCCGCTCCTACTGCTACGTGGTGCTGACGGCGGCCACCCCGGAGGGAGTCCCGGTGGAGGTCATGCGCGCCTTCGGCGGCGAGGGCACCTTCGACCGCAATTTCAGCGACCCCGCCTCCTGTTATAAGGAGATCGACAGGCTGTATGAGCAGCTCATGCAGAAGCGGGAGGGCGTCTATGCCGACGCCGGACTGAAGACCGTCATCCTGGGCGGCATCATGACCGGCATGCTCTCCCACGAGGCCGTGGGCCACACCGTGGAGGCCGACCTGGTGCTGGGCGGCAGCGTGGCCGGTCCCTGCCTGCACAAGCAGGTGGCCAGCGAGAAGGTGAGCCTGACGGACTTCGCCCACACCGCCTTCGGCAAGCGCTGCCCCCTGCCCGTTTTCGTGGACGACGAGGGCACCCCCGCCGTGGACGTGCCCCTCATCGAGAACGGCATCCTCACCGGCTATATGAACAACCGGGAGAGCGCGGAGCATTTCGGCATGGCCCCCGGCGGCAACGCCCGGGCCTGGCTCTTCTCCGACGAGCCCCTGATCCGCATGCGCAACACCTCGGTGCACCCCGGCACGGACAAGCTGGAGGACATGATCGCCTCCGTGGACGACGGGTATTATCTCATCGATTCCGGCAACGGTCAGGCGGACACCACCGGGGAATTCATGTTCGGCGTGACCATGGGCTACGAGATCAAGAAGGGCAAGCTGGGCCGCGCCCTGCTGGACACCACCATCTCCGGCGTCGCCTTCGACATGCTCAAGACCGTGGATATGGTAGGGGACGAGATCGTCTGGTCCAGCTCCGGCTTCTGCGGAAAGAAGCAGCCCATGCCCGTGGGGATGGGCGGCCCGGCCCTGCGCTGCAAAGTGATGATCGGAGGTCGCTGAGATGGAAAGATTGACAGAGCTTGCCAGACTGATCCTGGCGGAGGCCGAAAAGCTGGGGGCGGACTACGCCCAGTGCGAGGTGGCCGAAAGCGAAAAGCGGGAATTCAACGTGGACGGCGGCCGTTTCTCCCTCATGCGCACCCTTTTCGACCGGGAGGTCTCCGTTACGGTGCTGAAGGAGCAGCGCAAGGGCTCGGTGGGCATCAACCGCTTCGACGAGGAGAGCGTCCGCGCCGCCGTGGCGGACAGTCTGGCCGCCTGCGAGAGCGCCGAGCCGGACCCCGCCTGGGAATTCGACACGGAACCCAGGGAGGAGAGCTTCACCGACGGCTGCCCCGACTGCGACGAGGAGGCCCTCTTCATGCGGACGCGGGAGCTGCTGCGGGACGTGAACGAGCGGCATCCGAAGATCATGATGGAGCAGATGATCACCGAGCACGACGCGGAGCGCCGCGTCTATATGAACAGCGCCGGCGTCGTCTGCAAAACCACCTCCGGCTGGTATGACTTCGAGCTGATGTATTCCGCCCACGAGGGGGAGAAGGGCTCCTCCTTCTATGGCAGCAGCGTGAGGCTCCAGAACCTGGACAAGCCCGTGATCGACTGCGCCTTCATCGAAAAAGAGCTCGCCGACGTGGAAAAGCAGATCGAAACCAAGCCCATGGAGGGCAAGTTCGTGGGGACCGTGCTGCTGGCGCCCATGGCCCTGGCGGAAATCGTCCTTTCCACGGTCAGCAACAGCTTCCTCTCCGACGCCGCCCTCATCGACGGCACCAGCATCTGGAAGGACAAGCTGGGCGAGCAGGTGGCGGATCCGGGCATCACCGTCTCCCTGCAGCCCCGCTGCCCCGACGTGGTCTGCGGCCAGCGCTACACCGGCGAGGGCTATGCCGCCGAGGACTTCGACGTGATCCGGGAGGGAAAGCTTCAGAGCTTCCTTCTCAGCCAGTACGGGGCCAACCGGGTGGGCGGCAAGCGCGCCCCCGCAAACGGCAGCAACGTGACCATGGCCCCCGGCGCCAAATCCCTGGAGGAGATCATCGGGGGCATCGAGCGGGGCGTGCTGGTGATGCGCTTCTCCGGCGGCGAGCCCGCGGCCAGCGGCGAATTCGCCGGCGTGGCGAAAAACAGCTTCCTCATTGAAAACGGCCGGGTGACCGACGCCCTGGCAGAGACCATGATCAGCGGCTGCGTGCCGGACATGCTCATGAACGTCCGGGCCGTCAGCAGCGACGTGCTGAAGGACGGGACCATGGTCCTGCCCTACGTGGCCTTCGACGGCGTCACCGTCTCCGGAAGATAAAGGGCTCCCGCCGAAGGGGCCGCAGCGGAAAAGAGCTGCGGCCCCTTCGTTCTCTGCCCGGCGGGAACGGCGGTTTCCGAGGGCGCGGCCGGGCGATCTCCCGTTTTCCGGTCCGGAAATATTGAAAAGCCGCCGGAGCCGTGATATATTACCATGATGGCATGGAGCCAAACTGCCGAAGGAGGCGGAGCGCATGACCGTGGAGACCCATTCCGAAGCGGAGACCGAGGCCCTGGGGGAGCGGCTGGCCAAATGCCTGCGGGCCGGCAGCGTCTGCGCCCTCTACGGGGAGCTGGGGGCGGGGAAGACCGCCTTTGTCCGGGGCATGGCCCGGGGCCTGGGCGTCGAAGAGAGCGTCACCAGCCCCACCTTCACCATCGTGAACGAATACCCCGGCGATCCCCCCCTCTTCCACTTCGACATGTATCGCCTGAAGAACGCCGAGGAGCTCTACGGTATCGGCTGGGAGGACTATCTGGACCGGGAGGGCGTCTGCGTCACCGAATGGAGCGAAAACGTGGAGGAAGCCCTGCCGGAGGACGCGGTGCGGGTGCGCATCCGGCGTCTGAGCGACACGGACCGGCGCATCGCCATCGAGGGCATGCTATGAGGATACTGGCGCTGGAATCCACCGCCCGGGCGGCCTCCGCCGCCCTTTGGGAGGACGGGCGCTGCGTGGGACTTTATCTTCAGAACTGCGGCCTCACCCACTCCCAGACCCTTCTGCCCATGGTGGAAAACCTTTTGAAGGGCTGCTCCCTCCGGGTAACGGATGCGGACCTCATCGCCGTTGCCCGGGGACCCGGCTCCTTCACCGGCGTGCGCATCGGCGTGGCGGCGGCCAAGGGCCTCAGCTGGGGGGCGGACAGGCCCTGCTGCGGCGTTTCCACCCTGGAGGCCATGGCGATGCAGGCCCTGTGCCTGGAGGGCAGACTCCTGTGCTGCTGCATGGACGCCCGCCGGGGCCAGGTGTACAACGCCCTTTTCCGGGTGTCGGGCGGGAGACCGGAGCGCCTTTCGGAGGACCGGGCCCTTTCCCTGGCGGAGCTCCTGCCGGAGCTCCCGGAGGCCCCCGTCCTGCTGGGCGACGGGGCGGAGCTGACGGCAAGGGCCATGGAGGAAGCGGCCCTGCCCTATACCCTGGCCCCGGAGCCGCTGCGCATCCAGAGCGCCTGGGGCGTGGCCCTGGCGGCGGCAAAGGCTCCCCGGGAGAGCTGGGGCGAGCCGGAGCCGGTGTACCTGCGTCTGAGCCAGGCGGAGCGGGAGCGGCTGGAGCGCCTGGAGCGGGAAAAAGAGAACAACGCCTGATAATTCGAACAGGATAAAGGAGATACGCAAATGGGAACGCTGCACGTTTTGAACCATCCCCTGATCCAGCACAAGCTGAGCATCCTGCGGGACAAGAATACCAGCGTCAAGGAGTTCCGCGAGCTCATCAGCGAGATCGCGGGCCTGATGTGCTTTGAGGCCACCCGGGACATGCCCACCGAGGAGGTGGAGGTGGAGACCCCCGTGGCCATCGCCCGGGCGCGCCGTCTGGCGGGCAAGAAGATGGCCATCGTGCCCATCCTCCGGGCCGGTCTGGGCATGGTGGACGGCATCGTCCAGCTGGTCCCCGGCTGCAAGGTGGGGCACATCGGCCTCTACCGGGACCCGGAGACCCTGCAGCCGGTGGAATACTACTGCAAGCTCCCCAACGACATCGCCGACCGGGAGATCATCGTCCTCGATCCCATGCTGGCTACCGGCGGCAGCGCCAGCGCGGCCATCGGCTTCATCAAGTCCCACGGCGGGCGGCACATCCGCCTCATGTGCATCATCGGCGCTCCCGTGGGGGCGGACAAGGTGATGGCGGACCATCCGGACGTGGACGTTTACGTGGCGGCCATGGACAGCCACCTCAACGATCACGGCTACATCGTTCCCGGCCTGGGCGACGCGGGCGACCGCATCTTCGGCACCAAGTAAGTGGTCGACATCTCGGTCAAGGGCGTCTGGAAGGCCTTTGAACAGGACAAGAATATCCTGAAGGGCGTGGACCTGGAGATCTTCGAGGGGGAGCGCGTGGGGCTGCTGGGGCGCAACGGCGCCGGAAAAAGCACCCTGTTCAGGATCATCACCGGGGAGCTGGAGGCCGACCGGGGCGAAGTGGTGCTGGGCACGGGGAAGCGCGTGGGCATCCTGACGCAGATCCCCCGTTTTCCGGAGGACTTCACCACCGAGGACGTGCTGAAGACCGCCCAGGCCCGGCTGGATGAGATGCACCGCCGCCTCACGGGCATGCAGAAAGCCATGGCGGCCGGGGAAGAGGTGGACGCCGCCGCCTACGACCGGCTCCAGAGCGCCTTCGAGGGCCTGGGGGGCTATGAGACGGAGGTCCGGCGCAGCAAGGTGGCCAACGGCCTGGACATCCCGCAGGAGATGCGGGAGCGGCCCTTCCGCCTCCTGTCCGGCGGGGAGAAGACGCGGGTGAACCTGGCCCGTCTCATCCTGGAGGAAACGGACATCCTCCTGCTGGACGAGCCCACGAACCATCTGGACCTCAGCGCCACCGAATGGCTGGAGGATTATCTGCTCCATTTCCGGGGCACCGTCCTCACCATCTCCCACGACCGCTGGTTCCTGGACAGGGCGGTGCAGCGCATCGTGGAGCTGGCGGACGGGAAGGCCGAGCTCTATTCCGGCAATTACAGCTTCTTCGTGGTGGAGAAGCAGCGGCGCTACGAGGAGGCCCGGAAGGCCTGGGAGAAGAATCAGAAGCAGATCGCCCAGCTGCAGAAGGCGGCGGACGACCTGCACCTCTGGGCCTTCATGGGGGCGGACAAGCTCCACAAGCGGGCCTTTTCCATGGAGAAGCGCATCGAGCGCCTGAAGCAGACGGAGAAGCCCCGGGAGGAGCGGAGGCTGAAGGCCCGCTTCGGGGAGACCGGCTTCCGGGGGGATGAGGCGCTGGTGGTCCACGGCCTGACGAAGGCTTACGGGGGCCGCACCCTTTTTGAAGACGCGGAGCTCCTGGTCACCGGCGGGGAGCGCATCGCCCTCATCGGGGACAACGGCACCGGCAAATCCACCTTCCTCTCCATCCTCATGGGGAAGGAGACCGCGGACGCCGGGGTCTGTCACTTCGGCCCGGCGGTGAAGGCCGCCATGCTGGAGCAGCAGGTGCACTTCGAGCGCATGGACCGCACCCTGGCGGACACCATGCTCTATGAGGGCGGCTGCACCCCCCAGCAGGCCAGGGACCGGCTGGGCGCCTTCGGCTTCTCCGGGGAGGACGCCTTCAAATACGTGGGGGACCTTTCCGGCGGCGAGCTGAGCCGCCTGCGCCTCTGCATCCTGATGAAGGAGGACGTGAACTTCCTCATCCTGGACGAGCCCACCAACCATCTGGACCTCCTCTCCCGGGAGTGGATGGAGGACGCCCTTTCCGATTACGGGGAGGCCCTCCTGTTCGTCAGCCACGACCGCTGGTTCATCTCCCGCTTCGCCACCCGCATCTGGGAGCTGGAGGACGGGAGGATCACCGACTGGCGCTGTTCCTTCGAGGAATACCGCGCCCGGAAGGAACGGTCTGCCCAGGCTGCCCTGGCCCGGCAGGCGGAGGAAAAAAAGCAGCAGAAGCGGGAAAAGCCCAAGAAGGAGAAGCCCGCCGGGGGCCAGAAGGCCCTGCAGAAGAAGCTGGCCGCCCTGGAGCGGGAGATCGCCGCCGGGGAGGAGCAGCTCCGCCGCCTGGACGGGGAGATCCAGGAAAACGCCACGGATTACGAGGCGCTGAGCCGCCTCTTTGAGGAAAAAGCCGCCGCGGAGGCGGCGCTGGAGGAAGCGTACGAGGCCTGGGGCGCGCTCTCGGAGGACGGGGAGTGAGCCGCCGGCGGGAAGGAACGGATGCGGGAAAAGCTGATCGCCATCGAGAAAAAATACGGGCAGCTGGAGGCCAGACTGGCCGATCCCGCCTGTTATAACGATCCGGAGGCCCTGCGGAAGCTCACCCGGGAGCAGAAGGAGCTGCAGCCCGTGGCGGAAAAGCTGCGGGAGCTGCGGAGGCTGGAGGCTCAGCTGGCGGAGGCGGAGGAGCTGCTGCGCTCCGGGGACGGGGAGCTGCGCGCCCTGGCCCGGGAGGAGCTGGAAACGGGCAGGATCCGGCAGACGGCCCTGGAGGAGGAGCTGAAGGTCCTCCTGCTGCCCCGGGATCCGGACGACGGACGCAACGTCATCATGGAGATCCGGGCAGGCGCCGGGGGAGACGAGGCCGCCCTTTTCGCCCATTCCCTCTACCGAATGTACGCCATGTACGCGGAGAAGAACGGCTGGCGGCTGGAGCTGACGAACCTGAACGAGACGGAGCTGGGCGGGGCCAAAGAGGTCTGCTTCCGGGTGGAAGGGGCGGAGGCCTACGCCCGCCTGAAATTCGAGAGCGGCGTCCACCGGGTGCAGCGGGTGCCGGACACGGAGACCCAGGGACGCATCCACACCTCCACCGTCACGGTGGCGGTGCTCCCGGAGCTGGACGAGGTGGAATTCCGCCTGGACGAGAAGGACCTGCGCATCGACGTGTTCCGCTCCTCCGGCGCGGGCGGGCAGAAGGTGAACAAGACCTCCTCCGCCATCCGCGTCACCCACCTGCCCACGGGCATGGTGGTGGAATGCCAGGACGAGCGCAGCCAGTATAAAAACAAGGACCGGGCGCTCAGCATCCTGCGGAGCAAGCTCTATGAGCTGGAAAAGGAGAAGCAGCGCTCCGCAGTGGCGGCGGAGCGGAAGAGCCAGGTGGGCACCGGCATGCGCAACGAGCGCATCCGCACCTACAATTTCCCCCAGGGCAGGGTGACGGACCACCGCATCGGCCTGACCCTGTATAAGATCGACGCCGTGATGGACGGAGATCTGGAGGAGCTGATCGCCGCCCTGCGGGCGGCGGAGCAGGCGGAAAGGCTGCGGGGAGCGGAATGAAGACGGAGCTTTTGGATGCCTCCGGAGCCGCCCGCGCCGCGGAGCTCCTGCGGGCCGGGGGCCTGGTGGCCCTCCCCACGGAGACGGTCTACGGCCTGGGAGCCAACGGCCTGGACGAGAAGGCCGTGGCCCGCATCTTCGAAGTGAAGGGCCGCCCCCAGGACAATCCCCTCATCCTGCACGTGGCCTCGGCGGAGGATCTGGACAGGTGGTGCCGGGATATCCCGGCGGAGGCCCGTGCGCTGACGGAGCGATTCTGGCCCGGCCCCCTCACCCTGGTGCTCCGCCGGCGGCCCTCGGTGCCCCTGCGGGTAACGGCGGGGCTGGAGACGGTGGCCATGCGCTGCCCGGACCATCCCCTGACGAGGGAGGTGCTGCGCCTGGCGGGCGTGCCCGTGGCGGCCCCCAGCGCCAACCTCTCCGGCAAGCCCAGCACCACCACCGCGGCGCACTGCGTCCACGACCTTTGGGGAAAGGTGGAGGCCATCCTGGACGGAGGCCCCTGCCGGGTGGGCCTGGAATCCACCATCCTGGATCTCAGCGTTTTCCCGCCCCGGGTGCTGCGGCCCGGCGGCGTCACCCTGGAGCAGCTGCGCGCCGTCCTGCCGGAGACGGAGCTGGACCCGGGCCTGGTGCGGCCCGACGAGATCCCCAAGGCCCCCGGCATGAAATACCGTCACTATTCTCCCCAGGCGGAGCTGCGCCTCCTGCGGGGGGAGAAGGAACGGTTTTTCGATTATGTAAACTCACTTCCCGACGCGGGCACGGCCGTGCTCTGCTATGCCGGGGAGGAAGGGAATTTCCCCGGCAAGCGGGCCCTGGCCTATGGCCGGGAGGACGCGCCGGAGACCCTGGCTGCCGGGCTTTTCGACAGTCTGCGGGCCCTGGATACGCCGGAGGTCGCCCTCATCTGTGTCCGCTGCCCCTCGGAGGAGGGCGTGGGCCGGGCGGTGGTGAACCGGCTGAAAAAGGCGGCGGGAGGGAAGATAACGTGTTTGTGATCGGCATCACCGGCGGCACCGGAACGGGGAAGACCACGGCTCTGGAGACCGTCCGGGAGCTGGGCGGCGAGATCATCGACTGCGACGAGGTGTATCACGGCCTGCTGGCGTCGGACAAGGCCCTGCTGGCGGCCATCGAAGCTGCCTTCCCCGGCACGGTGGAGGACGGGGTCCTCCTGCGCAGGAAGCTGGGGCAGATCGTCTTCGGGGACGAAGGAAAGCTGCTGAAGCTCAACGGCATCACCCACGGCTTCGTGAAGAAAGAGGTGGAAAGGCTCCTGGCGGAGGCCCGCCGGGCGGGGAAGACCCTCGCCGCCGTCGACGCCATCGCCCTCATCGAAGGGGGGCTGGGGGCGCTGTGCCAGGCCACCGTGGCCGTCTGCGCCCCGGAGGAGACCCGCGTCCGGCGGCTCATGGCCCGGGAGGGCGTCACGGAGGAATACGCCCGCCTGCGCATCCGGGCCCAGAAGAGCGAGGATTGGTTCCGGCAGCACTGTACGGTCACCCTGGTGAACGACGGCAGCCGGGAGGAATTTGCGGAAAAATGCCGGCGGTGCTTCGAGGCGCTGCCGGGGGAGGTTCAGAGCATGAGCATGGAAACGATGGAAAAGCTGGAATCCGGCGTGCGGTCCTACAGCCGGGCCTTTCCCGTGGAGTTCACCCGGGCCAAGATGTCCCGGATGTACGCCGCCGACGGGCGGGCCTATCTGGATTTCTTCGACGGGGCCGGGGCCCTGAACTACGGCCACAACAACGATTACATCAAGGAGAAGATCCTGGCCTACCTGGCGGACGACGGGATCACCCACGCCCTGGACATGTTCACCGGGGCCAAGGCGGCCTTCTTCGAGGCCTTCGACCGGATGATCCTGCAGCCCAGGGGCCTCCGCTACCGCCTCATGAGCTGCGGCCCCACGGGCACCAACGCCGTGGAGGCGGCCCTGAAGCTGGCCCGGAAGGTCACGGGGCGCACGGGCGTCTTCGCCCTCACCGGCTCCTTCCACGGGATGAGCCTGGGTTCTCTCGCCGTCACCGCCGGGGTAGACCACCGGGAGGGCGCCCACGTGCCCCTGTTCTTCACGAATTTCGTGCCCCATCCCAACGCCGTCGGCTTCGATACCATCGACTACTATGAGTGGCTGCTGACGGACAATTACTCCGGCGTGGAGAAGCCCGCGGCCTTCATCATCGAGACCACCCAGGCCGAGGGCGGCATCCAGATCGCCCCCACGCCCTGGCTGCAGCGGCTGCGCGCCCTCTGCGACCGGCACGGCATCCTGCTGATCGTGGACGATATCCAGGTGGGCTGCGGCCGCACGGGGAGCTTTTTCAGCTTCGAGCGGGCGGGCGTCGTGCCGGACCTGGTGGTGCTGAGCAAATCCATCTCCGGCTACGGGCTGCCCATGTCCCTGCTGTTGATCCGCCCCGAGCTGGACAAGTTCTATCCCGCCGAGCACAACGGCACCTTCCGGGGCAATCAGCTGGCCTTCGTGGGCGCGAAGGCGGCCCTGGAATACCGGGAAATGGTGGACCTGGACAGCCAGGTGAAGCACAAGGAAAAGCTGGTGTCCGACTATATCGAAGAAAAGCTCCTGCCCATGGACGACCGCCTGCGGCACCGGGGCATCGGCCTCATCCACGGGGTGGATTTCGAACAGCTCGGGGACGTGAGCGGCGCGGTGGCGAAGGAGTGCTTCCGCCGGGGCCTGGTGATCGAGCGGGCCGGAAGGAACGACTGCGTGCTGAAGCTCATGCCCGCCCTCACCATAACGGAGGAGGAGCTGGCCGAGGGCCTGGACATCATCCACGAGAGCATGCTGACGATTTTGGGAGGAAGATAAGATGACGCGAGACGAACTGTTTTTCAAGCAGAAGAATATCTATGAGACGGCAGACGAAGCCAAGGTCCGGGAGATCTACGATTTCGCCGAGGGCTACAAGACCTGGCTCAGCGCCTCTCGCACCGAGCGGCTGGCCGTCCGGGAGGCGGTGAAGCTGGCCGAGGCCGCGGGCTTCAAGCCCTGGGTCCCCGGCAAGGCCCATAAGGCCGGGGAGAAGCTGTATTTCGTGAACCGGGAGAAGGCCCTCACGCTGGCGGTGCTGGGCAAAAAGTCTCTGGCGGAGGGGGCGAATATCGCCGCAGCCCACGTGGACAATCCCCGGCTGGACCTGAAGCAGCAGCCCCTTTATGAAGACGGGGAGATGGCCTTCTTCAAGACCCATTACTACGGCGGCATCAAGAAATATCAGTGGGTGACGACGCCTCTGGCCCTGGTGGGCACGGTGGTCCGGGCCGACGGGGAGAAGATCGACGTATCCGTGGGCCTGGATAAGGGGGAGCCCCGCCTCGTCATCACCGATCTGCTGCCCCATCTGGCCGGGGATCAGATGAAGAAGAACGCGGCCGACGTCATCACCGGCGAGGGCCTGAATCTGCTCCTGGGCTCCCGGCCCGACGCCGAGGAGGGCGCCGACCGGGTGAAGCTCCGGGTGCTGAAGCTGCTCCATGAGAAATACGGGATCACCGAGGCGGACTTCCTCTCCGCCGAACTCTGCGCCGTCCCTGCCGACGAGGTCACCGACATCGGGCTGGACGGGAGCTTCATCGGCGGCTACGGCCACGACGACCGGGTCTGCGCCTACGCCGAGCTCATGGCCGTGCTGGAGACGAAAAAGCCCGAAAAGACCGCCGTCTGCCTCCTGGTGGACAAGGAGGAGATCGGCTCCGAGGGCGTGACGGCCATGCAGTCCGCCGCCTTCGACCGTTTCATGGAGGACCTCTGCCGGGCCCAGGGCGTCTCCCTGCGGGAGTGCTGCGCCCGGTCCTTCTGCCTCTCCGCCGACGTGTGCAACGCCTTCGATCCCAATTTCCCCGACGTCAGCGAGAAGCGCAACAACGCCAGGGTGAATTACGGGGTGGGTATCCTCAAATTCACCGGCTCCCGGGGCAAGTCCGGCTCCAATGACGCTTCCGCCGAGGTGGTGGGCCGGGTGCGCCGCCTGCTGGACGGCGCGGGCGTCGCCTGGCAGATGGGCGAGCTGGGCAAGGTGGACAAGGGCGGCGGCGGCACCGTGGCCATGTTCACCGCCCGCCGGGACATCGACACCATCGACGCCGGGGTCCCCGTGCTGAGCATGCACGCCCCCTTCGAGGTCATCGCCAAGGCGGACCTGTATATGACCTACGCCGCCGTGAAGGCCCTCTACGCAGCGGCGATTTGACAAACGCTTCCAACAGCGTTATGATGCCTTTGCCGGGCCCCGACCCGGCCCGGTGAGATTCCGAAAGGAGGATCGGACGTGGAAGAAAAGAAGGTTTGTCCCTCCTGCGGCGCCGTGCTGCAGCCCGACGCCAGGCACTGCACGGAGTGCGGGGCAAAAATCGAAGAGATAGAGAACGCCGCAGCCGCGGCGGAAGCTGCCGCCGCGAAGGCGGAGGAAGCCTTGAACGAGGCGGAGGCGGTCTTCGGCCAGGCGCCCTTCGCCCAGCAGTCCCCCGCCGCCATCCTGGGAAGCGCGGCCGCCGCCGTCCCGGAGGTCGAGACCGCCGCGCCCGCCCAGGAAAAGCCGGAGCCCATGTACGCGGCCCCCGCCGCCCCCGCGGCGGCCCCTTACGCGGCCCCCGCCCAGCAGCCTTACCGGCCCCAGCCCGCTCAGCCCGTCTACCCGCCCTACGCTCCGGCGCAGGTCCGGGAGACGGAGGACCCCGACCGGCCCGGCCGCAAGAGCAAGTATGCTCCCATGACCTCTCTGGGCATGGCCGTGGAGATCTTCCTCATGGGGATCCCCGTCATCGGCTTCGTCCTCATGATCCTGTGGAGCTGCGGCGTCTGCCGCAAGATCGCCCGGCGCAACCTGGCCCGGGCGTACCTCATCCTGCTGGTGGTGAGCCTGCTGGTGCTGGTGATCGCTGCCCTGCTGGCCCGCTTCGTCTTCCCGGACGAGATCGTGCGTCTGGTGGAAAAGCTCATCCCCGGCTACACGCTCCAGTGGTGACCGATCACGCTTCCCCCTCCGCCGGGCCTTCGGGCCCGGCGGATTTTTCTGTTGCAATCCCGGAACGCAGGGTATAAAATTATCAAATAAATCGCATCTGGAAGGAAAGGAATCGCATATGGAAATCGCCGAGATCGCAGCCCTCGCAGCGCGCATCAGGGAGAACGTGGAAAAGGTCATCATCAGCAGCGGGGATCACCTGGAGCTGATGCTGACGGCTCTCATCGCCGGAGGACACGTCCTGCTGGACGACGTGCCCGGCACGGGAAAGACCGTCACCGCCAAGGCTCTGGCGAAGAGCCTGGGCGTGGATATGAAGCGCATCCAGTTCACGCCGGACCTCCTGCCCGGGGACGTGACGGGGATGAGCGTCTTCAATCAGAAGGAAAACGTCTTCGAGTTCCGGGAGGGCCCCGCCTTCACCAACGTCCTCCTGGCCGACGAGATCAACCGGGCCACCCCCCGCACCCAGAGCGCCCTGCTGGAGTGCATGGAGGAAAAGCAGATCACGGCCGACGGGGTCACCCGCAGCCTGGGGCGGCCCTTCTTCGTCATCGCCACCCAGAACCCGGTGGAGACCGGGGGCACCTTCCCCCTGCCCGAGGCCCAGCTGGACCGCTTCCTCATGCGTCTGCGCCCCGGCTACCCCGGCGCCGAGGGGGAGAAGAGCATCCTCGACCGCTTCATCAACAACGATCCCCTGGCGGAGCTGGAGAGCGTGGCCTCCGGCAGCGAGCTGATCGACGCCCAGGCAAGCTGCTCCGCCGTGCAGGTGTCCGACCCGGTGCGGTATTACATCGTGGCCCTCACGGAGGCCACCAGGACCCCCGCGGAGGTGAGCCTGGGAGTCAGCCCCCGGGGCATGCTGTGGATGCTGAAGGCCGCCCAGGCCTGGGCCGCCGTCCACGGCCGGGACTACGTGCTGCCCGACGACGTGAAGAAGCTGGCCGCCCCGGTGTTCGCCCACCGGCTGGTCACCCGCTCCGGCTACGGGGCCGCCGAGCGCAGCGAGGAGCTCATCCGGGAGCTGACCCGGGCGGTGCCGGTGCCCTCCGAGGACCCGGCGGCGGAAAAGCTGCTGGAGAGCTGATATGACCCCGATATGGATCATGGTCGTCGTCGCCGTGCTGGCGATCCTCCAGACCATATACTACAACCGCTTCGGCCTCCGGAAGGTGAGCTATACCCGGCGCTTCAGCCGGGAGCGGGTCTTCGAGGGGGAGAAGGTGGAGCTGGTGGAGGTGCTGGCCAACGATAAGCCGGTGCCCGTCCCCTGGGTGCGGGTGGAGTCCCGCATCTCCGGGGACCTGCAGTTCCGCCGCCAGGAGAACATGGGCCTGAGCATGGACCGCTTCCACAAGAGCCTGTTCTACCTGGGCGGCTTTTCGAAGATCACCCGCCGCCATGAAATCACCTGCCTCCACCGGGGCTATTTCGACTGCTCGCTCGCCTCCGTCGTGGCGGGGGACCTCTTCGGCGTGGCCCACGACCGGGCGGACGTGCAGGGGGACGCGAGGATCTTTGTCTACCCCGCCGTCCTGAAGCCGGACGAGCTGCCGGACACCGCCCTCCAGTGGCAGGGGGACGTGACGGTGCGCCGCTGGATCCTGCCGGACCCCATCCTGGTCTCCGGCATCCGGGCCTACCGCAGCGGCGACCCCCGGAAGGACGTGCACTGGCGGGCCACCGCCCGCACCGGCAGCCTGCAGGTGAAGCAGCGGGACTATACCGTCTGCCCCCGGGCGCTGCTGGTGCTCAACTGCCAGATCTCCGACCGGCAGATGGGGGCCATGGAGCCCAGGGACGCGGAATACATCGAAGGGGGCGTGCGCATCTGCGCGGCCCTTGCCGCCTGGTGCGTGCGAAACGGCGTTGACGTGGGCTTCCTCACGAACGGGGAGAGCGCCCTGCCGGAGATCAGCCTGAGCATCCCGCCCCGCTGCTCCGAGGCGCAGCTGGAGCGCATCCTGGAGGCCCTGGCGGTGCTGAAGATCAGGATGACCCTGGACCTCCACGTTCTGCTGGACCGGCAGATCGAAGCCGCCGTGTCGGACATGGACATCCTCGTCGTCTCGGCCTATTGGAGCGACGTGCTGGAGGAGCGGGCGGGGAAGCTGCGCAAGCTGGGCAATTCCGTCACCTGGCAGAAGATCGGAGGCGGACAGTGAAAACGGAAAAGATCGCCATTCGGCTGATGAACCTGCTGCTGAGCGCCTTCTTTGCCTTCGGCGTGCTGGTGTTCCTGGAGCAGTTTTCCCGAACCGGCTGGCCCTGGTACAGCCGGTCCCTCCGCTGCTGGCCCCTGCTGATCTGCTTCCTGCTGGGGTCCCTGGCCCGTCTGCTGGACCGGTGGAAATATCCCCTCCTGGGGGTGAGCGTCCTCCTGGCCCTGGCCGTCATGGCGCCCTCCTGGCCCGCTTACGGCGGCCTGGATATCGCCTATCTCGTCTGCGCCGCCGTCATGGGAGGCGTGCTGTTCCTCCTGGGCCACCGGGGGGAGGAGCCCTTCCCGCCGAGGCTGGCGGTGGCCTCCCTGCTGGTCTACCTTGGAGGCAGCCTCTATTTCTTCCTGGGGGACTGGGAGATCGCGGCTTTCCGGCCCCTGTGCTGGTGCGGCCTCGCCTCCTTCTGCCTGAGCCTCTACAGCTTCAACGCCGCCAGCCTCTACATCGGCGTCCACAACGTCAAGGGCGGCGAGAGCATGGCCATCCCCTCGGGCATCCGGGGCCGGAACCTGATCCTGCTCACGGTGTTCCTCGTCGCGGCGGTGCTCCTGGGGAGCCTGGGGGTCGTACACCGCTTCCTCTCCGGCGCCGGGCGCTGGCTCGTCTCCCTGGGGGCGGCCTTCCTGCGCTTCATGGCGGGGCTGGGGGGCGGCAGCGGCATGATGAGCCCCACCTCTCCCACCCCTACGGCGGAGGAGACGGAGGGGCCCGGCCTCAGCAACATCGTGGAGGACGGGGACCCCACCTTCGCCGTCTTCTACGGCATCATCCTGGGGGTCTGCGGCATCCTCTTCTTCCTGCTGGCCTACGGCTTTGTCAAGGAGGGACGCCGGGGCGGCGGACACCGCTTTGCCGACTGGGTCCGCGGTCTCTTCCGCACCCGGGAGATCCTGGAGTATGAGGACGACGTGGAACGCACCGGCGACCTGCGCAGCGCCCTGGCCGAGGGCGGGAAGAAAGCCCGCCGCTGGCTGAAAAAGCTGCGGGAGAAGCCGGAGCGCTTCGACGATATGCCGGACGACCGGATGCGATTGCGCTTTGCCTACAAGGCCCTGCTGAAATCCGGCCGCGTTTCCGGCTGGATCCCCTCCGCCACCCCCAGGGAGGTGGGCGGAAAGCTGGAGACCGAAGCCTTCCGGGAGCTGACGGAGGCCTACTGCGCCGCCCGCTACGATCTGGAGCGGGAGCCCACGGAGGAAGAGGCGGCCTGGGCCGGCAAGGCCATGCAGGCCCTGCAGAGGAGGGGCCGATGAAGGGGTACACCGTCGGCGCCGACGTGGGGGGCACCCACGTCCGTCTGGCGCTGCTGACCCCGGAGGGAGAGCTGCGCCGCGTGGTGAAATACCGGCGGGAGGAGGTCATGCCCGACGGCGATCCCTTCCGCTTCGGAGACGTGCTGCGGCAGTACGCGGAGGACTGCGCCGTGCCCGTCGCGGCGGCGGGGACCGGCATCCCCGGCACCCTGAGCCGGGACTGCCGCACGGTGCTCAACGTGCCCAACATCCCGGCCCTGAACGGGCTCGAGCTGGCCGACGGGCTGAGCCGCCGGGCGGGCTTCCCCGTGAAGCTGGAAAACGATACCGTGATGCTCCTGGGGGGCGACCTGCACCGCCTCTCCCTGCCCCGGCGGGGCCTGATCCTGGGCGTATACGTCGGCACGGGGCTGGGCAGCGCCGTGTTTTACGACGCAAGGCCCCTTCGCGGGGCCAATTCCCTCAATGAGCTGGGCCATTTCCCCATCCCCGGCAGCCGGGTGAAGTGCACCTGCGGCAACGTGGGCTGCGCGGAAAACCTGGTGTCCGGCCGCCGCCTTCAGGCCCTGCGGGCGGAGAAGTGGCCGGAGACCCATATCGCCGAGCTTTTCCCGGCCATGGCGGGCTCCCCGGAGCTGGCGGAATTCGTGGACACCGCCGCCTGCCTCCTGGCGGGCTGCGTGAACCTCCTGGATCCGGAGGTGCTGGTGGTGGGAGGCGGCGTGCCCGCCATGCGGGGCTTCCCCCGGGAAGCGCTGGAAGCCGCCGTGCGGGAGAAGTGCATGCACCCCCGGCCCGCGGACAGCCTGCGTCTGGTTTGGAGCCAGGGTGCGGACGATACCGGCGCCCTGGGCGCCGCCTGGCTGGCCCGGGAGAGCTGAACAGGGATTTTGCGGCGGATTTCCCGGGAAATCCGCCGCCCTTGCTTTTTCGCGGGCGCAAAACGTGGTATGATAAGCATGGGGAGAACGCCGGACGGAGTCCGGAGGAAAGGAGGGACGGACCGTGCTCAGACTGATCCTGGGTGCCGCCGGCAGCGGCAAGACCCGGCGCGTCTGCGAGGAGATCCGGGACGGGATGCGCGGGCGGGACGGGATGGTGCTCCTGACGCCGGAGCAGCAGTCCCACCGGGCGGAGCGCCGTCTGGCCGCCGTCTGCGGTCCGGCCCTCAGTCTCCATGGGGAGGTGCTCAGCTTTACCCGCATGTACAACCGGGCGGCGCTGGAGATCGGCGGCCTGGCCGACCCCCTGCCGGACAAGGGCGGCCGCCTCCTGATGATGGCCCTGGCCCTGGAGGAGGCGGGACCGAAGCTCACCTGCTTCCGGGAGCGGGGGAAGCGCACGGATTTTCTCCGCCGCCTCATGACCACCGCCGAGGAGCTGCGGGGCTCCATGACCACCGCCGCCGAGCTTCTCGCCGCAGCGGAGAAGACGCCCTCCGCCGCCGTGCGCGGGAAGCTGACGGATATGGCCCTGGTGCTGGAGGCCTGGGAGGCGGTGCAGAAGCGCAGCCTGGGCGACAGCCGGGACGCCGTGGCCCGCCTGGCCGAGGGGATCGCCGGCTGCGGCGTGGGCGCCGGCGGCGTCTGGGCCGACGGCTTCACCGATTTCACCGCCGAGGAGCTGGCGGTGCTGGAGGGCATCCTCCGCCGGGGCACGGACCTCACCGTGACCCTGCCCCTGGGCGAAGGGGAGAACGCCTGCTTCGCCGTGGCGGAGGGCGCCTTCCGCAGCCTGACGGAGCTCGCCCGCCGCCGGGGAGCGGAGGTGGTCCTGGAGCGCCTGCCCGATCCCCCGGCCGATCCCATCCGCTATCTCGCCGCGAATCTCTATGAATACGAGGCGCCGCCCCTCCCGGCGGGGGAAAAGCCGGTGGAGCTCTGCAAAATGGCCTCCTTCCGGGGGGAGTGCCGCTGGGCCGCCGCCCGCATCCGGGAGCTGATGCTGGCCGACGGCAGCCTTCGCTATTCGGATTTTGCCGTGGCCGTACCGGGCTTCGCTTCCCGCCGCGCCGCCGCGGAGTCCGTGTTCCGGGCCTACGGACTGCCCGTTTTCGTGGAGGAGGCGTCCCCCCTTCTGCCCAGCGCCTCCGCCGTGTTCCTGCTGGAGGCCCTCCGCACCGTGACGGAGGGCTGGCGGGCCGGAAACCTCTTCCGCTGCCTGAAGACCGGCCTGGGCGGGCTGACCGCCGGGGAAACGGACGAGCTGGAGAACTACTGCCTCACCTGGGAGCTGCGGGGCGAGAGCGTCTGGCGGCGCGAGGAAGCCTGGGATCTCAGCCCCCGGGGCTACGACGCCCGCCCGGAGGAGGACAGGGAGGCCCTGGAGCGGATCGACGCCCTGCGCCGCCGGGTCGCAGCCCCCTTCGGCCGCCTGGGGGACGCGCTGAAAAACCCCGCGCCGGCGGGGGATCACCTGCGGGCCCTGTCGGCCTTCCTGGAGGAGACCGGCGTCCGGGAGGCCCTCATTGCCCGGGCGGACGCCCTGGAAAAGGGCGGGGACGCCGCCGCGGCCTCCGCCTGCGCCGGGGCCTGGAACGCCGCGGCGGACTGCCTCCGGGAGATGGACGCCCTCCTGGGCGGCGTCACCCTCGCCGGGGAGGAATTCACCCGGCTGCTGGAGCTGCTCCTGCGGGAGCGGGAGGTGGGCTCCATCCCCGCGGCCCTGGACTGCGTGAGCCTGGGCAGCCCCGCCCGCCTGCGGGACCGGAAGCCCCGGGTGCTGCTGGTGCTGGGGGCGGACGAGGAGCATCTGCCGGAGGAGACCGGCTCCCGGGGCCTGTTTTCCCCGGAGGAGCTGCGCATCCTCTTCGATTTGGGCATCCGCCTCACAGCGGACAGGGACGACGCCCTGACGAGGCCCCTTCTGGAGCTGTACCTCCTGGCCGCCTCCCCCGCGGAGCGGCTGCTGGTGAGCTGGAGCGGCGGCGAGGACGCGCGTCCCGGCATCCTGGCGGAGCGGGCCCGGACGCTGCTGGGCCTCGTGCCGGAAACGGAGGAGAGCCTGGCCGGGCGGCAGCTGGCCGCCGCGGCCGCGCCGCTTCTGGAGCTGGCCCTGGGGAAGGGTCCCTGGGCCGAGGCGGCCCGGGCCTGCCTGCCGCCGGGCAGGCCGGAGGAGCTCCGGGCCTTCGCCGCCCAGGCCCACACCTCCCTACTGCCGGAGACGGCGGAGAAGCTCTACGGCCGCACCCTGCGGCTGACCCCCTCCAGAGTGGAGAGCTTTTACAAGTGCTCCTACCGCTATTTCCTGGAATACGGGCTGCGGGCGAAGGAACGGAAGGCAGCCCGCTTCTCCGCTCCGGAAAACGGCACCTTCCTCCACTATCTGCTGGAAAACGTCTGCCGCCGGGTGCGGGACGAGGGGGGCTTCGCCGCCGTGACGGAGGAGCGTCTGCGCGCCCTCACGGCGGAGTACGCCGAGCGCTTCGGCAGGGAGACCTTCAAGCCCGCCCAGCTCAGGGACAAGCGTTTCCTCTATCTCTTCCGCCGCCTCAGCCTCCGGGCGGAGGAGATCGTGCTGCAGCTGGCGGAGCAGCTTGCCGCCGGAGACTTCGAGCCCCTGGATTTCGAGCTGAGATTCTCCGACCGGGACGGGGATCTGCCCGCCCTGGAGCTGGGGGACCTGCGCCTGGAGGGCACGGTGGACCGGGTGGACGGCTGGCGGAACGGGAACGACCTCTATCTCTGCGTGGCGGACTACAAATCCGGGGAGAAGCAGTTTTCCCTGGCGGAGGTCTACCGGGGCACGGAGCTGCAGATGCCGGTCTATCTTTTCATGCTCACAACCCTGGGCAAGGACCGCTACCAGACCGGGATCGTCCCCGGAGGCGTGCTCTATCTCCCCGCCAGGCAGGCCCAGGCGAACCTGCCCCGCAGCAGCACCGAGGAGGAGATCCGGGACGAGCGGTATAGAAAGGCGAAGGTGACCGGGCTCCTGCTGAAGGACGTTCCCATGCTCCGCGCCAGGGACCGGAGCGAGCCTCCCCGCTTCCTGCCGGTAAAATTCAAGGACGGCCTTCCGATCTCCGGCGCGGCCACCGGTCCGCAGATGCGGCTTCTGGAGGCCCACGTCCGCAGGCTCCTCACCGGCATGGGGGAGGACCTGCGCCGGGGAGAGGCGGCGGCCGACCCCCTCTTCACGACAAAGGACAAGGGCCCCTGCAGCTACTGTCCCTTCGGGGATATCTGCGGCTTCGATCCGAAAAAAACGAAGCCCCGCCTCATCGGGACCCTGAAGGAGGACGAATTCTGGGCCGCCGTGGGAAAGGAGAAGGAACGTGGCTGATTTCCGCCTCACCGAAAACCAGCAGGCCGCGGTGGATCACCGGGGCGGAGCGCTCCTCATTTCCGCGGGCGCCGGCAGCGGGAAGACCCGGGTGCTGGTGGAGCGGCTGATGGACCTCCTTTTGAAGGGGACGCCGGACAGGGACGAGCTCCCGGACGTGGACCGCTTCCTCGTCATCACCTTCACCAAGGCCGCCGCCGCGGAGCTCCGGGGCAGGATCCTGGAGGCCATCCGGGACCGTCTGCGCACGGAGCCCGGGAACCGCCGCCTCCGGCGGCAGATCCTGCTGCTGCGGCAGGCCCGGATCGGCACGATCCACTCCTTCTGCTCATCCCTCATCCGGGAAAACGCCCACCTGCTGGGCGTCCGGCCGGATTTCCGGCAGCTGGAGGGGGCGGAGGAGACCGTTCTCCGGCAGGAGATCCTGCAGGAGGTGCTGGCCGGGCGCTACGAGAACATGACCTCCTCCTTCCGCGCCCTGGCCGATGCTCTGGACGGGGGAACGGACGACCGCGTCCTCACGGAGGCGGTGCTGGAGACCTACAGGGCCGTGCAGAGCCACCCGGACCCGGAGGAATGGCTGCGCAGACAGCTGGAAGCGCCCCTCTTCACCGGCGATGCGGGGGACACGATCTGGGGACGGGAGCTCCTGGACCGGGCCCGGCGGCGCGCGGCGTTCTGGAAGGAATACATGGAAACGACGCTGGAGGAGCTGGAGGACGCGCCGGAGGTGGAAGCGCGCTACGGACCCTCCGTTCGGGAGACCGTGTCCGACCTGGAGGACCTCTCCCGGGCGCTGGACCTGGGCTGGGATGCCGCCGCGGCCTTCGGCGAAGTGAGCTTCCCGAAGCTGAACGCTTACCGCGGGAAGGATCCGGCGGCGGCGCGGGCCAGGGACCGGCGGGCGCGCTGTAAAAAGGCGCTGGAGACCCTGCTGCAGCCCTTCGCGGAGGAGAGCGCGGTCCTGGAGGAGGATATGGCGGCCGTCCGCCCCATCACGGACGAGCTCCTCTCCCTGGTGCTGGATTTCTCCGAGGCCTTCACGGCGGAGGAGCGGCGGCGGGGCCTGCTGGATTTCAACGATCTGGAGCATCTCGCTCTGCAGCTCCTCACGGAAAAGGACGGCGCGGGCCGACGGAGTCCCTCCGCCCTGGGCAGGGAGATCGGCGGCCGCTTCGACGAGATCCTGGTGGACGAATACCAGGACTGCAACCGGGTGCAGGACGAGATCTTTTTCGCCCTCAGCCGGGAGGGGCGGAACGTCACCATGGTGGGGGACGTGAAGCAGTCCATCTACCGCTTCCGCCTGGCGGACCCCGGCATGTTCCTGGAAAAATACCGGAGCTATGCCGATAAGCCGTCCCCCAGCCGGGGCCGCCGCATCCTGCTGCCGGAGAACTTCCGCTCCGACGCGGGCATCCTGCGGCCGGTGAACGGGTTTTTCTCCGCCGTCATGTCCCGGGAGCTGGGGGAGCTGGATTACGGCGAGAAGGAGGCCCTTCTTCCCGGTCCCGACGCCGGGGACACGGAGGGCGCCTTCCGCCTCTTCGTTGTGGAAAACGGGGAGGACGGTCTCCGGTCGGAGGCGGAGGCCGCGGCGGGCTACGTGGCCTGGCTGCTGCAGAGCGGCATGACCGTGCCGGACAGGGACGGTCCCCGGCCTCTGCGCCCGGAGGACGTGGCCCTGCTCCTGCGTGCCGGCCGGGGGAACACCGTTTACGCCGAGGCCCTTCTCCGCCATGGGATCCCCTCCGCAAGCACGAAATCGGAGGAGGATCTGGGGAAAAGTCCGGAGGTGCGCTGGCTCCTGAACCTCCTGCAGGCCGTGGACAATCCCCGGCAGGACGTCCCCCTCCTCGCCGCCCTGCGCAGTCCCGTCTTCCGTTTCACGGAGGAACGGCTGGCGGAGCTCCGCGCCGCCTGCCGGGAGGGCTGCTTTTACGAGGCCCTGGCCGCCGCCGGGGAGGAGGACTGCCGGGAGGCGCTGGCGAAGCTGGAGCGCTGGCGGCAGCGCGCCGCCGTGCTGCCCGCGGAGGAGCTTTTGGAGGAGATCTGCGGGGAGGAGAGCCTCTGGGCCCTGGCCGAGGCCTCGGAGCCCGGCGCGGCCGCCAGGCTGGACGCCCTGATCGAAGCCGCCCGGGGCTTTGCCGAGAGCGGCAGGCAGGACCTCTACAGCTTCCTCGACTATCTGCGGGAGGCGGGGAGCGCGGGGAAAACGGCCCTGACCGCGGCCGGCGGCGGGAGCGGCGTGCGGATCTCCACCATCCACGGCAGCAAGGGCCTGGAATACCCCGTGGTGATCCTGGCGGACCTCATGCACCGATTCAACGACGAGGATAAGAAAAAGCCCGTCGTGATCCATCCCCGGCTGGGGCTGGGCGCCAAGCGCATCGACCGGAAGCGGGGAATCACCTATGCCACCCTGGCCCACAGCGCCTGTACCGCGCAGCTGGCGGAGGAGAGCAGAAGCGAGGAGCTGCGCGTCCTCTACGTGGCCATGACCCGCGCGAGGCAGCACCTGGCCCTGTTCTGCAGGGTCGGGGATGCGGAAGAGGAGAAGAGCAAACGGAAGCAGGCGGAGATCCTTCCCCTGCCGCCGGAGCTGCTGGAGAAGGCAAGATGCCCCGGGGACTGGATCCTGGACGCCTCCCTGGCCCTGGGCGGGGAGGACTGGGCCTGGCGGGACCCGCCCCGGGCGGAGACCGCGGCGGCGGCGGAGGAGCCGGAGAAAGCGGATCGGTCCGTCTCCCCGGACCTGGTCCGCGCCCGGCTGGAATGGAAGTATCCCCGGGCGGCGGACACCCGCCTGCCCAGCAAGCTCACCGCCACGGCCCTGCGGGCCGGCTTCGCCGCCGCCGAGGCCGCGGAGGGAGCCGGGGAGCTGCCCCTTCGGCGCTATGGGGAGCGGGATTTCCCGGCCCTCAGCCTGGGGAAGGCCGCCCTGACCCCCGCGGAAAAGGGGAGCGCCGTACACCTCGCGCTGCAGTACGCGGACCTGGACGCCTGCGGGACGGCGGAGGGCGCGGCGGCGGAACTGCGCCGCCTCGGCGAAGTGCGGCTGCTCACGGCCGGGCAGCTCGCCGCGGTGGAGCCGGAGAAGCTCCGGGCTTTCTGCGCCGGGCCCGTCATGGCCCTCCTGCGCCGGGGGAAGGTGCACCGGGAGTTCAAATTCTCCCTGCTGGCCCCCCTCCGGGAGCTTCTGGGCGAGGGGGAGGGGGAGACCCTCCTGCAGGGGGTGGTGGACCTCTGGAGCGAGCTGCCGGAGGGGCTGATCCTTTTGGATTACAAGACCGACCGGGTCACCCGGGAGACCCAGAACGCCCGGGCTGCGGAATACGAGCCCCAGCTTCGGGCCTACGCCTGGGCCCTGGAGCGCATCACGGGAAAAAGAGTACTGCGCCGCTTCCTCTGGTTTTTCGCCACGGGGGAGAGCGTGGAGATATAAGCGAGGGAAGTATGGAGAACGTTTGTCTGCTGGACGGGGCCATGGGCACGGAGCTCATGAAGCGCGGCGTTGCCGTGCCCCGCTTTTCCGAGGAAGTGAACCTGACGGAGCCGGAGGCGGTCCGGGCGATCCACCGGGATTATATCGACGCGGGCAGCCGCATCGTCTATGCCTGCACCTTCGGCTGCAACCCTGTGAAGGCCAGGGGCGCTGCGATCGCCCCCGTGGTGGGCGCGGCCCTGGCCAACGCCAGGGCCGCCGCCGGGGACAGGGCGCGGGTCGCCCTGGACGTGGGCCCCCTGGGAAAGCTGCTGGAGCCCTACGGGGAGCTGGAGGAGGATGAGGCGCGGGCCGCCTTCCGGGAGGTTTTCGCCGCCGGGGCCTCTGCCGACCTGACGGTGCTGGAGACCTTCTTCGACCTGAACGAGGCCCTTCTCGCCCTGGAGACCGCCCGGGAGGTCCTGCCCGGCAAGCCCTGCTTCGTCACCATGACCTTCCAGCAGAGCGGGCGCACCCTCACGGGGGTCTCCGTGGGGGAGATGGCCCGGGCGCTGGCTTCGGCGGGGGCCGACGCGGTGGGCCTCAACTGCTCCCTGGGGCCCCGGGAAGCCCTGCCCCTGGCGAGAGAGCTGCGGGAAGCCGCGGACAGGCCCCTCATCGTGAAGCCCAACGCCGGCATGCCCGACCCCGTCACCGGGGCTTATCCCATGGACGCGGGCGCCTTCGCCGAGGCCATGGCCCCCATCCTGGAGCTGGGCGTTGCCTACGCCGGGGGCTGCTGCGGCACGGACCCCGGGTATATCCGGAAGCTGGCGGAGCTGATCAGATGACCGTATCCGTATTCGCATTCACGGTGCTGACGGTGCTGGGGGCCCTTCTGGTCGTCGTGCGTACCTTCGACGGGAACCCCGAGCGGCTGGAGCCGGGCAGGGACGCGGACGGACTGGAGCAGCCCCTGCGCCGCTTCCACCGGCCCTCGAAGCTCACAAGGCGGGACGCCCTGCCCCTCGCCGCCGTAACGGTCCTCTGCGCCCTGCTGGCCTTCCTGAACCTGGGCAGCGTCCGGAACCCCGTCTCCTGGCATACCTTCGCCCAAGCGGGGGACAGCGCCGTGCTCACCCTCCGGCAGGAGGCCGAGCCGGCGGGCGTCCGCTGGTTTTCCGGGGCCACCGTAGGCGCATGGCGGCTGGAATGGTCGGCCGACGGGGTCTCCTGGTCCGGCGGGGAACAGCTGGAGCAGGCCTATACGGACGTGCTGAAGTGGCACGACCATACGCCGGAGGAGCCCTTCGGCCGGGTGCGCTTCCTGCGCGTCACCGCCCTGCGGGCGGACCTCACCCTGGGGGAGATCGCCGTGACGGACGCGGCGGGCGCGCTCATCCCCTTCACCTCCGGAGCCGAAGCCCTGGGGGACGAGCAGGACCTGGTCCCGGCGGAGGAGGACTGGCGCAACAGCAGCTACTTCGACAAGATCTACCATGCCCGCACCGCCTGGGAACACCTGACGGCCCGGCAGCCCTACGAGATCACCCATCCGCCCCTGGGGAAGGTGATCATCGGCTTCGGCATCCGCCTCTTCGGCATGACGCCCTTCGGCTGGCGCTTCTCCGGGGCCCTCTTCGGCCTGCTGCTGGTGCCGCTCCTCTACGTGCTGCTGAAGCTGATGCTGGGGAGCACGGCGGTCTCCGTCTGCGTCTCCCTCGTCTACACCTTCGATTTCATGCGCTTTGCCCAGTCCCGCATCGCCACCATCGACACCTACGGGGTGTTTTTCACCCTGCTGATGTATTTCTTCTTCTATCTCTATTACACCCAGCCCTGGGACGCGCCCCTCCGGCGCACCCTCCTGCCCCTGGGCCTCAGCGGCCTCAGCTTCGCCCTGGGGGTGGCCTCCAAGTGGACCTGCGTCTTCGGCGGAGGCGGGCTGGCGGTGCTCTGGTGTCTGCGCCAGGGGGAGCGGCTGCGCCGGGGCGGCCTGCGGGAGGAGCTGACGGGCTATTTCCTGCCCACCGTGGCCTGGAGCTGCGTGTTTTTCCTGGGCTTCCCCCTCCTGGCCTACTGGGTCTCCTACGCACCCTACGCCCGGGCCGCCGGGGTCTCCATGGGCAGCACGGACTACCTGAAGCTCATCCTGGACAACGTGCGTTATATGTACAATTACCACAGCGGTCTGGACGCCACCCACCCCTACGCCTCGCCCTGGTGGAAGTGGGTGCTGGACCTGCGGCCCATCCTCTATTACCTTCATTATTTCGACGAGGGCTATCAGCTCCGCTCCGCCATCGGCGCCGGAGGGAACCCTCTGTTCTGGTGGACGGGGCTGGGGGCCATGGTCTGCATGGGGGTGAAGGGAATCCGGGGGGACCGGATGGCCTGGTTCGTCCTGGCAGGCTGGCTCAGCACCCTGCTGCCCTGGGTGCTGGTGGAGCGCTGCGCCTTCATCTACCATTATTTCCCCTGCACCCTCTTCCTGGCCCTGGCGATCGGCCGCTGCCTCAGGGACTGCGCCCGCCGCAGCCCCGGCGGCAGGGACAAGACGGCCTGGTTTCTGGCCGCGGGCTGCGCCGTCCTTTTCGCCGTGTTCTGCCCGGCCCTCAGCGGCCTGCCCTATACCTCCGGCTACAGCGCCCACCTGCTCAGCTGGTTCGGCGGAAGCTGGCCCTTCTGAGCGTCGCGCGGCGATAAAACGATTCGTAAGGAGAGCGATACGCATGATTGCACTGGGAAGCGACCACGGGGGCTACGCCCTCAAGGAGGAGATCAAGCGGCACCTGGCGGAGAGGGGCGTCCCCTTCACCGATTTCGGCACCGATTCCGAAGAAAGCTGCGACTATCCCGTCTACGCGGACAGGGTCTGCCGCGCCGTGACCGCCGGGGAGGCGGAGAAGGGCATCCTCTGCTGCGGCACCGGCATCGGCATGTCCATGGCGGCCAACAAGCACCGGGGCATCCGCTGCGCCTGCTGCGGCGACTGCTTCTCCGCGGAGATGACCCGCCGCCACAACGACGCGAACGTCCTGGCCCTGGGCGGCCGGGTGACCGGGCCCGGCCTGGCCCTGAAGCTCGTGGATATCTTTCTGGACACCCCCTTCGAGGGCGGCCGTCACGCCCGCCGGGTGGGCATGGTCATGGCCCTGGAGGACGGGGACTGAGGCCCTCCCGGGGGATTACCATTTTTTCCTTGCCATTCCGGCGAAAATTCTGTAGAATAAAAAAATAAACCGGCGGGGCGGGCTGCCTCGCCATGGGGGGTGCGGCGATGAAAGCGTTTGGGGCGTGGGCCGTCGGCAAGACGGACGACGCGGCTGCGGAAGCGATATGGCGGTCCGGCTGCTGCCGGCGGTTGACCGCCGCGCTTCTCGCGTCCCGCGGGATCCGCACGCCGGAGGAAGCGGCGGAGTTCCTGCGGGAGGACGCAGGCCTGCTCCACGATCCCATGGCCATGAAGGATATGGACAAGGCCGTGGCGCGCATCCGCCTGGCGGTGGAGAGAAAGGAAACCGTGGCCGTCTACGGCGACTACGACGTGGACGGGATCACCGCCACGGCCCTGTTGTGTTCCTGGTTCAAGCGGCAGGGGCTGCGCTGCATCCCCTACATCCCGGAGCGGCTCACGGAGGGCTACGGCGTCAGCGAGGAAGCCCTGGAGGGCCTGGCGCAGCAGGGCGTGACCCTGATGGTCACGGTGGACTGCGGAGTCACCGCCGTCAGCCAGATCTGCCGGGCGGCGGAGCTGGGCGTCGACGTGGTGGTGACGGATCACCACGAGTGCGTGGGGGATCTGCCCCCCGCCGCCGCCGTGGTGGACCCCCACCGGAAGGACGACGACTATCCCTTCAAGGGTCTGGCGGGCGTGGGCGTGGCCTTCAAGGTCGTCTCCGCCCTGGAGGGTCCGGAGGCGACGGAGGCGCTGCTGGACCGCTACGGCGCGCTGACGGCCCTGGGCACCATCGCGGACATCATGCCCGTCGTCGGGGAAAACCGCGCCCTGATCCGCCGGGGCGTGTGGCTGCTGCGCACCCGGGAATACGCCGGGCTGGACAGCCTGATGGCGGCCATCTACGTGGACAAAAGGCGCCTGTCCGGCTCGGATATCAGCTTCTCCGTGGTACCGAAGCTCAACGCCGCCGGCCGCATGGGCCGGGTAAAGGTGGCCTTCGACCTGCTCATGGCGGAGGACCGGCGGGAGGCCCAGTGCCTGGCCGGGGAGCTCTGCACCATGAACGCGGAGCGCCGGAGCGTGGAGGACCGGGTATACCGGGAGGCTCTCGCCATGCTGGGGGAGCTCCGCCGTCCCGACGCGCCCATCGTCCTTGCTTCGGAGAACTGGCACCACGGGGTCAGCGGCATCGTGGCCTCCCGCCTGGCGGAGCGCTTCGGCGTGCCGGCGGTCATCATCTGCCTGGAGGGCGAGGAAGGCCGGGGCTCCTGCCGGAGCTACGGCAGCTTCGGCATCCTGGGCGCGCTGGACGCGGCCCGGGACGAGCTCACCAGCTACGGCGGCCACGAGCTGGCCGCGGGGCTCACCATCCGGCGGGATCGGGTGGACGCCCTCCGGCGCAGGCTGGCGGACTACTACCGCTCCCACGAGGGGGAGCGGGCGCAGCTGCGCATCCCCATCGATTTCTGCGTGGAGGATCCCTCCCTGCTCACCCTGGAGGAGATCGACGCGCTGAAGCTCATGTCCCCCTGGGGCGTGGGGAACCCTGCCCCCGCCCTCTGCATGCGGGACGTGATTGCCGAAGCCCTGATCCCCATCGGGGGCGACCGGCACCTGAAGCTGGTGGCCGTGAAAAACGGCTGGCGCTTCGACTGCGTGTTCTTCGGCGTCTCCGTCCGGGAGCTGGGCATCCATCCGGGCAGCCTGGTGGACCTGGCCTTCGATCCGGGGATCAACGATTTCCGGGGAAGCCGCACCGTGCAGCTCCTGCTGCGGGACGTGCGGCCCAGCCGCATGCGGGGGGATCCCAGCGTGGACATGGCCCGCCGCTTCTTCGCCGGTCAGCGGCTGCTGCCCATGGAAAACGCCATGCTTTTGCCCAACCGGGCGGACCTGGGCCGGGTCTGGCGCTACCTCACCGGCCGGGCCCGCTGCTTCGAGGAAGAGGCGGACACCCTGCTGCCGGATATCGCCCTCCGGGCCGGCGTGCCGGTGCCCGGCCGCGTATGGGTCTGCCTGCGGGTGCTGGACGAGCTGAAGCTCATCCGCCTCCGGGAAGCGGACGGCGTCATGGAGATCACCGTTCCCCGGGTGGAGGGAAAGGCGGACCTCTCCAAATCCGAGCTGCTGCAGCGGCTGCGCTGAGATAACGGGAGCCTATGAACGACAGCGAGAAACGCATCGACGGAGCGGAGCCCTCCGCCGATTCCGTCAAGCCGGACGAGATGGAGCGGCTTTACGGCGAGCTGGTGGAGAAAGCCCTCAGCTACAACCCGGGCCTGGACAGGGCGCGGGTCCGCGCAGCGTACGAATATGCCCGGGACAAGCACGGCGCGCAGCTGCGGAAGGACGGCTCTCCCTACATCTCCCATCCCCTGGCCGCCGCCACCATCTGCGCCGGCATGGGCCTGGACGAGGACAGCATCATCGCCTGTCTCCTCCACGACACCATCGAGGACACGGACGCCACCTATGAGGAGATCTCCAGGCTCTTCGGCAGCCAGGTGGCCGACCTGGTGGAGGGCGTCACGAAGCTGACGCGGGTGGTCTACACCACCAAGGAGGAGGCGCAGATGGAGAATCTGCGCAAGATGCTCCTGGCCATGAGCAAGGACATCCGGGTCATCCTCATCAAGATCGCCGATCGGCTCCACAACATGCACACCATGAATTTCCAGTCCGAGGCCAAGCGCCGGGAAAAGGCCCTGGAGACCATGGAGATCTACGCGCCGCTGGCCCACCGGCTGGGGATGCAGCGGGTGAAGTGGGAGCTGGAGGACCTGAGCCTCATTTATCTGGACCCCATCGGCTATCAGGAGATCGTGGTGCAGCTGGACGCCCGCATGGAAGAGCTCAGCGAATTCATGGACAGGATCCAGGAGCGCATCAGAAAGCGGATGGAGGAATGCTCCGTCCGCTGCGAGGTCTCCGGGCGGCTGAAGCATATCTACAGCATCTACCGGAAGATGGCGGCCCAGAACAAGCGGTTCAATGAGATCCTGGACCTCTGCGCCTTCCGGGTGATCGTGGACAGCGTGGCCGACTGCTACAACGTCCTGGGCCAGATCCACGAGCTCTTCACCCCCATCCCCGGCCGCTTCAAGGACTACATCGCCACCCCGAAGCCCAATATGTACCAGTCCATCCACACCTCCGTCATCGGCTCCGAGGGCATCCCCTTCGAGGTGCAGATCCGCACCTTCGAGATGCACCACACGGCGGAATACGGCGTGGCGGCCCACTGGAAGTATAAGGACGGCATACAGGGCCGGGCGGACGAGGAGAAGTTTGCCTGGATCCGCAGCCTGCTGGAGGCCCAGCAGGACACCGACGCGCCGGAGTTCATCTCCGAGCTGAAGGTGGACATGTTCGCCGACGAGGTCTTCGTCTTTACCCCCAAGGGGGACGTCATCAATCTCCCCGCCGGGGCCACCCCCATCGACTTCGCCTATTCCATCCATTCCCAGGTGGGCAATCATATGACCGGGGCCAAGGTCAACGGGCGCATCGTCTCCTTCGACCGGGTGCTGGAGAACGGGGACATCGTGGAGGTGTCCACCTCTCCCAGCTCCAAGGGTCCCGCCCGGGACTGGATCTCCCTGGCCAAGAGCGCCACGGCCCGCACCAAGATCCGCCAGTGGTTCAAGAAGGAGAAGCGGGAGGAGAACATCGTGCGGGGCAAGGCGGCCATGGAGGCCGCCCTGAAGCACGCGGGCCTGCCCGGGGACCTGCTGTACGACGGCGAGATCATGCCCACGGTGCTGAAGAAGCTGGCCGTCACCTCCCTGGACGATATGTTCGCCGCCGTGGGCTACGGGGGCATGACCACCGTCCGCTGCCTCAACCGCATCAAGGAGGAATCCGCCCGCGCCCAGAAGGAGAACCGGGTCCAGGCCGAGGACCTGCTCACAAAGGAGCCGGAGCGGAAGGGCGCCGGCGTCCAGGGCGTGCTGGTGGGGGATCTGGACAACTTCCTCGTGAAGTTCTCCCGCTGCTGCACCCCCGTGCCGGGGGATTCCATCGTGGGCTTCATCACCCGGGGCTACGGCGTTTCCGTCCACCGGAAGGACTGCGCCAACTATCACAAGGCGAGCGCGGAGGATAAGGAGGGAGGGCGCTGGGTCCCCGTTCAGTGGGGAGATACGGGCGCCCAGCAGTACACCGCCGCCCTGACCATCACCGCCGAGGCCCGGCAGAACCTGATCCTGGACATCGTCACCGCCCTGAACGCCGATAAGGTGGGCGTCACCTCCATGAACATCCGGGAGACCGGCGGCGGCGGGGCCGTGGCCCAGCTCAGCGTGCTGGTGAAGGACCTGGAGACCCTGAACGGAGCCATGCGGCATCTCCGGGGCGTGCGCAGCGTAAAGGACGTGCTGCGCCCCGGCACAGACGTCCCCCAGGGCAAGCGGCCGAAGAAGAAGGAGGAGGCGTAAGGCATGCGCGCTGTGGTCACCCGTGTGGCCTCCGCCGCCGTCACCGTGGCGGGGGCGGCTGTGGGCGAGATCGGAAAGGGCTATCTTGTGCTCCTGGGCGTGAAGACCGGGGACGGGGAAGCCCAGGCGGAGAAGCTGGCGGATAAGATCACCGGCCTCCGGGTATTCGAGGACGAGACGGGGAAGATGAACCGGGGCCTGGCGGACGTGGGGGGCAGCCTTCTGGTGGTGAGCCAGTTCACCCTCTACGGCAACTGCCGCCACGGGCGTCGGCCGGAGTTCCTCCAGGCGGCGAAATCCGCCGAGGCCGTGCCCCTGTACGAATACTTCGTGCGCCGCTGCCGGGAGCGGGGCTTCACCGTGGCCACCGGCGCCTTCGGGGAGGAGATGCTGGTCTCCTCCGTGAACGACGGACCGGTGACGCTCATCCTGGATACGGAGCAGCTATAGACAAAGCGATGCAAGCATCGCTTTGAGAAGGCTTGCGCTTCGCTCCCCGCACTGCGTCCTTATTTGACGGAATGGTTCGCATCGCCGCAGCTGCGACAATGCTCTCAGATTCCGTCAAAACGTCCTTCTCAAAATTGAAGCACGGCTTCAATTTTGAAGAGGAGGAGCCGGGTGAATCCTTCGTGTATTCGCGCAGGCGCGGATACACGACATTCGCCCGAGCGACGACGCCGCTCGCACAGTCCGCTCTGCGAGAAGTATTTTTCGCGAGGCACATTTTGTAGCACACGCGTCCCTGCGAGGGGCCCTCGCGCGCGGAATGTCCCCGCGAAAAATGATCTCATTTCTTCGCGTCTGCGGACGCGAACTCTGCGAGGCTTACCTGCAGTTTGCGGCGGACGGTTCCCGTCCGCCCTTTTCTTCAAAGGAGGCAGAAATATGCTGATCAAGGGCTTTTCCGTGGGGCAGCTGGGCACCAACTGCTACGTGGTGACGGACGAGACCACCCTCTCCTGCGCCGTGATCGACCCCGGCGCGGAATCGGGGACCATTCTGAATTACATCGACGACAACGGCCTGAAGACCGAGGCCATCTTCATCACCCACGGCCACTACGACCACACCGGCGCGGTGATCTCCGTCTATGAGGCCACCGGGGCCACCGTGTACATCCACGCCCTGGACGTGAACGCCGACGGGGTGGACGACGAGCTGCGCTACAGGGGCGGCAGCGAGCTTAGCTTCTATAAGGAGGGGGACGTGATCCCCGTGGGGAAGCTGGAGTTCCACGTCATGGAGACCCCCGGCCACAGCCGCGGCAGCGTGACCCTCCGCTGCGAGGACGCCCTTTTCACCGGGGACACCCTCTTCAGGGGCTCCTGCGGCCGCACGGATTTTCCCGGGGGCAGCACCGCGGCCATCATGGGCTCCCTGCGGCGGCTGGCCTCCCTGGAGGGGGATTACGAGGTCTATCCCGGACACATGGACGCCACCACCCTGGAGCGGGAGCGCCGCTTCAACCCCTTCGTGCTGGACGCCATGGAGGACAGGGACTGAAGGGCCGTGGCGCTGGATATCGAGCTGCGGGGCCATGAGCTCCGCTACGCCGCCGAGCAGGCGGTGATGGCCTTCCTGCCGGAGTTCGGCGGGGAGGACCGGCTGGTGAGCAGCCTCGCCGGGGACCGCGCCCTAGCCTCCCTGCGCTATCAAGGCGGAGAATACGAGGGTGAAGCGCCCCTGCCGGAGCCTCTTCCGGCAGAGGCGCTGCTTCGCAAGCGGGTCCTGCAGCGGGCCGTGAAGGAGAGCGTCTTCCGGGCCGCGGCGGCCGCCCTGGGGTCCGTTCCGCCCTGGGGGAGCCTCACGGGAGTCCGCCCCGGCAAGCTGGCGGCCCGGCACATGGAGACGGCCGGGCGGGACGCGGAGGAAACGGCGGCCTGGCTGGAGCGGGAATACAGCCTCAGCCACCGCCGGGCGCAGCTCTGCGCGCAGGCGGCCCTGGCGGGCCTGCGGGCGAAGGAGCATCTGGCCCCGGGGGACATCATCCTCTACGTGGGCATCCCCTTCTGCCCGACCCGCTGCGCCTATTGCTCCTTCGTGAGCCACAGCGTGGAAAAATCCCTGAAGCTGGTGGAGCCCTACGTGGAGGCCCTCTGCGGGGAGATGGCGAGTACCGGACGCCTCGTCCGGGAGGCGGGACTGCGGGTGCGGGCCGTGTACTGGGGCGGCGGCACCCCCACCACCCTAACGGCGGAGCAGCTCCGGCGCACGATGGACGCCCTGGCAGAGGCCTTCGAGCTGTCCGGAAATCCGGAATACACCGTGGAAGCGGGCAGACCGGACACCGTCACCCGGGAAAAACTGGAGGTCCTGCGGGAGCGGGGCGCGGGACGCATCAGCATCAATCCGCAGTCCATGGACGACCGGGTGCTGGCGGCCATCGGCCGCCGCCATACGGCGGAGGACGTCCGCCGGGCCTATGCCCTGGCCGGGGAGCATTTCGGCGGCCAGGTGAACATGGATCTCATCGCGGGCCTGCCGGAGGACAGCCCGGCGGGCTTCCGGGCAGGGCTGGAGGAGGTGCTGGCCCTGGGACCGGCGAACGTCACCGTCCACACCCTCACCCGCAAGCGGGGCGCGGACATGAACGCCCTGGCCCTCCGGGGCCTGCCCGGGGAGGCGGTGGGGGAGATGCTGGACTGTGCCATGGAGCTCCTGCCCGCCGCAGGTTACGGGCCCTATTACCTCTACCGGCAGAAGTTCTCCGCCGGAGGCTTCGAGAACGTGGGCTGGGCCAGGGAGGGCACGGCCTGCCTCTACAACGTCGCCATGATGGAGGAGCTCTGCAGCGTTCTGAGCCTGGGGGCCGGCGGCGCCACCAAGCGGCTGCTCCCCGGCGGGAAGATCCTGCGCTGCTTCAATAAGAAATACCCCTATGAGTACATCGGCAGCCTGCCCGCGGCGGAAGCGGAAAAGCGCGCGCTCTTCCTGGGGGAAGGGTGAACTCTGTCGCATTTGGCGGAAAAAAACATTTACAAGCGCCGGTCCGGCATATATAATATGAGTACGAGTCGGGAAACGGACGCCGGGCGACAGCCCGATGCGCCCCGGAAAAGGGGAACGGAGGGGGAAATCATGGCATATTCCATCATCACGATCAGCAGGGAATTCGGCACCGGCGCGCGGCTCATCGGCCGGGAAGTGGCAGCCCTGCTGGGCTACGGCTACTACGACCGGGCGCTGATCGAAATGGCCGCGGAAAAGAGCGGTCTCAGCGAGGAATTCATCGAACGCACCGAGGAAAAGGCCTCCAACAGCTTCCTCTACAATCTGGCCACGGCGGCCTATCTCGCGGCGGACCCCATGAACGAATACACCGTCCCCGTGAACGACCGGGCCTTCATGGTGCAGTCGGACGTGATCCGGGACATCGCCCGCTCCGGCAACGGGGTCATCGTGGGCCGCTGCGCGGATTGGGTCCTGCGGGATCATCCCAGCCTCCTGCGGGTCTTCATCTACGCCGACCGGGAGGATCGGGTGAACCGCATCGTCAAGGAATACGGGCAGGACCCGAAGAACGCCGAGAGCGTGCTCACGAAGATCGACAAGGGCCGGGCCAACTATCACAAGTTCTACACAGGCACCAACTGGCGCAGCATGGAGAACTACGATCTCTGCATCAATACCTCCGCCACCGGCATCCAGGGCGCGGTCATGGCGATCAAGGGCTGCGCGGAGGAGAAGTTCGGAAAAAAGTAATACGTATTAAGTAATAAGTAATAGATAAAGTGACCCCGGCGCGGTCTTCGGCCGCGCCGGGGCTGCATATTTCGGGCGCCTACAGCAGGATGCAGATCATGCCGTTGGCTCCCTCGTTCACGATGCGCTGCAGGGCCTCCTGGAGCTTAAAGCGGCTGTCCTCCGGCAGACGCTTGATCTTGGCCTGCAGGCCCTCGGAGGCGATGTCGTAGAGGCTCTTGCCGAAGACGTTGGATTCCCAGATCTTTCCCGTGTCCCCCTCGAATTCCTGCAGCAGATAGTTGATCACGTCCTCGCTCTGCTTTCCCCCGGCGATGGCGGGGGAGACCTCCGTCTCGATGTTGGCCAGGATCATGTGGATGCTGGGGGCGCTGGCCTTGAGGCGCACGCTGTATTTGCCGCCCTGCCGCACGATCTCCGGCTCGGCCAGCTTCAGCTCCGATGCCTCCGGCAGCACCACTCCATAGCCCTTCTCCCGCACCTCCCGCAGCGCGCCGCTGACCCGGTCGTATTCCCGGCGGATGCGCCCCGCGTCCGTCAGCAGCCCCAGCAGGTCCCCGTCGCCGGAAACGGCCACCCCGCTCTCCTCCGTCAGGATGCGGTAGAAAAGACTTCTCGGCAGCTCCGCCCGGATGCGGGCGCAGCCCGTGTCCGGCCGCAGGGAAGCGACCTCCGCGCGCTCCACGTTTTCCGCCAGGGCGAAGCGGGCCGCGGCGGTCTCCGCGTCCCGCAGCCGCCGGAGATCGGCGCAGGCCTCCCGGAGGGAACCGTAGAGGGCCGATTTCAGGGGATGCGCGGGCGGCAGGGCGTCCAGCCACTCGGGGAGGTCGACGCCCAGCTCCGCTATGGGAAATTCCCGCAGGGCCGCCCCCAGGATGCCGCTCACGTCCGCCTCGGTGAGATGCAGACAGGAGACCGCCACGCAGTCCACGGAGTATTTTTCCTCCAGCTCCCGGCGCAGGGCCTGCGCCGCCGGGGCGGCGGGGTCGGCGGCGTTCAGCACCAGGATGAAGGGCTTGCCCAGGGCCTTCAGCTCCGCCACGGCCCGCTCCTCCGCGGGGACGTAGCTCTCCCGGGGGATCTCCGTGATGCTCCCGTCGGTGGTCATGACGACGCCGACGGTGGAGTGCTCCGCGATCACCCGCCGGGTCCCGACCTCGGCGGCCTCCGCCATGGTGATTTCCCGGTCGAACCAGGGGGTGGTCACCATCCGGGGCTCCCCCTCCTCGTCCGTGCCCGCGGCTCCGTCCACCAGATAGCCCACGCTGTCGATGAGGCGCACGGAGAATTCGGCGCCCCCTGCCCGGATCTCCACGGCCTCCTCCGGGACGAATTTCGGCTCGCTGGTCATCACCGTGCGGCCGGAGCCGCTCTGAGGCAGCTCATCCCGCGCCCGCTCCCGCAGATAGGGGTCCTCGATGCCGGGGATCACCAGCGTCTCCATAAACCGCTTGATGAAGGTGGATTTGCCCGTCCGGACCGGCCCCACCACGCCGATGTAAATGTTGCCGCCCGTGCGGACGGCCATATCCCGATAGATGCTGTGCGTATCCAAGAGCGATCCCTCCGTCAATTCCGCTTGGGCGGAAGGGACGCGCCCTCCCTTCACCCTGCCCCATGTGTATGCCCGCCGGTACCGGGAAAGAACCGCCGCCTTGCAGGGAATTGACCTTTGTCAGGGAACGAATATGACGGATTACAGAGGAAAAACAGCATTCCCGTCTTGCTATTTTCTGACGGAAGTCTTATAATACTGCCGTTGGTAACCCAAGGCGAACTTCCGTCATATGACGGTTTTCCGAAGAAAATCCCGCCTGTTTCCCGGCTGACCGCGATCCCCCGAGGCGTAAGGAACAGACGGATTTTTGATTCTGCAAATTCTAATAAGAAGGAGAAGAAACATGAGAACTGGCAAACGATTCTGGTCTCTTCTGCTGGCGCTCGTCCTGGTGGTTTCGCTCATGGGCGGAGCCTTCGTGGCCGGCGCTGTGGAGGAAGCGGGTCCCTATGAGAAGGCGGCTTCTCTGGACAAGGGCAGCGAGTACCTGATCGCCACCGAGTATGAGGGCAAGACCTTCGCTCTCACCTGTGTCGACAGCGTGCTTGGCGCGATGGAGATCGCCGTGGACGGGGACGCCGTCGCCGCGGCGGACAACACCGCCCTCTGGGTCCCCGACGGGTCCAATCACCTGGAAAGCAAGACCAACCCCGGCAAGTTCATCTTCGCCGGCTCCGGCGGCTTCATGGTGTGGGACAGCAGCATGCTGCGGGACTTCGTGTATGACGCGGCTTCCGAGACCGTGAAGCTCCACACCAAGTACTGGCTCACCTTCGACGGCGCCAAGTTCGACCAGACCGAGGATCAGGCCAAGGCCTGCAAGGTCCTGCTCTACGCCAAGGCCGGCGCCGCCGCTGCCGAGCCCGCCGAGGAAGCCCCCGCCATGTCCATTTTCGATTATCCCCATCCCGAAACGGTCCGCCGCAGCGCGGTCAAGAATGCCGACGGGTCCATCACCCTGGCCTTCTCCTCCGACACCCACTATGACGGCGCGAACCTCAACCTGAAGACCTGGATGGAGGCGTCCGAGGCCGAGGTCGGCTACATCGACGCCATGGGCTTCTGCGGCGACATGGGCTCCGCCTACGCCTCCACTGCGGACGAATTCTGGAGCTACGCCGGCGCCACCATGGCATATGTGGACAGCCGCATCGCCGACGGCAAGGTGGGCGACGCCATCTATACCACCGGCAACCACGAGTGGTTCCCCTACGCCGGCGGCAACTACTCTGCCGAGTATGACAACTACGATGCCGCGAAGCGGCTGCAGATCTTCGGCGAAGGCCTGGTGACCGACGACTACATCATCTACTGCTTCGGCGCCGGCGAATCCGCCGTTGGTTTCGTGTATGAGTATCGGCAGGACGAGATCGACGCCTTTGCCGCCTATCTGGAAACTGCGCCCACCGATATCCCCATCTTCGTGCTGACCCACTATCCGCTGCATCGGTGGCTGGGCCGCGGCGAAGAGCGCTACCAGAAGAACGCCGCGGAGATCATCGACCTCCTGAACGATCATCCCAACCTGGTCGTCCTCTGGGGCCACAACCACAGCGACTTCGACGACAACTACTATGCTCCCAAGTTCCCCGGGGATGAGATCGTCATCAGCCCCGAGGGCGAGACCAAGACCATCAACTTCACCTATCTGGCTGCCGGCTGCACCGCCGACACCGAGTACACCGGCCCCAGCGCCGGCTCCGCCAGCGTCATGAACAAGGGCCTGATCGTCACCATCAAGGCCGACGGCACCATGGATTACAACTACGTCACCATCGACGGGCAGCTCATGCACATCGACGGCCCCTGGCTGGTCCGCTTCCGCGGCGGCTTCGACAACTACGAGGTTTTTGACTCCCAGTATGTGGATAACGGCCAGACTCCCGCGCCCGTCGAGGCCCCCGCGGTCGATGGCTACGCCTTCGACGGCTGGTATACCTGGAATAACGGCGCCGAGGCTGCGTTCGACTTCGCCGCCCCCATCACCAGGAACATCCTGGTCACTGCCAAGTACGCCAAGGTCCTCGCGCCTGTGGCCGCGCCCAACGCGGCGGACTGCGTGACCGTCAAGCCCAGCGCCGCCTTCAACGGGCAGAGCCTGACCATGACGGCCGCCGGCGTGGGCGACCGGATCACGGTGTTCGATCTGGCCTCCATCGGCTACGGCACCGGCATCGAGTACGGCTTCTGGTTTGCTCCCGACGGCGTCGTCTCCTTCGACAAGGATGCGACCCTGTACTATCAGGGTTCCCCCACGGACTTCACGCTGAAGGCAGGGGAGTTCTACAGCGTCGCCGGTCTGGGCGAGCACTATCTGCAGCTGGACGACGGGAGCATGCTCCTTCTCCTTGAGAACGAAGCTCCGGGCAACTTTGCCAGCCTGCCCGGCGACCAGCCCTTCTCCGCCTTCCCCGGCACCGCAGGTGCGGCAGAGCCTGCTCCCGCCGAGCCTGCTCCCGCTCCCGCTTCGGAGCCCGCTCCCGCAGCCGGCCAGACCTACACCGTCGTTCCGGGCGACAACCTCTGGAAGATCGCCCAGAAGTTCTACGGCACCGGCTTCAAGTGGGACGTGATCTACAAGGCCAACGCCGCGAGCATCCGCAATCCCAGCCTCATCTACGCCGGCCAGGTCCTGCAGATCCCCTGATACCGGCCATAGGAAAACCCGGAAATATCGAACCGGACGCCCGCATCGCGGGCGTCCGGCTTGTTCCATTCGGTCTGTATATCAGATCGCTCTGGCGACGGTGTCCGCCGCGGAGGTGGCGCTCATGATGTTGGCGGGGCTCACGCAGTCGCCCAGGAGGTAGAACTCCGGCGCGCAGGCGTAGAGGGCGGCGGCCGCCTCCCGCTGGGGCTTCTGGCCCACGGCGTAGATCACCGTGTCGGCGGGGAAGAGCCTGCCGTTTCCGATTACGCCCTCGGCGGTGATCTCCTCGGCCCTGGTGGAGAGGTTGACGCCGATCCCGTATTTGGCGATCTCCACGTCCAGGGCCTTCATGTGCAGGTTGTTCCCGCCGTCGCTCACGTGGTCCAGCATCTCCACCAGCTCCACCTTTTTGCCCAGCATGGAAAGGTAGATGCCCAGCTCGATGCCCACGAGGCCCGCGCCCAGGATCACGACCTTATCGCCGCATTCCTCCGGATGGGTGTAAGCGTATTCGGCGGCGAGGACGTTAGAACCGTCGATGCCGGGGATGGGGGGCTTCACGGGCCGGGCGCCGGTGGCGGCGATGATGACGTCCGGCTTCAAAGCTTCGGCCGCCGCGGGGGTGACCTCCGTGTTCAGGCGGATATCCACGCCCGCCCGGGCGAGGCGGAAGGCCTGCTGATTGAGGTATTCGTCCAGCTTCGCCTTGAAGGGCACGCTGCGCTCGCAGCGCAGGGTGCCGCCCAGCTCGCCGGTCTTCTCGCAGAGGATGACCTTGTGGCCCCGCTCCGCCGCGGTCAGCGCGGCCTGCATGCCGCCCACGCCGCCGCCGGCCACCAGCACGGTCTTGACCTTCTTCACGGGCACGGGCACGGCGTATTCCTTCTCCCGGCCGATCTCCGGGTTGATGGCGCAGTGGAACTGGCCGGTGTGCAGCAGGCCGGAGAAGCAGGCCAGGCAGCGCATGCACTTGCGCACTTCTCCGTCCTCGCCGGCGCGGATCTTGTTCACCAGGTCCGGGTCTGCCATGAGGCCCCGGGCGATCTCCACCACGTCCACCTTGCCGGAGGCCACCAGCTCCTCCATGATCTCGGGGTTCCCGTGGGCGCCCACGGTGGCCACGGGGGTGCTCACGTGCTTCTTGATGGCCTCGGCATAGACGGCGTTGCAGCCGTCGGCCAGGAACATGCTGGGGTGCGTCACGGTGAAGACCTCGCTGACCTCGTGGCTGCCGGCAGAAACGTGGATCAGGTCGCAGTGCCCGTCGATCTGCTTCGCGATCCGGATGCCCTCCTCAATGTCGTAGCCGCCGGCGTAGCATTCGCTGCCGGAGATGCGCACCTCGATGGGGAACTTCGGACCGACTGCCTTGCGGATGGAGTCCAGAATGGCGACCACGATCCGCGCCCGGTTCTCGATGTCGGGGCCGCCCCACCGATCCTTCCGGGTGTTGAGGGTGGGGGAGAGGAACTGGCTCAGCAGCCAGCCGTGGCCGGCGTGGACCGTCACCATGCCGAAGCCGCAGCGCTTGGCGAAGGCGGCTGCCTGCCCGTATTTGCGGATGGTGCGCTCGATGCGCGCTTCGTCCATGGCCAGGACGATCCGCCCGCTTTCCTCGCATTCCACGGGCCCGAAGGCGAGTCCCCGGCTGGCCTCGCCCGTCAGGCCGGAGTTGCGGTTGGAATACATGCCCGCATGCTGCAGCTCCACGCTGGCCACCGCCCCGTAGCGGCGGATCTCGTCCGCGCAGCGGGCGAGGCCGTTCAGGTGGAAGGGATCGTCCAGCTTGATCTGATGGCTGGGGATGCCGTAGTCCGTATCCACCTGGCATTCGCCCAGGGTCACGGCGGCGGCGCCGCCCCTTGCCTTGCGGGCGTAGTACGAGGCGGCCTCGGGGGGAAGGGTGCCGTCCGCATATTCGTCCATCCATCCGGTGGGGGCGGCGAAGATGCGGTTCCGGAAGATCGTTCCCGCGAGCTCGATGGGCTCAAAGATGTGGGGGTATTTCAGCATATGTCTCGTCCTTTCCGGGCGGCGTGGCCGCCGAGTTTTCTCTATTGTACAGTATACCATTCCCCGCTTCACTTTTCAACGCGCTTATGCTAGAATGCCCCGGGAAGAATAACGGGGCGAAGAACGGATAATCTGAGGGAGGAGCGGAGCATGAAGAAGGATTGGGGGGCTTTCGGCGTGCAGATGGTGAAAAAGCTGCTGTTCATCTTTATGGGCAACCTCTGCTATGCCCTGGCCATCAATCTCTTTCTGAAGCCGAACCGCATCGCCGCCGGCGGCTTCGCGGGCCTCGCCATCGCCCTGAACCCCTGGCTCCACGTGCCCACAGGCGTCTTCGTGCTGATCCTGTCCGCGCCTCTTTTCGTCTGGGCCGTGTTCGTGAAGGGCTGGAGCTTCATGCTCCTGGGCCTCGCGGGCTCGGTGCTCTACACCTTCGAGGTGGATATCTCCGCCCTCTTCCTGCCCGCTGTGACCCACGATCTGCTCCTGGCCGCCCTCTGCGGCGGCGCCCTCAACGGCCTGGCCGCCATCTGCTTCCTGGAGGCGGAGACCAATTCCGGCGGCACGGATCTCCTGGCCCGGCTGCTGCTGACGAGGCATCGCAATCTCTCCCTGGGGACCATGTTCCTCTTCTGCGACGGGGCGGTGGTGCTGGTGTCCATGCTGGTGGAGAAAAACCTGGAGATCGGCATCTACGGGGCCATCGGCATCATCGTCAGCTCCTTCGTGGGGGATAAGCTCATCGCGGGCATGAACCGGGCCAGCGTCTACTATATCATCCCCTCCGGCCCGGCGGAGCCCATCGCCGAGGGGATCATGTCGGAGCTGCAGCGGGGCGTCACCGCCCTGCAGGGCCGGGGCATGTACGCCGACACGGAGCGGCAGGTGCTCATGACCGTGGTGAAGCCCGCCCAGGGCTACAAGGTCAAGGCCCTGGTGAAGCGCATCGACCCCGGGGCCTTCGTCTTCATGGCCCGCGCCGCCGAGGTGGCGGGGGAGGGCTTCGTGGACGTGGACGCCTCCGCCAGCATCGAAAGGAAAAAGGATAAGCGGAAATAACGCCGCTTTGCGGCATGCTCCTCATCAGTCATCCGTCCAGCGGGCAGCGGCGGCGCGAAGCGCCGGATGAGGGGCAGCGTGCAAGGCGGCTGCGCGTTGAATCCAACTGCCGGTTGATTTCTACTGTCGGTTGCCTCTCTTGCGTCCAACCGGCCCATCTGCCACAATGACGGCGAAAGGAGGTCATCCATGTGAAAGACAAGACCGACATGAACGACAGGGAGAGTATGGGCGGCGTCATCCGCCGCCTGCGCATGGAGCGGGAGTGGACCCAGGAGGAGCTGGGGGAGCTCGTGGGCGTATCGGCCCAGGCGGTGAGCAAGTGGGAAACGGAGCAGAGCCTGCCGGACATTTCCCAGGTGCCGATGTTGGCCCGCACCTTCGGCGTCACCACGGACGCGCTTTTCGGACTGGAGGAGGAGCCCGCGCCGGAGTTCCCGGAGGCCGACGCCCTGTGCACGGACCCGGAGGAAGCCTGGCAGCGCTGGCGGAAGATGGGACGGAAGCTGGAAGAGGGGCCGGTAAACGACGCTTGCGTCAGCCGCTGGCTCTTTCAGGGGTATCTTCTCTGTTATCCGGATTCTCCCGTTTATCACCCGGAGCGTGCGAAGGAGGCGCGGGACGAGCTGCTGTCCTTTGCGGAGAAGAAGTATGGGAAAAAGGGAACGCCGAAGGAACATATTTCGGATTTCAGCCTGAAATCGCTCCTTACGAACCTGCACGCCCTGGCAGGCGGCGAGGAAAAGGCCCTGGCGCTGATCAAGGGCGCGCCGGAGCTGCCCCAGGAGCTGTCCTGGTCCCGCCGGGCGGAGGTCTTTCGCCTGCTGGGAAAGCGGAAGGAGGAGCGGGAGCAGCTGAGCAGCTTATTCGCGCTCCTGCCCTCCTTCCTGCTGTCAGCGCTGTTCCGCCGGGCGGAAAACGCCCTGGCTCTGGGCCGGAAGGACGAGGCACTGTACTGCGTGAGCTTCGGACGATCGTTTGCCAGGCTCCTGTTCGGCGCGGAGAAGGTCGACCCGCTTTACTGGCAGGACGGAAAGAGCTTTCTGCAGATGGGGGCCCGCGTATTGCTGGCCCAGGGGAAACGGGAGGAAGCCCTGGCCTGGCTGAAGCAGATGGTGGATGAAAAGCTGGAGTCCCTGCTGCCCGGCTATTCCATGTCGGTGAATACGCCGCTGCTCCGGGCCGTACAGCTCGCGCCCGGCAGCGGGAATGAAAAGGCCTTCCGTTATCACCGGGCCATGCTGCTGCGGGCTCTGGATCATCCGGACCTGGCGCCCCTGCGGGAGGAGCCGGACTTCCGGCAGCTCTATGCGAGGGCGGAAGCCCTGGGCGAGGATAAGCAGGCCGCAACCTGAGGTTGAGGCCCCCTCTCCTATCCTGTAATTGACGGGGCGCTCCCCGGCCGATAGAATGTCCGCAGAATAAGAAAAGAAAAGGAGATGCGGACATGGATATCGACAGCTTCGCGCAGCGCCTCAGGTCCCTTCGAATGAAAGCGGGTCTCACCCAGGAGGCGCTGGCGGCCTGCCTGGCGGTTTCGGCCCAGTCGGTGAGCAAGTGGGAAAACGGGGCGAACCTGCCGGAAACCGCCCTGATCCTGCCCCTGGCTAGGCTCCTCGGCGTCAGCGCCGACGGGCTGCTGGCGGAGACCGTGCCCCGGAAAGAGTGGGAGGCCCGCTGGGAGGAGGCCCGGAAGCGGCGGGACCACCGGGCGCTGCTGCGCGTCGCGGAGGCGGCCCTGGAGGACTGGCCCCTGGACCGGGAGCTGCGCTTCCGGCGGGCTAATGAGGAATACCAGGTCGCCGCCCTTACGGAGGATGAGGCGGAACGGACGGGGCTCCTTCGCTCTGCGGAAGAACACCTGTCCGGGCTCCTGCGGGATCGTCCGGGGGACGGGGACGCCGGGACGATGCTGGTCTGCACCCTGCTGGGGCTGGGAAAAAGAGAAGAAGCGGAAGCGCTCGCGGAACGCCTCCCCCACCGGGAGAAGCTGCAGCTGCTCCTCCGCCGGGGCGAAGCGCGTCGGGAGGCGCTCCGCCGGGAGCTCGCAGGGGCGGCTGTGGAGCTGCTGAACCTGCTGCAGAGCGAGGGGAGCCGGGAAGCCTGCGACATGACGGCTGCGATCCTCGATGCGGCGGGGCAGCCGAAGGGCCTGATCTGGTACCGCCTGAACCTCTGCCTCCAGCGCGCCCGCCTCGCCCGGGCGGAGGGAGACGCGGAGAGAGCCGTCGA
>JAFXUU010000105.1 GCA_017524845.1 Oscillospiraceae bacterium
GAGGTGACGGTGGTCCTGTCGGGCATGAACTCCGAGGAGATGGTGGCGGAAAACTGCGCCGCGGCGGACCTGGCCCGGGCGGGAGAACTTACGGACGGGGATCGGGAGCTCTTCGCCGGGGTGGTGAAGGCCATCAACTCCTAAATGAAGGTGGGCTGCACCGGCTGCCGCTACTGTATGCCCTGCCCCAAGGGCGTGGACATCCCCGGGATCTTCGCCGCCTGGAACCGCAGCGCCACGGACGGTTATCTCTCCGCCTTCACCGGCTATTTCATGTGCACCGCCCTGCGGAAGGACGCCACCGGGGCTTCCAACTGCGTGGGCTGCGGCAAGTGCGAGCAGCACTGCCCCCAGGGGATCCGGATCCGCGAGGAGCTTAAGACCTGCCGCAGGAAGTTCGAGGGTCCGGTCTACAAGATCGGGCATAAGCTGGTCACCACGTTCGTGAAATACTGAGGAATCCCTTTCCCGCGGTTGCTTTTCACCGGAAGCGCGGATATAATACGAACGGTGTATCTCATTCGGAAGAAGCCGCTGAAACTCGATCATGTGAGGCCTGAAAATGAAGAAACGGATCGCCCTTTGTCTGCTGCTGAGCCTGCTCCTTTCCCTGGCCCTTCCCGCCCTGGCGGCGGGGGATGCCGGGGGAGGGGAGACGCCCGCCCTGTCCTCCTGGTCGAAAGAGGAGGTAGGCCGGGCGGAGGGCTACGGACTGCTGCCCGCCTCTCCTCTGACGGTGTCGGAGGGCGGAATGTCCGTGCCGGTGACGGACTGGCGGCAGCCCATCACCCGGGCGCAGTTCGTCCGCTTCGCCCTGTGCTACGCCGCCGTCATGAGCCGCTGCGACGCCGGGACCTTCCAGGGTCTTGTGCGGAACCTGCTGGCGGAGAAGGCGGAGAACGGCGTCTCCCTGCGCCTGCCATTTACGGACGACCGAAGCGACGAGGTCGCCCTGGCGTACGCCCTGGGCCTGGTGGAGGGCCGGGGCGGCGGGATCTTCGATCCCGAAGCGCCCATCACCCGGCAGGAGGCGGCCACGCTCCTCTACCGCGCCTATCTGGCGGTGGGGGGAGAAGCGGAGCCCGCGGCGGTGGCGGAGCCCTTCGCTGACGAGGGGGAGATCGCCGACTGGGCCCTGGAGGCGGTCCACGCCCTCCGGGGACACGACGTGCTCCGGGGCATGGGAGACGGGCAGTTCGCCCCCCGGGGCAGCTTCACGGTGGAGCAGTGCGCGGTCTGTGCCCTGCGGCTGTATGAGCTCATGCCGGTGAGCCGCCTCCGGGGAAACGCTGTTCCCCGTTTTGATCGGGAGGAGACGATCACGGGCCTGCTCGGCTCCCACCGGTCCCTGGCCCTGGAGCTGGAGGGCCCCCTGGCCAGCCTGGTGGTGACGGATTTCAGCGCCATGCACGCGACGATGGTGTATTATCTCGTGTATCCCGAGGGCGGCGCGGAGCACTTCAGCCCGGCGGTGTCGGTCTGGTACCAGGACTATCCCATGGAGGAGCCTGCTTTCTCCGACGACGGACGCTTCCTCCGATATACGATCACCCTGGACAGGGACCTCAGCCACTTTGACGAAACGACCCAGGCCCCGGCCCTGGATTACGCCCGGGGCGTCTATCACGCGGAGCTGGACGTGGAGACCCTCCGGCAGACCGTCACGGTCACGGAGCTGCCGGCGACGCCCCGGTGGGCGGACGTGCCGGAGGACGCCTGGTATTACGACGCCGCGGCCTACTGCATGGACCTGGAGCTCCTGCCCCAGGGGGCGGACGGAGCCTTTGAGCCGGACGGTCCCGTCACCCGTAGGCAGATGGTGGAGATCTTCGCCCACGCTTATTCCGCCCTCCTCACCGGGAACTGGAGCCTGCCCCTGCGCCCGGAGAATTGGGGCGAGGCGGTCATCCGCAGCGAGGACGGGCGGGAGCTGGTCACCTTCCTGGCCTGGGAGAAAACGACCTGGCGCACCTGGACGGGGCCCATGAACAAAGAGCCCTGGCATTACTCCATCCGGGCCTCGGCCGCGGAGCTCAGCGCCGCCTTCCCCGGCATCGGGGAGACGGAGCAGGCCTTCTGCGAGGCCGTGCTGGACATGGGCGACAAGCTCGTCCCCGGCCGCCTCGGAGCCTTCATGAAGGGCGACCTGGAGGACGGCGGTCCCGCCTTCCTCTTCTATCCGGAGGAGACCTCCGGGGAAAAGGACGCCGGCGTCTTCGAGTCCGGCGCGCCGACGATGCTCTTCCTCTGCGCCCAGCCCGGCGGGGAAGGGGACAGCCGGGGCATCTATTATTTCGCCGCGAAGGATATCTTCTGGGAGGAAGCCCCGGAGGAGACGGCCGAGGACTGGTACCTGGCCTGGTTCCTCTACCGCATGTGGCAGGTCGGGGAGCTGCCGGAGGTCTTCCGTCCCATCTATGACGTGACGCTGCCGGAGGGCATGGACTACGGCCAGTACCTGGAGCCCCTGTTCCGGGCGGGTCTGCTGCCTTCGGAGAATGAGAACTGGAGCTTCGATCCCGCCGCTCCCGTCACCCGGGCTCTTTTGGCGACCGTCCTCTATCGCTTCCTGGAGCCGGACGCGAGATAGATTACGCAATCATAAACCCGCCTGCGGTTTCGCAGGCGGGTTTTCGTCGTCATTGGGGCGTTTCCGCGTCTCCGCCGGGCTCCGGGGCTGCATCGGAGGGGACTTCCTTCTCCGATTCCGGCTCCGGCGCCGGGGGGAGCGGGTGGGGAAGAAGAAGGCTGATCCCGTGGGCCGCCAGCTCCAGGGTGATGGCCAGCAGGAACAGCAGGAAGGCCGTGTTGTCCGCTCCGGCGGCGGCAACGACGCCCAGGTAAACGCCGGCGAAGCAGAGGAAGACCGTCAGCCGCGGGCGCAGACGGTTCACCGTGTAGCCGGAGACGCAGTGCAGGGCGCTGAGCGCGGCGCAGAGGGCCAGAAACGGATACAGGGTATACAGCATCGCCGGCTGGGAGGCGTATTCCTTATAATAATAAACCAGGAACACGCTGGTGAAGAGCACCGGCAGGAGAGCGGGGAGATAGCGGTCGGGCTTCCGGCGGAGGGCGTCCAGGCTGAGAGAGAGCCAGCCCACGCCGGCCAGGGCGGCCAGCAGCGACGCGAGGGCGGGGAGGACGGCCCGGAAGCCCGAAGCCTGCCGCTCCCGCATGCAGAGCACAGCCCCCGCCAGGGTCAGCAGCAGGGCGGCGGCGGAGA
>JAFXUU010000106.1 GCA_017524845.1 Oscillospiraceae bacterium
CGTCCACGGTGCTGCTGTAGAGGCCGGAGACGGGGGCGGTGATGTCGTCGGAGCGGTCGGTGCGCCTTCCCTCCAGGCTGCCGATCTCGTCGCTGATCTCCCGCAGCCGCCGCTGAACGTCCGCAGGGTTGCTGAAAGCGGCGAAGACCTTGGTCTGCAGGGTCTGGCTGGCGGCCTCCGCCGCGGTGAAATCCTGCTCGTATACGCTCTGGCGCAGCTTCCGGATGCCGGATTGGATCTCCGCGTCGGTCTGCTGGGAATTCTCCCCGCTGCTCATGCTCAGCATGGCGGTCAGCTCCTCCGCTTCCTCCCGCAGCTCCGCCTGGCGCACGGCCCGCAGCAGCGCCTCCTCGGAGTCGTAAGCCTCCGCCACCGTGCCCCCGGCGGACACCCGCATCCCCTCCGTCAGCTTGACCCGCACGGAGCTGTAGACGCTGTAGAGCACCTGCTCCTCCCTGGCCACGATGCCCCGGACGTCCACGGTGTCCCGGATGTTGAGGCCGGTGACGGGCACCGTCCGGTAGGGGTCGTTGATGGCCTGATAGGCATAGATGCCCAGCCACACCAGCAGTGCGGCGACGATGAGATAACAGGCGGTCTTCAGGGTCAGGTTCGGATTCTTCATTCCCAGGCTCCCCCAGGCTGTCCCCCGCGGGGGACGCCTTATTCTGTCTGTACCGGCGCGGGCAGGGCCAGGGGCCGCGCCGGGATGATGGTGGATATGGCGTGCTTGTAAATGAGCTCCTGCTTCCCCTCGCAGTCCAGCACCACGGTGAAGCTGTCGTAAGCGGTGACGCAGCCCCGCATCTGGAAGCCGTTCATGAGGAAGAGGGTCAGGGGCAGCTTTTCTTTCCTGGCGCCCGCCAGGAAGCTGTCCTGTATGTTGATGGCCTTCTGCATGTTTTCCGCATCCTTTCTGTTTCCGGCGGAGGGCCGCAGGGCGGCTCCCGACCTGAATAGTTCAGGTCAAATTATACCAGAAATTTCCAGGATTCTTGTCGAAAACAGGCAGGCTTCCTGATAATTCGCTTCTTTTTTCCAAATCTGCCAGTGGATGCCGGGCTTGCCCCGCAGCCAGCTGAGCTGCCGCTTGGCGTAGCGCCGGGAGGCCAGGCGGATCTGCTCCGCGGCTTCCTCCATGCTGCACGCCCCCCGGAGGGCGGCGGCGACCTCCTTGTAGCCGATGGCCTGCATGGCCGTGTCCTTGTCCGAGACGCCCGCTTCCAGCAATTCCTCCACTTCCCGGACAAGGCCCTGGGCGAACATCCGGTCCACCCTTATGTTGATGCGCTCATACAGCGTTTCCCGGTCCTCGAAATTCAGGGCCAGGGTGCAGGAGGCGTAGCGGGGCGCATTTGCGCGGCTGGCTTCGTCGAAGCTGGTGATGGTCTTTCCCGTCAACCGGAAGATTTCCAGCGCCCGGACGATGCGCTTGCGGTCGTTGGGGTGGAGCTTCCCGGCCCGTTCCGGGTCGCAGGCGCGCAGCCTGCGCAGCATTTCTTCGCCCCCCAGGGCGTCGTACTCCGCTTCCAGGGATGAACGCAGCGCCGGGTCCCCGGCGGCGAAGTCCGTGCCCCGCAGCAGGGCTTCGATGTAGAGGTTGGTGCCGCCCACCAGGATGGGGAGCTTTCCCCGCTTCAGGATATCGTCGGCGCAGGCGGAGGCTTCCCGGACGTAGCGGCCCACGCTGTAGCTCTCCCGCGGGTCCACGGTGCCCACCAGGTGGTGGGGGACCCCCTCCGTCTCCTCCGGGGTGGGGGCGGCGGTGCCGATGACCATGCCCCGGTAGAGCTGCATGGCGTCGGCGGAGATGACCTCCCCGTCCAGGGCCTTGGCGGCCCGGACCCCCAGAGCGGTCTTTCCCGTGGCGGTGGGGCCGGTGATGACGAAGATGCCCTTTGCCATCAGCCCTTGGTCAGCTCGTCCAGGGTCATGCCGAAGGCGGGAAGGAAGTGCTCCATGAAATAGGCGATCTCCGGCAGCTCCGAGGCCTCCAGGGCTTCGCGGATCTGGGCTTCCGCACTTCGGAATTCCTCGTTGCCCGCCCGCAGCTCCTCGATGCACTTGATGTAGGCGGCCAGCTTGTCCGCCGCCTTCACCAGCTCCTTCGTCTCCCCGCTGCCCCCCTGGAGCAGCTCCCCGTAGGCCGCCCGCAGCTCCTCCGGCAGCAGCTGTAAGAGCTGCGCCTCCGCCTGGCGCTCCACCGCCTTGTAGGAGCGGCGGATGTCCTCGTTGAGGTATTTCACCGGCGTGGGCATGTCCCCGGTGATGATCTCGCTCATGTCGTGGAAAAGGGCGGCTGCCGCAGCCTTCTCCGGGTCGGCGCTGCGGCCGAAGACGTCCCGCCGGATCAGGGCCAGGGCGTGGGCCAGCACCGCCGTCATCTGGCTGTGCTCCAGGAGGTTTTCCTCAAAGCTGTTTCGCATGAGGCCCCAGCGGCGGATGTTGCGCATCCGGGCGGCCAGGGCATAAAAAGAATTCTCCATCGTTTATCCATTCCGCAGGCTCCGGAAAAAGGCCTGCAGCCGTTCCAGGCATTCCGCCTCCAGGATGCCGCCGTAGATGGCGGGGCGGTAGCCGTAGTTTTCTTCAAAAAGGTTCAGCACGCTGCCGCAGGAGCCGGTCTTGGGGTCCCGCGCCCCGAAGCAGAGCCATTTGAGCCTGGCGTTGAGGATGGCCCCGGCGCACATGGGGCAGGGCTCCAGGGTCACATAGAGGCCGCAGTCGCCGAGCCGCCAGTCCCCCAGGGCGGCGCAGGCCTCCCGGATGGCGTCGATCTCCGCATGGGCCAGGGCGGAGCGTTCCTCCTCCCGCCGGTTCCGGCCCCTGCCGATGATCCGGTCCCCCCGGACGACGACGCAGCCCACGGGCACCTCTCCCGCCGCCGCCGCCTCGTCCGCCAGGGCCAGGGCATGGCGCATCCAGCCCTCGTGGTCCATCAGGCGGGGCCCATGGGCAGGGGAGGATGGTCCGGCATGACGTCGAGGCCGAAGTGCGTCTCCAATACCTCCGGCAGCTCCTCCCAGCTCACTTCCCGGCGGCGGACCCCTTCGGGGGTGGTCAGGGTCAGGCTCAGGTTGAACATGCTGGCCCGCCCGTCGTCGGTGAACTTGTTGAGCATGAGCATCTTCCGGAAGCCGGACCAGGGGCTGCGGTTGACATAATAATTACTGACCTGGAAATCCTCGTCCTGGGCGGGCCGGTCGATGAAGCCCATCAGGTCCTGGAATTCCTCCCCCCGCTGGATCTGCACCGTGTATTCCACGCCGGGGGTGGTCCCGGGCACCACGCGGTACACCATGCCGTGCACCTTCTGGGGCACGTCGTATTCCAGGCGCAGGGGGCGGCAGAAGCAGTCCCCCCCGAAGCCCACGTCGCAGATATAGCGGACCCCGTCCGCCTCCGTCAGGTTCATGCGGTGGAGGTAGGCGCCGAAGCCGCTTCCGTTCATGCTCAGGCGGGTGAGCACCCCGTAGGAGGGGAAGCCCATCTCCCGCAGGATGGCATGGAAAAAGCCGTTCATCTCAAAGCAGTAGCCGCCCCGGTGCCGGGTGACGATCTTGTCGAAGAGATCCTCTGTCTTCAGGGAAATGTCCTTGTCGTTATATACGTCGATGTTCTCGAAGGGGACGTGGGTAGCGTAACAGCGGTGGAGGCGGATGAGGCGTTCCGTGTCCGTGCCTCCCTCCTTGTAGCCGATGCGGTCAAACAACGCCTGCAGGTCCATGGGTTTCTCCCTTCCGCCGCCCAGGGCAGCTTCTTTCTATGATTCTAATATTATACATAGTTATCAGGGAGAAATCAACTGCTCCGGCGGGTTCTGCCGGATGTCCCGGCGGGCAGGGCGGAAATCCGCATTGTGCGCTTGCAAATCCTTCCGCCCGTTGTTATATTAAG